>JAFUAW010000036.1 GCA_017460485.1 Lachnospiraceae bacterium | reverse complement strand
TTGATTGCAACTACCTCATATCCCTCTGCATCAAACATCTGTCTGAAAGCAAGACGACCGATACGTCCAAATCCATTGATTGCAACTTTTACTGCCATTTTGAAAACTCCTCCTATAAAGTGAATTTAATTATAATGACCTTCACATAATATATCATCACGCAGGCTTTGATAACAGCCAATATCCAATTCCGGTCCACCCATACGCGCACCGCCGAAGTCCGATTCCGTCTGTTATCTGATTGAATGCGCCGAATTCATAACAAATGAGTTACAAAGATCATATATTATTGAGGTTATTAATCGGATTTCAGTCCATTTACTATAATACCGTTTTTAGTTGGAAATTTCAACCCATTTCTGAAAATATTATCCATTCCTGCAGCCGGTAAAGATAGCAAGATTTTTTTGTGAAATATATTCTCAACAGTGAAATCTATGCTGTTTTGCCAAATCCATAAATCTATGATACACTCTTACTGAGTGAATTGATATATACTTAAAACTCATTGATATATATGATTGATGAATAAAAAACCATTAGATATTTGGATATATAACGGAGGTTCTCATGATCATAGCAGACTGCCACTTACATTCCGAGTTTTCCAGTGATTCCGATACGCCGGTAACAACCATGCTGGAACAGGCATTTGATCATCAGATGAAATATTTTTATCTGACTGATCATCACGATATTGATTTTCCACCGGAAGCAGCTAACGGACTGACCTTTCTTCTGGATACGGATGCCTATTTTAGGCGTCTTACCGAACTAAAAGAACAATATGCCGGACGTATAGAAATAAGATACGGAGTCGAACTAGGACTGATGAGTCATATTACGGATAAATTATACGATTATACCCGTAAATATCCTTTTGACTTTATTATCGGATCATCTCATCTGGTACGTGGGATTGACCCATACTATCCGGAATATTATGAAGGGCGGAGTGAAACAGAGGCTTATCGGGAATATTTTCAGTCCATCGACGACAATGTACATGCGTTTCATGACTATGATGTCTACGGACATCTGGATTATGTTGTCCGCTACGGTCCGACCAAGAATACGAATTGGAATTTTAAGGATTATGCCGATATTTTTGAATCCCTATTAAAAAAGATCATATCCGACGGCAAAGGAATCGAGATCAATACCGCCGGTCTCTACAAAGGACTCGGTTATCCTCATCCGCACAAGGATATCCTTATGATGTATAAAGAACTCGGCGGTGAGATCATCACGATCGGTAGTGATGCACATACACCGGAGAACTTCGCATATGGATTCGGGACTGCAGAAGCCCTTCTGTCTGACTGCGGCTTCCGCTATTACTGTATCTATAAGAACCGCAAGCCGGAGTATCTGCCTCTCGCATAATCATCCGGCAGCGGCTCTGTTCTTTCAATCCTTCCATGGATCTCAGATTATCAGGAATGCAATTCCGGAGCTGCCGCTCGCAGTTCCTCTACATGATACTTCAACAGCCGAATTACCTGATCCAATTCCTCAACTGTATTCTCCTCGCCGATGGTTATCCTGAGCACACCATTTTCATATGTTTCCGGTAAATGCAATGCCCGAATTACATGAGAAGGTCCTGAATGATCGGAGTTACATGCGGATCCGGCAGAGACATATATCTCATCATCATCAAGCAAGATGAGTAAAGACGAACCATTTACATACCGGAATGCCAGATTGATATTATTTGACAGACGGTATAACATATGCCCATTAATTCTGGAATCCGGTATTTCCCGAAGTATCCTTCTGATAAAATAATCCCGCAGTCTCTGCTCATTGCGAGACCTGATTTCCATATCCTGATAGGCCAACTCTAGGGCTTTCCCCATCCCGATAATGCCGGGAACATTTTCCGTACCGGCGCGAAAACCGCGTTCCTGACTTCCGCCATGGATATAAGAATGCAAAGGTACCGACCTTCGGACATATAGGAATCCTACCCCTTTAGGTCCGCGGAATTTATGGGCACTGGCACTTAATGAATGAATATTCATTTCCTGTACATTAATCGGAATATGACCGCACGCCTGAACCGCATCTGTGTGAAAAGGAATCTCATATTTCCTGCAAAGATCCCCAATCTGATTCACCGGCTGTATGGTTCCAATCTCATTATTCGCGTATTGTATAGATACCAGCCCGGTTTCCCTTCGTATCTCGTTCTGAAGATCCGTAATCCGGATTCTTCCATGAGAATCTACCGGAAGATAACTGACCTCTTCTCCCCGATTCTCCAATTCTTTGCATGTATTCAAGATCGCATGATGCTCAATACAGGAAGTGATAATATGAACCGGTCTGTAATTCCCGACATCCGATATTAGGTCCCGGCCATTCCTGCATGAAGTATCTAGGATCCAATTATCCCCTTCCGTTCCTCCGCTGGTATAATAGATTTCATCCGGAAACGCATGAATACAGGAAGCAATATATTCTCTGATCTCCTCGATCTTATCTTTGATGTCTCTCCCGGCATGATAACCCGTGGAAGGATTATAAAACTCTTGCGTATAATACGGCAGCATGGCTTCTAACACCTCCGGGTGTACAGCCGTTGTCGCCGCATGATCCAGATAGATTTTCGACATGATCTTCCCACCATCCTGTCATGTTTTCATCCATTCATCCATATAATTAAGCAATGACAATACATCAAGAGTATTATCATGGCTGAATCTTTAAAAAAATCAATTTTCAAAGGAACCCTGATCCTGACAATCGCCGGGATCGGAGCCAGAATTCTTGGATTCTATAATAGAATATTCTTAAACCAATTAATTGGTGAACGTGAATTGGGGCTGTACCAGATGGTATTGCCTCTGTATATGGTCATGTTCGGATTCGCATGTCAGGGAATCCAGACCGCTCTTACCCGTCAGATTGCGAGAATTCCGGAAGAGGATTACAAAAAGAAACATATGCTGTTACATCTTGCGCTTATGATATCCGTTCCAACTGCGGTTCTGATGTCCATAGTGTTATACCGGGAAGCTGGCGGGATCAGTCTTCATATCCTGCACTCCATAGAATGTGCCAGATCTCTACGTATTCTCGCATTTGCATTCCCGTTTGTCTGTATCGAAGGCTGCATGACCGGTTATTTTATCGGAGAATCCGACACCGGAATCACTGCAATCAGTCAAATGATCGAACAAGTTGCCAAGATCCTTGGAGTCTATTTGATCGCAGCATACGGAATCCAGTCAAAACATCAGGCATACATAGCCGTCTATGGTATAGTGATCGGCGAGGTTGCTGCATCCGCGTTGCTATGTCTTCATTACAGAATTCATTTTTATAAGTTATCCCATATACGCGGTACGAAGCAATCATTCCGCAACCAAAGAAGCATACGGTTCACACTGTTTAAGGAACTGATCAAAGACGGAATCCCTCTTACCGCAAACCGTCTGTCACTGACTCTGCTGCAAAGTCTGGAGAGCATTCTGATCCCACATATGTTAAATCTGTTCTATCAAAACGGGGATTCCGCACTGATCCTGTACGGGACATTATCCGGCCTGGTATTGCCGTGCATCATGTTCCCGACCACATTTACCAATTCCCTGTCTTTAACGCTGCTTCCCGCTATTTCAGCCCAATATGAAAGTCATAATCACAAGGTTCTGAAGAGATTGATCAAAAAAAGCCTGATCCTCTGTTTGGGGATCGGGCTTATCAGCACTGTCTATTTACTATTTTTCGGCAAATGGACCGGAAAAGTCATTCTTTCCAGCGATACCGCTGGCGAACTACTCTTCCGGTTTGCGTTATTATGTCCGTGGATCTATCTGTCATCAACACTCGCAAGCATATTAAACGGAATCGGTAAAGCAGCTGTCAACATGCTGCATACCATCCTTTGCAGCGGGATTCGTATCGGTTTCATTTTACTGTTGGTGCCTCACATCGGATTAAAAGGATACATGTGGGGTATGCTTGCCGGTTATCTGATCCAGACTACAATGATGGCAGTTACTATCTATCACTCCTTATCATTAAGTTCCGGTTTGGATCCTGATTCGATCTCAATTACCGGTTCAGATTCTGATTCAATCCCGGATTCCGTCGTCTCATCGTAGTTTTGTTCCTTCTCTTCTTCAAATGACCTTCTTTTTTGCCAATTCTTGGATCTTCGGTTCCGGATCACTACAACCACGGTTCCTATAAGAAGGATCAGGATCGGGATGCCTAGAACGGAAATTGCGGAAAAGATATAGATCTGTAAACCGGAATACAGATTATAATCATATTCGATCTCCTTGCTTCGAATGGAGATCTTGTTTGTATCTCCCATCAAATAATCAATTCCGTTAATGAAGAAATCCGTATTTCTCCCATTTACCATTTCATCTGCATCATCATTCAAGACATTAGAAGAACCAAGTACCAGTAATCTTCCTCCGTTCTCATTTTCCGACACCATAGCCAGATAAAACGGTCCGATGATATCGTCATCTTCCCGGGAGATATATTCCGAATCAAGATTCACCTTGGAATAGGCATAATCCGATGTTGCTAATAATCCAACCGTCTTCAGATCTTCTTCATCCGCCTTTTTCAAACCTTTGGATACCAGAACGATCAAGGGCAGATTGAGAGAATTAAAATTCTCCGTTATATTGTGTCTCTCAATAACCGGAAGAATATAGGTAGGCGTATCGCCGTATATCATTGCCGGATTCTGTTCTAATACTATACCGGGTTCAATCACAATGCCGTTATCTTCCGAAAATTGATAGATCCGATCCAGATCGATCGTTGCTTCTACAATATAATAGATACTTCCTCCCTGATCCAGGTAGGCTTGAAGCTTGCTTAATTCTTCTGCGGAAAAGTCCTCTGTCGGTGCATTGATCAATACAACATCCGCATCCTCCGGTATCTCTTCATTCAAAAGAGTCAGATCAATGGTCTCATAATTGTCCCTAAGAAGACCGGAACTTGTTGAAGCAAGCAGTTCCATTTCATTATGTCCCAGAACACGGTATATTTTCTTGGTCTCGCCATCGATTACCGCATTGATCGCAGAAGTCAGCATCGGTTCAAAGGCAAGAAGTGTCCCGTCGGAGCTGACATATTGAGAAGAATCGACATACATATGCTTATCGCCGCATACCACGATCATACTGTTTTCGGACACAGCCGCAGTCGTATTATCCATATATGCGGCAGCAAAATTCGGATATTGATCCAGACTCCGGTACAATACCTTGACATGTGAGCTTGACTTCTGATACTCGGAAACCATCTGGGCAAAGCCGATCGGGAAATTCTCTTCCGAACTTAAGATATAGATCGTAACGTCCTGATCTATGCCCTGCAGGATACTGACCGTCTGATCTGAGATCGTATAGATCTTCTCTTTTGTGAGATCCCACCTGATATCGGCTTTTTCCAAAAGAAGATTACCGGCGATCAGAACAGCTGTAACGATCAATAATAAGATTCCGGACTTCAGCCCTAGCTTCCATCTTTGTTGACCTTTCATTCCGGTCACCTCCCTATCGCCATCTGCGGCGTTCCGTTGCCTGTACGGAGGCAAGCAGGAATACAGCAGTAAAACTGATCATATATATGATCGATGACAGATTCAGAATTCCGTTTAAGAATTCTTCATATCGTTTCTCTAACGATATCCAATTCAAGCTGTTGGTAATCCCATATACAAACCATTCTTTATTCAGAAAGTACAATGCGGCAATCAGACCGGCACCGGCCAGTAACGCGATCAAGGATACAGCAATTTTCTTTGTATCTATATACAGGAGAACCGCAATCCCTATCACGATCACACATAAAAAGACTGCCGTAGCAGCAACGCCATCCGGCATCAGTGATACCAGATTACTGAATAAAAGAACAAAGATTCCTGCAACCGCACTGATCAGGATCGCAAGGATCGGTTCCGATACAATCGAAGAGATAAAGGTTCCTACCGCAATCATGCACATAGAAAAAAGGATCATTCCGATATATCCGCTGATGGTATTGGAGACCGGAAGGGAACCGTTTGCGGCAATAATGATCGGAAATACGGTTATAATAAGCATTCCCGCTAAGAAAATGGTAAAGCTTGCCAAAAATTTACCCAGCACGATCTCCCATGCAGATACCGGTGCAGTCAATAGCAGCTGATCCGTCTTATTTTTCTTCTCTTCCGCAAACAAACGCATCGTCAGGATCGGAAGATCAATACAATAGACAAATATCATAAAATAAGAATTGCTTAGCACATAACTGACAAAATCATTCAGTCCGTAAGTAATATTGATCACTGTGAAGAATAAACCTGTTACACAGACAAACAACGCGAGATATAAATATGCCTGAAAAGTGGAAAAATACGATTGTAATTCCCGTTTATAGATTGCAATCATTCTTCTTCCTCCTTTCCGGTCAGTTTCATAAATACATCCTCTAAGCTTAATTGTTCTGTATTCAAACTGTATACTACCATTTTCTCACGGGCAAATACCAAAAACAGATCATCTCTGATATCCTCATCCGATGCGGCGATTGCCTGATATTCATACACGCCATCTTCAACATCCCGGAGATAAGTATAATCCTTTACCAGACCGGAGTTCTTTAACAGATTGCCGATCTTGGACTTGCTGCCCTTTACAACAATTCTCAGTCTGCTGTGGTTGGAATTCTCGGTTTCCAGCTTCTTAACCTCATTCTCCGCAATCAACTTACCGTGACTCAGAATAATAATATGATCACACACAGACTCAATCTCCGATAATATATGAGAGCTCAGAATTACCGTATGATCATCACTGAGAGACCGGATCAGATTCCTCATCTCGATCATCTGATTCGGATCTAATCCGACCATTGGCTCATCCAATATCAGTAAAGCCGGATCTGCCATCAGAGCCTGCGCCAGACCAACTCTCTGCTTATATCCCTTGGACAAATGCCGGATCAGCATATTCTTACGTTCTGTAAGATTGGTAAGCTCCATAACTCTGGCCGCTTCCTTTCCCGCGGCTTGTCTCCGAAGCCCTTTTAACTCGCCGGCAAATATCAGATATTCGTATACCGTCATCTTATCATAAAGCGGCGGCTGCTCCGGCAGATATCCGATCCTTTGTTTGGCAGGCTTCGGCTTCTTCAAAAGATCGATCCCGTCGATCAGGACCTCTCCTTCATCCGCGGATATATATCCGGTCACAATATTCATGGTTGTGGATTTGCCCGCACCATTCTCTCCAAGCAGACCTACGATCTGCCCTTTTGTAATATGAAAACTGACATCGGATAAAGCATCCTGCGAGCCATATCGCTTGGTAATATGATTTACCTGCAGCATTGATCATTCCTCCTGTCTGTTATGTCCTTTATCATACAGTAAAAATATGTTTAAAATATGTTTGTTATATCATAATCTCCCACCAAAGTTACGCCGATCCGGTCCTCAGACATATAAGTATTCATGTAATCCATCATTTTTTGTCCCGTTACGCTTTCAAATTGGGACAACGTCTCTTCCATCGGTATCATTCTTCCGTGATACAGCATATTTCTCGCATTCTGATCCATGCGGGCATTGGTATTCTCCTGTGACAGTAAAAGTTCCGAGCGGATCTGCGCCATCGTCTGACTGATTTCTTCGGAAGTCACACTTGTACGTTTCATGTCCTTCAGGATTCTGCATATTTCGGAATATACCTTCTCGACATCTTCTTCTCCCATGGCAGAATAGATCTGAAATGTACCGGTATTGCTATAGCAGCTCATATAAGAAAAAATGGTATAACAAAGTCCCTTATCTTCTCTTATTTCTTGAAATAGTCTGGAGCAGGAGCTTCCACCATATATACTGTTGATCATAGCAAGTGTATGATAGTGTTCGGAATTATATGATACACCCGGCAGCCCCACACACAAATGCACCTGTTCCGTTTCTTTGGTAAAACATTGCCGATCCGGAACATAGACCGGCGGCTCCTTTATGTCGATCATACGGTTATCTGCCGGACGAATCTCGTGAAAATGCTGTTCTAAAAGCTCTTTCGCTTCTTGAATCTCCACATGTCCGGCTACCGATATGATGATCCGGTCCGATGTATAATTCTGTTGATAATACTGAAGCAGATCCTGACCGGTAATACGATTCACATTCTCCTTAGTACCGGATATAATGTATCCCAATGGATGATCTTTCCATACGACCTTCTGAAATTGTTCCTGTACCAGATCCTCTGGAGAGTCTTCATACATATCAATCTCATCCAAGATTACGCTTCTTTCCCGTTGCAAATCTTCTTCGGAAAATAAGGAATGACAGAACATATCACCAAACAATTCAATCAGATCCGGTAAATTCTCATCTAATACCTTGGCATAATAACAGGTTAGTTCTTTGGAAGTAAAAGCATTGATATCATCCCCAAGCAAGGTGGTCTGAATGGCAAGTTCCTTTGCTGTTTTATTCTTAGTGCCCTTGAACAGCATATGCTCTATCATATGAGCAATTCCGTTATTCTCCTGATTCTCATGAGCAGAACCGCAAGTCACATAGATTCCCAGTGCCACCGACCGGACATGGGAAATGGGTTCAATAATGGTCTGTATTCCATTTGACAAACGATCAATATCTATCATACAGCTATTTCCTTATATCAAATATTAATATATAACTTTTTATCCTTCTATAGTCTTATTCTTTACGGCCGGCGTTCCGAATCTTCTGCGATGTGATCACTTCATCTATATCCAGCTTGGACGCATATTGCCGGATCATCTTCCAGACTCCCTGCCGGCTTAACCGTCTTCCGCGGCTGTTTAAGAACAGATACCCGGATTCCTGTGAAAGAGTCGGTCTGATCTCTTGCAGATACTGCGCAAGAACCTCATGAGTCTTACGGTCAAAGGAAAGAACTCTCTCCCTCTCTTCCGTATGACAGCAGATATAATCCAGTTCCAGATGAACATCCTCCGGTCGCAGTTCGATCAATTCCGACACACGAACACCACCGGAATACAATAGTTCCAGCATAGCCAGATCACGGATTCCCTTAGAAGTATGTAAGTCAGGAGTTCGCAGCAGACGCTTGATATCGGACGATCCGATCTGAGAAGACACCTTTTTTTCAACCTTTGGCGGATGTAATTGTTCCGAAGGATCCATATGGATTATCCCCCGTCTTAATAAAAACAGAAAGAAGGCCCGTATCGACGCAATTGATCTGGAAATGGTCGCAGATGATAATCCGGATCGTTCCATATACAGAACATATCCGGTCAGATTCGTGGCAATCATGTCTCTTGCATCCGATTTTCCATTCTCTTCCATATATTGTCGGAATTTACGAAGATCCCGGGAATAGGATTCCAATGTATTCTTTCCCGCATGCCGTTGATCTTGCATATATTCAAGAAATAATTCAATCTGCTGTTCCACTTGGCTTTCTCCATATGTAAATCAGAATTACAGCATCCACATACAATGTACCCCCAAGTAATTGCATGATCAGATATACCGTCTACCGCATATTATACAATCATTTCCATAATCTTACAATCCCTTGGGATTCCAGAAACAGCTCCGCGCATATTGCCAGAACCAACAATAAGATGATCAGACCATAATTACGCACTTTGTTCCTCGACGTATCCGAACAGATCAGTTGAACGATAGATAATCCATATAATAAGCTGTGAGGCAGCAAACATACTCCGCCATATAAGAGTCCTTGGATTCCCCATCGAATAATCTCTATTGATACCAGAAATCCCCATGAAAATGCGATTGTTCCCAGCACCAGATAACTGATCCATTCTATATGAAACCAATAGTATATCAGGATAAATCCTGCTAATTCTGCTATCCTTCCCGGAAGGATCCTCCATGGTACCGGTTGATTCCGGTAGCTGTGAATCACATTATTATAGTAGACATCCATGGCTAACGGTTCCAGAATTGCCCGGTCTCTGTAATTCAGAAGATTCGCCAGTACAGAACCCAGAATAATACTGATAATAATGATCAGAACTGCTATAATACCTTTCGGTGTCTTGTCCAATTGATACTGTATTTTCTCTTTCACGATCAACCGCTCCTTAAACAATATAGAATATGCGGTTGGTGGAAATAATATGTATGATCAGTCCTCTTTTTGATTCTGCATAGCCTTATAATAAAGGGCAGCTATAACCGTCTTACCGTCGATTATTTTTTTTGATCGGATCATATCAAGAACAGTATCCAGATCAAAGCGGAATATTTCGATATATTCTTCCGGATCCGGATTCTTATCACAAGGTGTCAGATGATCCGCATAATAGATCGCCGTTTTCTCATTCGACACTCCGATACAGCCATATACCTCTGCAACAAACTGCAGCTTATCAGCTGTATATCCCACTTCCTCCGCTAATTCTCTTCTGGCGCAGGCTTCCCCGGAAAGATCATCCGGTTCTTTTAGTCCTGCCGGGATCTCATAGACCTCATCATCTACCGAATTCCGATATTGCCGTATCAATACCAGCTTACCATCCTCATCAATTGGAAGTACTGCCGCTCCGCCGGAGTGTTTGATCAGATCATAGACAACCTCACGTCCGTCCGGAAGCATCAAATGATCCTCATATAATTCTACCAGCTTACTCTTATAAGCCAGATGTTCTCCCAGTTTCTTATATCTTGCCATCATGTACCTCTCTTTCATAAAAAGCAAAAATCCGCCATGATGATATCATCATAGCGGATTCTGATACATTTCAAAATGCTCAATGCACTCTTTCATCACAAATCATAACCATGAACCATGGTATCATACTTCATGATCTTACTTTGCAACATCTGTTGCACGGGATTCACGAATCAGGCTGACTTTGATCTGACCCGGATACTGTAACTCGCTCTCAATCTGCTTTGCAATGTCACGAGCCAAAAGTACCATATCAGCATCATTCACCTGCTCAGGAACAACCATTACACGAATCTCTCTACCTGCCTGAATAGCAAACGACTTATCAACGCCTTCGAATTTGTTAGCAATCGTCTCTAACTGAGTTAATCTTGTTGTGTAAGTCTCTAATGTCTCACGTCTGGCACCCGGTCTGGAAGCTGAGATCGCATCCGCTGCCTGTACAAGACATGCGATCAATGACTCAGGTTCAACATCTCCGTGATGCGCTTCCACCGCATTAATAATGATCGGAGATTCCTTATACTTCCTACACAGATCAACACCGATTGAGATATGAGTTCCCTCCATCTCATGATCCAAAGCTTTTCCGATATCATGGAGAAGACCTGCGCGCTTTGCCATACGAACATCTACACCAACTTCACCTGCAAGTAATCCACATAATAATGATACTTCAATGGAGTGCTTTAATGCATTCTGACCGTAACTGGTACGGAATTTCATCTTACCAAGCAGCCGAACGAGTTCCGGATGGATGCCGTGAACACCAACCTCTAAGGTTGCTGCCTCACCATCCTCACGCATCTGGGTCTCAACTTCCTTTTGCGCTTTTTCTACCATCTCCTCAATTCTGGCCGGATGAATTCTTCCATCTACGATCAGCTTTTCCAGTGCAATTCTGGCAACTTCACGCCGAACCGGATCAAAGCTTGAAAGAATAACGGCTTCCGGTGTGTCATCAATGATCAGATCTACACCTGTTAAAGTCTCTAAAGTACGGATATTCCGTCCTTCACGACCGATAATACGACCTTTCATTTCATCATTCGGTAACTGAACCAATGAAATCGTGGTCTCGGCAACATGATCAACTGCGCATTTCTGAATGGCAGTCACCACAAACTCTCTTGCCTTCTTTCCGGCCTCTTCCTTCGCTCTGGTCTCCATTTCCTTGATCATTACTGCGGTTTCATGCTTTACATCTTCTTCAACAGTCTTAAGTAAATATTCCTTTGCCTGTTCAGAGGTTAATCCAGAGATTCTCTCTAGTTCCTGTACGTGTCTCGCCTGGAGTTCGTCCACCTTAGCTTTCTGCTTGTCCAAAGCAGATTCCTTCTGAGCCAGGGCATTTTCTTTCTTCTCCATCTGTTCCGCCTTGCGATCCAGATTCTCTTCCTTAGAAAGAAGACGTTTCTCCGTCCGCTGGGTTTCATTTCTGCGTTCTTTCATCTCTTTCTCAAAATCATTCTTGATCTTAAGATTCTCTTCCTTCGCATCCAGAAGAGCTTCACGCTTCTTTGCTTCAGCGGTCTTGAGTGCTTCATCAATAATTTCACGAGCTTTATCTTCAGCCTTGCCGATCTTACTCTCTGCTACATTCTTGCGGTATGCAATCGCTATAAACCAAGTAATCACTGCAACAACTATCACTATAACAGCACAAATTATATAATGAATTGGTCTCACAGGAGCACCTCCTTATTAAGTTTTCATTGTACGAATACAACAGAATAATTTTATACTTATTTGCGTATGATGTCAAGTTGTTTCTTTTAACGAAAAACAATAATGAGAAG
This sequence comes from Lachnospiraceae bacterium, assembly GCA_017460485.1. GTDB lineage: Bacteria > Bacillota > Clostridia > Lachnospirales > Lachnospiraceae > CAG-632. Next base: position 21,006 of record JAFUAW010000036.1, on the reverse strand, counting down.
CTGTTTTATCACGCTGTTTCATATATCAAGTTGTCTCCTGAAGCAAATGTAATACTGTCCTGTACGAAAATCCCTTGTTGACAAAGTGTGAAATTACCTTTTTTCGAATCAAAGGATCATTCAGATCATCGGTCAGATCCTTCTTCCGGATATAAGATGACAATTGAGATGAAAGAACTGATTCCTCATCATACCCAATGTTATTCAAATAATCGTCAAGCCGCAGCTGTCGGAACCCGTAAGAATATAATTTTCGTTCTAATTGCGTACGGTTCATTCGATGACAATGTCCCGCAATATATTGCTCCAAAAACCGGTCATCGTTAATATAATTATATTCTTTAAGATAATCCATCACTTCCCGGATGATCTCCGGAGAATAGTCCCGTCTCCGAAGCTTTTCAGACAACTGATATTCCGTCTGTTCTCTGCATGTCAAGCTCCGCAGGGCGTATTCCTTTGCCTCACGTATCCGAAGCGCATATTCCTGTTCCATAGTTATAATAGTACCTTATCTATTTATACTGTGCTGCACTGCCTGTTACTCAGAATCTTCCCCGGACCGGGCTTCCTCAGTTAAGTTCTGAGCATCCCCGTTAAATCCGCAGGCATCCCGAACCTTCTGTTCTACCTCTGCCATAACATCCGGATTCTGCTTCAGATACAGCTTGGCATTCTCACGTCCCTGACCGATCTTCTCGCCAAGATAGGCAAACCATGCTCCGGATTTCTGAATTACTTCATTGGCAACTGCAAGATCCAGAACATCACCTTCCCGGGAGATACCTTCTCCAAACATAATATCAAATTCTGCCTCACGGAACGGTGGAGCGATCTTATTCTTTACAACTTTGACTCTGGTGCGGTTGCCGATTACATCCGTACCCTTTTTCAAGGTCTCGATCCGGCGAACATCCAAACGAATCGATGAATAGAACTTCAATGCACGTCCGCCAGTGGTTGTCTCCGGATTGCCGAACATAATACCAACCTTCTCACGAAGCTGATTGATAAAAATCACAATACAGTTAGACTTGCTGATCACTGCTGTCAGCTTACGAAGTGCCTGAGACATAAGTCTTGCCTGAAGACCTACATGAGCATCTCCCATCTCGCCGTCAATCTCAGCTTTTGGAACCAAGGCCGCAACGGAGTCCACAATAATAATATCTACAGCACCGGATCTGACCATGGTCTCCGTAATCTCCAATGCCTGTTCTCCGTTATCCGGCTGGGAAATATACAGATTATCAATATCAACACCGATATTCTTAGCATATACGGGATCCAATGCATGCTCTGCATCAATAAAACCTGCAATACCTCCATTCTTCTGCACTTCAGCCACTGCATGAAGCGCAACGGTTGTCTTACCGCTGGATTCCGGTCCGTAAATCTCAATAATCCTTCCCTTAGGAAATCCTCCAAGTCCCAAAGCAAGATCCAGACTTAAAGATCCGCTCGGAACAGTCTCTATATTCATATTCGCCCCGGAATCGCCTAATTTCATTACGGAGCCTTTTCCATACTGACGTTCAATCTGTGCTAACGCAGCTTCCAATGCTTTCTTTTTCTCTTCACTAGCCATAATTATCCTCCTAATAAAACATATGTTCGATTGATAGATTCATACTAATATATTTTTTTTGATCTGTCAATCCCAAATTTGGTAATTCTGTTTTCTGTTTTATTCCTCCTTTCGTATGACCATATCATACCCCCATGTCAAACTAGCGCGGATGAAAGAAAATAATTTAGACTTCAAATAATATTTTAACATTATTCTGCATATTTGTAAATTACTATTTCTTCTTGTAAGTTAAATTCTTTACAGTTATAATACAATTATCTAATCAAACAATCCGGGAGAATCCATATGAAAGTCACGGGAATAATAGCAGAATACAATCCGTTCCATAACGGGCATCAATATCAGTACCGACAGATCCGCAACAATACGGATACCGATTATATTGTTGTTGTCATGAACGGAGATTTCATGCAGCGAGGCGAGCCTGCCATCCTCAACAAATATGATCGTACACACATGGCACTGGAGGAAGGTGCCGATCTGGTCATCGAACTGCCTGTCTTCTACGGAACGGGAAGCGCGGAATATTTTGCGGCCGGAGGGATTTACCTGCTTCAGGCTCTGGGCTGTATTGACCGCGTCTGTTTCGGATGTGAATATAATGATCTGTCGGTTCTCTCAGACATTGCCACGATCTATTCCGATGAACAACCGGATTTCCGGAACTATTTAAACAAATCCTTGAAAGAAGGCAATTCCTATCCGAAGGCAAGAACCAATGCCCTTCTGCAATACAGCAAAGAACATGGCATCATTTTGCCCGATGGAATCGAAAAAGAATTGTCTAAGCCGAATAATGTTCTGGCAATCGAATATTTAAAGACCTTACAAAAGCTTTCATCGGATATCAAGGCATATCCGATCAAGAGGGTCGGTCAGGACTATCATGCATGTGAACTTCCGGATTCGGATAACAACCATCTGGGATCAGCTTCTGCAATACGTTCGGTATATGCAGACCGAAGCTTTCGGACACCGGATTCGGTTATGCCTTCCATTGAACCGCTTCTGCCTGAGGCTTCCATCAGGATACTAACTGATGCTTATGGGAAATATGCTCCTCTCAGTATGGATGACTTCTATCCATTCATACGTTACCTGCTTTTAACAAATGAACATCCTCTTACGGATTATCTCGATATATCCGAAGACCTTGCAAACCGGATGGAAAGCATCTATCAGCCGGAATTATCTTATTCTGAATACGTAGATGCCATTATAAATAAGCAATATACCCGTACCCGGATTATGCGCTGCCTGTTGCATATTCTGCTGGGAATTACCAAACCGTTTGCTGTGGAGCAGAAGGATTCAGCAAAAGTTCCTTATGCCCGGATCCTCGGCTTCCGAAAAGAATCATCCGGATTACTGACAGCCATCCGCGAACAAGGTGATCTCATCGTTATCCAGAAAGTGAAAGATGCTCTTGATTCTTTCCGAATAAATAATCCATCCGCCGCCGCGCTTCTGCAGCTTGACATCCGTGCCGCGCATTTATACGAACAGATATGCTGCCAGACGTATCATTCAACCATTCATAACGAATATACACAAGGCATGATCATTTTATAAAGTATCAGAATTATTCACTTATTACATGAATATAGTATAGATAAATAAAGACTACGGAATTCTGTATGAATAAGATATTGTCAAACTCTGTCCGGATCCTTCTGCTGTTTATGGCTATTGTATTACTGCTGACACACACAGGATTGGTAATCGAAGGCGCACATACAGGACTGGAATTATGGTATCATTCCGTACTTCCGTCCGTATTTCCGTTCATGATCCTGACTTCTCTCTTAAGAAATAATCTACAAAGCGACAATATCTGTTATCTGGGACTCCTATGCGGACTTCCGGTAGGGGCAGGTCTTATTGACCAGCAATTGTCGGCAGGCAGTATGTCAGCAAAAAAAGCAAATATCCTGCTTGGCATCTGCAATATTACCAGTCCCATGTTTATTTGCGGTTATATCCTGAACCAGACACTTCAGCATAAAGTGTCTTCGTGTTATTTCATGCTCATACTCTATCTGCCTATGCTTCTGTATGCCTGCATCCATTTTCGTACTCTGACAGAAAATCATACACATTCCACAAGTACAAAAAGAAGCTTAACATCAGATATTATCAGACAGACATCCAATTCATCAGAAATCAATCATTCATTAGAGGATATTCTTCTTCATTGCATCCGGATCATCCTGATGACCGGGATCTATATCATGTTGTTCTGCATCTTTATTCAGATCCTGTCACATTATGTATCCGGAATCATATCCGAACCCGGGAACTTATATTCCGATTCTCATGATTCCATACGGCACATCCTGCATACAGTCTCCCATATCCTGCTGTCAGAACTTGAGATCACAAACGGAATCCGGATATTGGATACCCTTCCGCTTTCATTACATTTAAAAACAGCTCTGATTGCGGGATTAACATCCTTTGGCGGAATCTGCAGTATCTTCCAGACTCAAAGTGCCATCACCCATTCAGAGCTGTCTTTATATCACTATATTCTGTTAAAAGTCATCTTCAGTATCAGCACAATCCTGCTGGGACTGTTGATTCCTGTCTTCTGATATAAGGTTATTCTTCGAACAGATCCTTTTCCTCTTCTTCATATTCGAAGCCTTCTTCATCTCCGATCTCATCGGTCACTTCATCTTCTACATAATTATCTGCCGGAACTTCCGGTTCTGCATAGAAGCCCGCCTGAGCAGTCTGTATATCAGCACTGCCCGCTTCATACGAAGCAGCCGTTGCCTCAGTCTGGTATCCGGTTTCCTGATATTGGGGTTCATTATATGAAGACTGCAGTTCACTATTCACATACTGTGCTTCCGGTGCCACCTCCGGCTGCTGGGACTTGATCAATGCAATATGCTGTTCCTCAATCTCCCGGCGGTTCGCTTCGATCACATCTGCATTATTCTGTAATGATTCAATGAGATTCTGATAATTCGTACGCTCTGCTTCTAATGTCTGGCTGACATACTTACGAATATCCTCTAACATCCCTGTTGTATACTCCATCATACCGATCCGGATATCCAACGCTTCCTGATTAGCCTGATCTATAATGGCGAGCCGGTCATTATTCGCCTGACGGATAATCTCGTCAGCCTGCATATTGGCAAGAGTTACAATCTCGCTTTCATCCACCATACGCTTTGCCTGCTGGGATGCTTCTTCAATAATCCCCTCTGCTCTGGTTCTGGCATCTGTCAGGATTCCTTCTTTATTACGCATGATTTTCTTACTGCGTTCAATTTCACCCGGAAGTTTAATACGAAGTTCATTGAGCATAGATTCCAGATCATTTTTTGAAACTATGATACGATCGGATGAAAATGCCTGAAACTTACAACTGTCAATAAACATTTCAATCTCATTGATCATATCCTCAACGCTTTTTTTACCCATCTTGCAATCCTCCTGATCTTAATCCATATTACTTAATCTATTCATTTCTTGAAATTTATCTTTCAGCATCTCTTCCACGTTCTCTGGAACAAAATTCGATATATCTGCTCCGTACTTGGCATATTCTTTTACCGTACTGGAACTGAGGTACGAATATTCAATATTCGTTGTTAAAAAAATAGTATCAATATCCTCCGCTACCACACGATTGCTCTGAGCGATCTGAAGTTCATACTCAAAGTCCGTGACAGCTCTTAATCCACGCACGATCACGTCCACATGCTGCTGTCTGGCAAAGTCTACCAGCAGACCGGAAAAAGCTTCTACACGGCAATTCGAAATACTGCGCACAGCATCCTCAATCATTTTAACACGTTCTTCCACAGAAAACAATGGAGATTTCGCACTGTTATTCAATACGCCGATAATAAGTTCATCAAAGATCAAGGCAGAACGTTCAATGATATCTATATGACCGTAAGTGATCGGATCAAAGCTTCCCGCATAGATCGCACATGATTTTTTTGATTCCATAGTCCTAATCCTCATTTCTATATCCTAGTATATTATATCGATTTTTATGAAAGATACAAGAAAAATGTATGCTTATTGGTCTTATACTCTTTTACTTTGTGAATTGTAAACGGAAGCTCCGGAAGATAATCAAACCCGGTATGGATATCCGACTCCACTACGATCAAGGTATCCTCATTAACCAGCTTCGATCCTGCTAAAGCATACAAGACATCCCGCTCCAGCTCCTGATGATACGGTGGATCCATAAATATCACATCAAAGGCACCATGACGCTGCTCCAGAATACGGATCGCACTTACCGCATCCATACTAAGCACCTCTGAACGGTCGATAAAATGAGTATGCTCCAGATTCTCACGAATGATCTGCACTGCTTTTTTTCCATGATCCACAAAATACGATTTATCGGCACCGCGGCTTAATGCCTCGATTCCGATTCCTCCGCTTCCGCTAAACAGATCCAGGAATTCACAGCCCGGAATATAAGGTTGGAGCATATTGAACAAGGTTTCTTTGATCCGGTCGGTAGTTGGTCTTGTATCCATCCCCGGCACACTCTTTAATTGTAAGCTTCTGGCTGTTCCGGCTATTACACGCATGTTATTTCTCCGATCACTTTTTATTTCACGGACATCTTCTTTCTAATCCATTTACCGGTCTCGGACAGATCATTTTCTGTCCAACCGGAAGTCTTAGTACATCCGGAAGATATTAATGCCGATGTCTCATCTTTGTTACAAAGACTCCATGTGCAGTAACTTAACTGGTAATCATCGATCAGATCAAACCATGCCTCTGCCTGATTATAATCATTTGCGCCATTTCCGGAAGCATCACAGATGCTGCACTCGGAAATAAAGATCGGAAGTCCCTGATTTCTCGCACTATTTAATTTGCCCCGAAGAGAATCTGTATGAGTTGCAGCATAAAAATGAAGGGCATACATAACATTACCCGCATCCGGTATCGGATTGGCGATCACATCATTTGCAACAATATCGACATCCTGAGACCAGGAAGGAGTTCCGACAATGATCACGGCATCCTTATCATTGGCGCGGATCACAGGAATTACCGCCTCCGCATAAGGTCGAACATTTCCGGACCATGTTGCTCCGCCATTCGGTTCATTGCAGATCTCATAGAGTACATTATCATAAGAAGCGTATTTTTTAGACATTTCATCAAAGAATTTGACAGCCTCGTCTTTATGTCTTAACGGATCCTGTTCTCCCAGAACATGCCAGTCAATGATCACATACATACCAAGTTCGGTTGCATAGTCCACACCGGATTCTACCAGGCGCTTAAGTTCTTTCTGGTCGCCTCCACTGCAATAACCGCCGTTTTCATCGGAATACATGGCAAGTCTGACCACATTGCCGCCCCAGTCGTCCCGAATCGTCTGAAACGCATCTTTATTTACATATTCCGGGAACCAAGCCAGTCCATGCGTGCTGACGCCCTTCAACTGATAAACTTTTCCGTTCTTATCCACAAGATCTGTTCCCTTTACCTGAAGAGCGCCGTGATTGTCAACCGGTGTACCGGACTCCGCAGCCGGCTTCTCATTGGATACAGTCTCCGTTGTTCCGGAATCATCTTTACCTGTATTATCTGTATTTGAATCTGTATTATCGGAAGAATCTGACTCCGTCTGATCATCGGAGGCTAAGGAGTTCCCGGAACCGGCAGGATTACCGTCAACGTATAAAGTGCTGACCGAAGGCGTAAACAATGACGGACTGTCCATATTGAATCCAACATCGATTTTCTGACCGGATGCAACCTTTGCTCCCCAGTCAATCGCTGTAATCTCAGCCTTCGTCCCCTGAATCTTAACCTCACAGCCCCATGCCTGACTGACCTTGCTTCCGCTTGGTACCTCCGCTTCAATATTCCATGCATTTACTTCACTGCTGCTCTTATTTGTAAATGAAATATTATAAGTTCCGCCGTAATTGCCCTCTTCCCCCCATGTATTCTGGGCAGTAAAGGCAACCGGATACTCATCATTTTTAGTGGAAGAAGAATCCGAATCCTTCTTTCCCTCATCCTGTTTGTCTCCGGTCTCCGTCTTATCATCCTGTTCCGATGAAGCGGAAGATGAACCGTTATCCGATACCATTTCAGAAGATTCGGTCTCTTCCTGTCCGGTAGTTTCGGAATTCTGGGTATTGCCGCATCCACTGATGATCAGGATCAATGTTAATAACCAGACTGCGATCCATTTCTTATTATGTAACATAGCAGTATGTCTACTCATATGATTTAACTCCTTATCATAACTCATCCGACGTCATTCTTTGTAATGCTATGAATCTAAGTTCTCCCTTCGCTTCGCTCGTGAGTCGCTAAGATTCCCTGCATATATTCTCACTAACCTCGCACTTCGTGCTACTGTATACGCACTCACACTAAGCTCACTTCGTTCGTTAAGTAATCGTAGTGTCGCTAAGTGTTCATATTATACCATCATGCAGACTGTATCACAAGATTAGATATTCAGTGCACGGTTCATCTTTTCTGTTAATTTGTAGTGGTCAATATGTTCGTAATCATAGCGGTGACTGTCCAGATACTTGATCGCCGACTGGGCTTCCTTCAGAATCTCGGCATGACTATAAATATCTGCCAACTGGAACTGTACATCCCCACTTTGCAATGTTCCGAAGAAATCTCCGGCTCCCCGCAGACGCAGATCTTCATTCGCGATGTGAAATCCATCATTCGAGTGGTAAAGAACATCCAATCGTTCTTTTGCCTCTTCCTCTTCGGAGGTATTAACCATAATACAGTATGACTGATCGGCTCCCCTTCCGACCCGTCCCCGAAGCTGGTGCAGCTGGGCAAGTCCAAATCGGTCTGCATTCTCGATCATAATTACCGTGGCATTCGGATTATCAATACCTACTTCAATTACGGTTGTAGAGACAAGAACCTGAATCTCTCCTTTATAAAACCGTTCCATGATCGCTGCTTTTTCTTTGGCGGACATTTTTCCGTGCAGATAGTCCACCTGAATATAAGGAGCAAGCTGTGTTCGAAGAGTATCCGCATAATCTATTACATTTTCAGCTTCCAATCCGTCACTGTCTTCCACCATCGGACAGATCACATAGGCCTGATGACCTTTTTCAATCTCACTTTCTATAAAATGATATGCTGTTTCTCTTGAATCCGGTGTAATGACAACGTTCTTATTCGGAAGCCGTGAAGCCGGCATTTCATCCATTACCGATACACTCAGATCTCCATATAAAATAATAGCCAAAGTACGCGGGATCGGTGTTGCGCTCATAACCAGAATATGCGGATGATCGCCTTTTCCGGCAAGCATTTCCCTCTGGCGAACTCCAAAACGGTGTTGTTCATCCGTTACTACCAGGGCTAACTCTTTATATTCCACTTTTTCCTGGATCAATGCGTGGGTTCCAATGACCAGATCGATCGTATGCTCCTTCAGCCCTTCATATATCCGTTTCTTCTCCTTAGCGGTCGTTGAACCGACAAGGAGTTCAACACAGATTCCCAAAGGCTTAAGCTGCTTAACAAACTGCTCATAATGCTGTCTGGCCAATACTTCCGTCGGAACCATCATTGCCCCCTGATATCCGGATTCAATGACCATCAGCAGAGCAAGTTCGGCAACAATCGTCTTGCCGGATCCTACATCTCCCTGAACCAGCCGGTTCATGACACTATCTCCCATAAGATCTTCCTGTATCTCATGAATCACCCGCTTCTGCGCATTCGTCAGCTGATAAGGAAGAGACTTTAAGAACTGTGTATACTTAGTTCCGATACTGATCTGATATCGATTCTGCATATGCTGGTTATAGATCTGCAGACGTCTCATCGCCAGAAGGAATAAAAAGAATTCATCGAAGATAATCCGATGTCTCGCATCCTCTAATTGATCATAATCAAACGGAAAATGAATTTGTCTGACAGCATCCGTGTACGGCATCAGATCAAACCTCTTTACCAGCTCCTCGGGAAGATATTCTTCCATCTCATGGATCATACCTCCGACCGTCTTCACATCTTTTTGAATTCTTTTATTTGTAAGACCGGCTGTCAGTCCGTAAACAGGCTGCAATTCTTTGATCTTTTCCAGATATTTTGCTTCTGTATAACATTCCGGATGCTCCATTACCTTTTGATAGTTACGTATGGTAATCTTGCCGACAAAGATATAGGTCTGTCCGACATGAAATGTTTTCTTAATATAGGGCGAATTAAACCATGTCATTTTTACCTGTCCGGTATAATCCTTCGCAATAAAGGAGGATACCGTAAGTGTTCTCTTTTTAACCACTTCTACATAGGAATTCACGGTTGCCCGAATAGCAGTTCGTTCGCCGATCCTGACTGCTTCAATATCAACCGGATGCTCATAACGCAGATAATATCTCGGATAATGCTCCAACAGATCCTCGATCGTATCAATATTTAATTTGTGATATAAAGATGCGGTCTTCTCGCCGACACCTTTTACAGTATCCATTCCGTCGCTTAATAACATAATATTTCTCTCATACAAAGAAAAGCTGCTACCGTCCGGCAACAGCTTTTTAAGTAATTACTTATTTGAATTTACGCTTTCTAGCAGCCTCAGACTTCTTCTTCCGTCTTACGCTCGGCTTTTCGTAATGCTCTCTCTTACGAATCTCCTGCTGGATACCTGCCTTTGCGCAGTTTCTCTTGAATCTGCGTAAAGCACTGTCCAATGTTTCGTTTTCTTTAACTACTACGTTTGACATAACCTCACACCTAACCTCCCTCCAGTTGTATATTGTGCAATACATAACTGATTGGGTATTTTTAGCACTATGCTAGTTTACAACAAAATGGCAGGATTTGTCAACACCCATTTTCGAATTCTCTTATGCTCTGATCTGAATATTATAATCCACGCGGAATTGATCCGCAATCTGGGCAATGAATTCTGAATTCGTCGGTTTCCTCTGTTCTGCCCATGAAGTATTACAGAAAATTTCCCTGATTGCATCCGAATTCCCTCTGCTCCAGGTCACTTCGATCGCATGGCGGATAGCGCGTTCCACACTGCTGGGTGTCGTAGAATACTGCTTGGCAATTGTAGGATACAATAATTTGGTAATATAATTCAATATCGTAATATCCTGTACTGCCATTATAATTCCGGTCCGGATATATTGATAGCCTTTTATATGTGCAGGCATTCCCACTCTGCGAAGTACATCTGTCACATCTGAATTCAGAAAATTCTCCAAAGATTCATAATCATCAATTTCTAATGCAACCGTTCTGTCCTGTTCTTTATGATCCATTTGCAAATTCCTGCCATAAGTCATTTTTCTACTTTGATAACAGATCTGTCTGATCCGATGATAAAGCGTTTCCAGGCGATATGGTTTTAACATATAGAAATCTACCCCTAATTGGCAAGCACATTCCATAATGGTAATATTATCTACTGACGATATAGCAATTACTTTTGGCAGCTTCGGAATTGAAAGATCTGTCGACAAAAGTTCCATCAATTCCAGACCATCCATACCCGGAAGAACGATATTCATTACTATCAGATCCGGCTGTTCCGAAAGAATTTGACGATATGCTTCTTCACCATTATAAAGAACATTTATAATTTCAATATCCGATTTCCGTTCCAGATAATCTGAAATCCGTTTCCCCTCTTCCCTGCTGTTTACAATAATTATTATTCTCATGCCATATACTCCATTTCTTGATTATTTTATTTTTCTTGTCAGAACGAGAAACTTCGACAAAATTCTTAATAATTATCTTTAGTAGAAAGATTGACTCTGATTTTTATGTTCCATATAATATTTTTATTACCTCTTCACATAATCCACTATGTTTATAGAATGAGTGATTGATAACATAGTACTCCACATGTCAAAAAGTGACAATTTTCCCGGGCAAATGATAAAATAACATATTTTCAAGAAAGGCACTACTCCATGACAAGAGAAAAATTATTAGATTTATCGAAAAAATTGACTTCCGACAAAGAAAACTACTTAACATCCTTTCATAAGAACATGAATCTTTATGTCTCACAGCCGGATATGACAATACGGGAAATCTCGGAACGCTCCGGTCTGTCTTTCTCAACCATCAATACTGTTCTTTATGGCAACAACCGGGATTACAAATTATCTACCATCATTGGACTGTCTAAAGCTATGAATGTAAGTATCGATGAATTGGTAGGCTGTTCTACACTGAATGATGATGAGCGATATCTGATCCAACAATACCGATCTAGTAATCCCCGCGTTCAATTACTAATCCGTTGGTTTATCAGTCTTCAGACTAAGTTTATTAACAACTCTATATCATCTTCACAGTCTGAATCTCCCATTACTATCATGCAATTATATTCGGATTCTGACGGAAACATCACGCCTTCAAATCAATTTAGCTGTCATACATTTCCTGACATTGATCCTGGACTTATAAACCGAATTATACTTGGTATTCAGCTTCCATGCTGTGATTATATGCCATACTATTCTCCGTATGATCAAATTCTCATCGCAAATGACAGACTACCGCGTATCAATGAAGATTGTGTAATCATATCATTTGGTAAATTATATATTGCCAAAAAAGTACACTCAGGTAACAACTCTGATGCTGAATATATTCAGATTAATTCCGGGAAGATCCTGACTCCCTCCATACAGGATATTATGGGATATATCTGCGATGTTAAGATCGATGAAAGCTTATTTCAAAGATAAAAGCAAATATTAAAAAATGCCTAACAGAGTATGTTCTTCATCTATACTCCGTCAGGCTTTATGATTTTCGGATTTATGATCTGCTTACTGCTCCGATTCTTCCAGAACATCATTATCAATCAGGACATTCTCAACTCCCAGTTCACGTACGGTCATTCCGCCAAGAGATTTCCGTTCAACCTTATCCTGTTCGTCTCTCATTTTCTGAACTTCAGATATCGGTAATCCGCTCATCATGGCTACTTCTTCTACATCAATCTGCCCTTTCAGCATTCTTTTTGCCATATCATACTTGGCCTGTTCTGTATGATTCATATTATAAGCCTCCTGTCACTTTGTGATATATAAGTATTCTATCTATCAACAATTCAGATAAAAATCTATTAAAATATCATACCATCTCGCCTGACGGCTCAATGGTTTTTCTCCTAATTATACCAGATCATTAAGATACGCTTCGTTGATCGCAATTACTTCTTCCATGGCTTCCGGTCCCGGAGCACCGATGGTATCGCGTTTTTCCACACAGGTTTTCATAGAGATCGCTTCATAGATATCCTCTTTAAATACCGGACTGATCTTCTGATATTCTTCCAAAGTCATATCGTCCAGCGAGATATTCTTTTCAATACAATAGAGTACTAATTGACCAACGATGCCATGCGCATCCCGAAAAGCAACACCGTGACCGACAAGATAATCAGCCGCATCCGTAGCGTTCGTAAATCCATGCTTGGCACTCTCTTCCATGCGATCCTTGCGAAGAGTCATGGTATCGATCATTCCGGTAAATAAAGCCAGACATCCTTTGACCGTATCAATGGCATCAAAGGTTAATTCCTTATCCTCCTGCATATCTTTATTATAAGCTAGCGGAATTCCCTTCATTGTCGTAAGAAGACTGGTCAAGGCTCCATACACCCGTCCGGTCTTGCCGCGAACCAATTCCGCAATATCCGGATTCTTCTTCTGTGGCATAATAGAACTTCCGGTACTATAGGCATCATCCAGCTCGACAAATTGATATTCGTTGGAATTCCATATGATGATCTCCTCTGAAAACCGACTCAGATGCATCATAATGGTAGAACACGCCGATAATAATTCGATCAAATAATCCCGGTCGGCAACAGAGTCCATGCTATTAAGTGTCGGTCCATCAAAATCAAGCAGCTTCGCCGTCAATTCCCGATCCAGAGGATATGTCGTTCCGGCAAGTGCTCCGGAACCGATCGGGCATAGATTCATCCGATGATAGATATCCGTTAACCGGGAGTAATCCCGTTTGAACATCTCCATATAGGCACCCATATGATGCGCGAATGTGATCGGCTGAGCCTTCTGAAGATGCGTAAATCCCGGCATATAAGTATGAATATTCTCCTTCATCAGACGATGAAGAACCTTTATCAGATCAAGAAGCAATTCCTGTACCGCTTTGATCTCGTCTCTGATATAAAGCTTCATATCCAGAGCCACCTGATCATTCCGGCTTCTGCCTGTATGCAGCTTCTTACCCGGCTCTCCGATCTGATCGATTAGATTCGCCTCCACAAAGCTGTGAATATCCTCATATTCGCCGGTAATTTCAAGTCTTCCTTCATCCACATCCTTAACAATGCCATTTAAACCATCAATGATTTCCGTCTTTTCATCCTCTGTCAGAATCCCGACAGCAGCAAGCATCGTAACATGCGCGATGCTTCCTCTTACATCCTGATGAAAGAACTTCTGATCAAATCCGATAGAAGCATTAAAATTATATACTAATTGATCCGTTTCCTTTGTGAAACGGCCACCCCATAACTGCGCCATAGTTCTACCTCTTTTCTATGATCTTATAAACATGCCTTATTGTAACACGAAGTAACACTTCCGTAAACCTTTTTCATTGACAGCCTCTGTCATCCGGATAATCCCGAATAGCGGTCTGCAAGGTATTCATTACCTTCTTTTTATCCATACTCCACAACGGCGCGATCAGCGTCTTTTTATCTCCATCTCCTGTCATACGGTGGATAACCATATCCAGAGGCAGGATTGCAATGGATTTGCAGATCAGCTCCGCATATTCCTCAAGTGTCAGGCAGGTAAATACCCCCTTACGATACTCATCTGCCAGATCTGTTTCTTCCAGCACATGAAGTAATTGAAGCTTTATACCCTGTACACCGCTTTTTCCCACATAATCTACCGTTTGCAGCATATCCTCTTCCGTTTCTCCAGGAAGTCCGAGAATTACATGTACGATAGTAATCAGATTCCGTTTTCGCAGTTCAAGCACAGCCCGATCATATACATCCAGATCGTAACACCTTCTTATATATTCCGCAGTACGCGGATGAATCGTCTGTAATCCTAGTTCCACCCAGACCGGCTTGATCCGATTGATCTCCGCTAAAAGCTCTAATGTCTCTTCCGGGAGGCAATCCGGACGCGTAGCAATGGATATTGCAACAACATCCGGATGTTCGGCTGCTTCCGTATATAGCTTTCTCAAGTGTTCTACAGGTGCATAAGTATTGGTATATGCCTGAAAATAAGCAATGTATCTGCCATTTTTACCGAGCTTATTCGCAACAAGCCGCTTACCTTCCTCGATCTGTTCCGTAATTGTACGATTCCGATCACCGGCAAAATCTCCGGAGCCGTTACCCGAACAGAAAATACACCCCCGTGTATCTTTGGTTCCATCACGATTCGGACAGGTAAATCCGCCGTCTAATGCAATTTTATAAACCTTCGTACCAAAGGTATCCCTTAAGTAACGATTCAAAGACATATATATCATAAAATACTCATTGTTTCTAATAGGTTGTTCTATTTTGTACCCGAAAGAATCTATTATTTCTATTCTTTCCGAATAAAATAAGAACAAAGGAGAACTATTATGGAGTTACAAAAGTCAGAAATCGGATTGCGGATCCGTATGCGTCGAAAGGAATGCAAATTCACAGGAGAATATCTGGCGGAGATGGCTGGCATTTCCCCGGAATTCTTGCGAGGCATCGAAAGCGGGAATCGAGGTATGTCTCTCCAGACCTTATCAAGTCTGGCACATACTCTTCAGACCACTACGGATTATCTGCTGTTTGGTACGGCAAATGAAGAGAAATATGCTATCCTCATTCAGACACTAGATCAATGTCCGGAGGATAAATTATCGCATTTGATTACCATTCTCGATGATATCCTGCTCTACCAATCCTCAATCAGTCAAAATGAATAGTTCCAGGTTATAGAATCGGATTAAAACCAGCGAAACGAATTCATGCCATCATATGAATTCGTTTCGCGTTTACATTCTGATAATAAAGGAGTCATACCTTTCATTTCATTAACAACTATCCCGTTATTGATGGTCCTTGATCTTTCAGCTATTTTACAGCCTCTTTCACATGCACATCCAGCTGATTAAACGGTATTTCCAATCCATTCTCATCCAGAGCACTCTTAATCTCTTCCATCACATTCCATCTGGCGTTCCAATAATCTCCGGTCTTCACCCAGACATGAAGTGCCAGCGTCATCGAACTGTCATTAAACCCGTCCAGAACAACATCATGCGGCTCTCCCTTCATGATATAGGAATTATTCAGGATCATTTCCTCCATAACCTCACGTACCTTCTTAATATCCGCATCATACGGGATCGGAACATTCAGATCCAGACGCCGTTTGTCATGCTTCGTATAATTCGTCAGACTAGCATTCGATAATGCTCCATTCGGAATCACGACATATTTTCCATCATAGGTTCTTAACTGCGTATAGAAGATATCGATTCCCACAACCGTTCCTTCATTCCCATGAGAATCCTCCTTGATATAATCTCCGACCACAAACGGTTTCAGAACAAGGATCAGAACACCACCGGCAAAGTTCGATAAGCTTCCCTGCAGTGCTAGTCCTACCGTAACACCGGCTGTTCCAAGCAGCGTGACAAAGGATGTGACCTGAATTCCCATGATGGAGATACAGGTAATGACCACAACCACATACAGAATAATCCGAATCAGAGACAGCAGAAATGAACTGACCGTCGGGTCCATCTTGGACTTATCAAAGGAGCGCTGCACAAGCTTTAAGAGCCATTTGGCAACCTTGATCCCGATCCAAAGCACAAGCAGAGCAAGCAGCACACTGATCGTCTTATTCATGATCCAGGACAACAGCTCGGAAGCCTTACTCTGCAAAAGGGAGATTTCGGTTGAAATCTCCCCAATATTTGGTGTTTGTGATAATTGAATGGTTGAATTAAATATATTGATCATCATTTTCCCTGATACTTAAATACCGATATTGACAGCGGAGCTACATATACAGAAATGGAATCCTCACGCTTATCGCATTCCACCTTCTTCGATGCCTTAGCTGTCCGGTTCTTCTTGCCATTGCCGCCGAAACGGGCCTCCTCACTGGTGAAGATCTCCTTATACTTTCCTTCATAAGGCACACCGATCTTGAAATCCTTATGTTCGATCGGAGTAAAGTTACATACCACGATCAAGGTCTCCTTCACCTTATCCGTCTTTCGGGCAAAGACCACGATGCTGTCATTCGAATCCGTACTGTTGATCCATTCAAAGCCCTTCGGATCATCGTCCAGCTTATAAAGTGCCGGCTGTTCCTGATAGAAATGATTCAGCTCCTTCACATAATCACGGATACAGGTATGTGCGTCAAATTCAAAAATGCCCCAATCCAATTCATCGGATTCATTGAATTCCTTGAACTGCGCAAATTCCTGTCCCATGAACAAGAGCTTCTTACCCGGATGGCACATCATATAACCGTATGCTAACCGCAGGTTCGAGAACTTGTCCTCATAGCCTCCCGGCATCTTCCCGATCATCGAGCCCTTCTCATGAACCACCTCATCATGCGACAGCACCAATACATATTTCTCACTGTATGCATAGACCATACTGAAGGTCAGCTCATTATGATGATACTTCCGATACAGAGGATCTAACTTCATATACCGCAGGAAATCATTCATCCAGCCCATATTCCATTTGAAATCAAAGCCGAGCCCCATCGGTGCAGGCTTCGTCACATCCGGCCATGCCGTCGACTCCTCCGCAATAATGGCACAGCTTGGGAACTTCTCGTGAATTACCTGATTCAACTGCTTCAGCATTGCAATCGCATTTAAATTCTCATTGCCGCCGTACTGATTCGGACGCCAATTCCCCGGCTCCCGTCCGTAATCCAGATACAGCATAGAAGCCACAGCATCCATACGGATACCGTCAACATGATATTTATCCGCCCAGAATAAGGCATTGGCAATCAGGAAATTCTTAACCTCCGGCTTGCCGTAATCAAAGATATATGTTCCCCAATGCGGATGCTCACCCCAGCGGGAATCCTCATGCTCATAGACCGGTGTTCCGTCAAACCGTCCCAGTCCGTTCTCATCCTTCGGAAAATGCGCCGGAACCCAGTCAATAATAACCGCAATTCCCTGACTGTGCATATAATCCACAAAATACATGAAGTCCTCCGGTGCGCCATACCGACTCGTCGGAGCATAATATCCGGTAATCTGATAGCCCCAGGACGGATCATACGGGTGCTCCATGACCGGCATCAGTTCAATGTGAGTATAACCCATAGCCTTCATATAAGTTGCCAGCTGCTCAGCTAGTTCCCGATAATTAAAGAACTCCCTGCCATCCTTCGGACGCTTCCATGCGCCAAGATATACTTCATAGATCGACATCGGAGAGGCAGACAGATCCTTCTTGTCCCGCTCCTTCATCCATGTCTCATCCGTCCATGTATAAGCATTCAGATCCTTAACGATAGAAGCATTGCAAGGACGAAGCTCGGTATAATTCCCATAAGGGTCCGTCTTCATCTGGGTCTTGCCATTTCTTGCACACACCTCATACTTATAGATCTCATTTTCCTTCACTTCCGGAATAAATAATTCAAAAATACCGGAATACGGCAGCTTCCGCATCTGATGAATTCTGCCGTCCCACTTATTAAAATCCGCCACAACACTGACGCGGTCAGCATTCGGAGCCCAGACAGCAAACAGGACTCCCTTCACGCCGTCCACCGTCATCGGATGCGCGCCTAATTTCTCATAGATCTCATAGTGCTCCCCTTCATTGAACAGGCTGATATCGATCGGGTCGATCACGGATTCAAACATATAAGGATCGATAATATCCACATATTCTTCCTGGGCATTATAGATCCGAAGCTTATAATCAAAGCGGTCGCATTTCTCGAGCTTAACGGAATAGAAGCCCGGAACCCGCTTAGATTCCATCGGATATTCCTTGCCGGTCTTCACGTTGATGACAGAGACACTCTCCGCATCCGGCCGGAATGCATTCACATAGAGATCATCAATACATTCATGCATGCCAAGAATATGATGAGGATCATCATGCTTCGCTTTCCGAAGCGCATCTACCTCCATCCAATTAATTGCAAATACATCTTTTTTCGTTCTCATACTGTTCTCCTGTTCAAACTATCGAAAATGAGCACATTCATCCATCTAATCTGTGTATAAAAATCCCGCTTCTGAGCTTCGGCTCGAACCATGTAGACTTCGGCGGCATAAGAAGTCCCGCATCCGATACCCGGAATAATTCCAGTATCGAAGTCGGATACATGGAAAATGCCAGCATCATATCGGAATTCGCACGCTTCTCCAGTTCAGCAAGTCCCCGAATCCCGCCTACAAAATCAATCCGCTTATCAATTCTCGGATCTTCGATCTTAAGCAGCTTGTCGAATACATTCTTCTGAAGGATCGACACATCCAGCCCCTCCACCGGATCATCCGGACAGATCGACGTATGCGCGGTAAGCAGATACCACTTCTTATCCAGATACATGCCAAAGGTGGCCTTCTTCTTAGGACTTACCGGAACGTCAGACTGCTCAATATCAAAATCCTCGGCAAGCGCCTGTAAGAACTCCGGCACACTCCTGCCGCTTAAATCCTTGATCACACGATTATACGGCATAATCATCAGCTGGTCATGCGGGAACAATACGGACAGAAAATAATTGAATTCCTCTGTTCCGTCATAATCCGGATGCTCTGCCCGGCGCTTCAGCCCCACCTTCACGGCAGACGCCGCGCGATGATGACCGTCGGCAATATAGATACTGTTCACAGCCTCAAAGCCCTTCCTGATCTTCTCGATATCCGCATCATCCTCGATCACCCAGACAGCATGTCCGATACCGTCAACGGAAGTAAAATCATAGACCGGAGCTTTCATCTTCACACGGTTAACTACCTCGTCGATCTCTGCCTGCGACCGGTAAGCCAGAAA
The DNA here is from genome assembly GCA_017460485.1 of Lachnospiraceae bacterium. Lineage (GTDB taxonomy): Bacteria > Bacillota > Clostridia > Lachnospirales > Lachnospiraceae > CAG-632. The sequence goes on along the minus strand of JAFUAW010000036.1, from coordinate 1,369 downwards.
AATCGGTCCGGTCTGCGCATTACAGGTATCTACGTGGCGAATCCGGTCTAACTCCTTCTCTTCCCGGGTATTCTCATGCTTCTTAATCACATTATTCTGATAATCATCAATGGAAGCACAGGCAACAATACCGGTCTGCGCCCTTCCATCCATTGTCAGTTGATAGATATAATATACCGGTTTCTCATCCTGAACATAGATCCCGTCCGAGATCATCCCATCTAAGAGCTCCTTCGCCTTAGCATAGACCGTATCATCATACATATCATAAGAATCCGGAAACTTTGTCTCTGCCCGGTCCACCTTCAAGAAAGATAATGGTTCACGCTCCACCTCTTCCTTCGCTTCCTGTCGGTTATATACATCATAAGGCAGTGCCGCAACACGGCTTACAATATCCGTTCTGGGACGAAAGCCCTGAAACGCTCTAACAACAGCCATAGCCGTTCTCTCCTTTAACATTATTCATGATTTAGAATCCATCATATCAATGGATCATCAACCTAAAGCCAATCATTTATCATCAATATGATTATAATAATATTGATATACTTATCACAATATACCAATAGATGATATTATTCTACACTAAATTGATATAAAAAAAAAGAAAAAAATAGTATTTTTGAAAAAATTTATATCTTGGGGATTTCATTGCTATTCTGCCGGCAAAATGCTATACTATACCCATTCTATGATCCATAGATCATTTATTTCAGGAGGTTACAATATGAATATCGTAATATCAGATGCAATCAAATATATCGGCGTCGATGATACCACAATCGACTTATTTGAAAGCCAATATATCGTTCCGGAGGGTGTATCCTATAATTCTTATCTGATCCTGGACGAGAAGGTAGCTCTTATGGACACCGTGGACAAGCGCGGTATGGAAGATTGGGAACAGAAGCTTCTGGCTGCATTAAACGGCCGTTCCGTCGATTATCTCATTATGCAGCACTTAGAACCGGATCATTCTGGCAGCATCGCGCGGCTGATGGAATTATTCCCGAATGTCACCTTAGTCGGGAATGCCAAGACCTTCCAGATGCTTCCGCAGTTCTTTGAGCATATCGATCTCACCAATACTCTTACTGTGAAGGAAAATGATACCTTAAGCTTAGGCTCCCATACCCTGCAGTTCATCATGGCACCGATGGTACACTGGCCGGAAGTTATGGTCACATATGAACAGAGCGAAAAAGTATTATTTACCGCTGACGGCTTCGGCAAATTCGGTGCCCTCTCCTTAACCGAGGGTGTAGACTGGGCATGTGAAGCCAGACGGTATTACTTCAATATTGTTGGAAAATACGGCGGACCGGTACAGACCTTGCTGAAAAAGGCATCTGCTCTGGATATTCAG
>JAFUAW010000035.1 GCA_017460485.1 Lachnospiraceae bacterium | reverse complement strand
TAGGTTCCGGCGTCGGTGGCGGTAGGGATGGATGTATTATCAAAGTTATATGCATCGTCATCCGGTTCCTGATCCACGGTTGTTACGGCATATCTCATCGTGCCGCCCGTTGCTTCGCCGGTAACGGTTACAAGCGGTTCCTCCGTTCCGTCGTAGGTACGGTTGTTCGCAGTGACGGTGGCTGCAACAGAGTTCGCCTTGTTAATCGTAAATGTCATCTCTGCTATTACCGCATCTTCGTCTGTACCGACCGTAACCTTTGCTGTATAATCACAAGCATTCTTGACATTTTCGTCAGCTATTTCACTTTCACCTATATAATACTTAATCTCATATTTGTCCGGAAAGACTGTAGTATTGTAATCATTATTCAAAGTCGCAGACTTTGCATTTCCATCATATGTAAGGTTTTCAGGCACACTAATGGTCAGTATAAGACCTGTTGTAATATCACATGTACCAAAATCATCTTTACACTCGGCTGTTATAGTATTACCGGTTGCAGAATACTCCCATTTATGAGTATGCTTACGCTCTACCAAGTGAAGTGTTGAATCCTTCTGAATATTGTAATCAGCAAGTGTCTTATCGTTATCAAGCACTTTGCCTGCAAATATAAGCCTCTGGGCTTCAACTGCCATACCGGTCTTTTCAACCAGCTTCTCCTTCACACCGAGTATGGTTTCGGTTTCCATTACATTTAATGTATAGGTTGTACCTGTTACTGTTTTTACATATATATCAAATTTCGGAATATCTTCATGTATTTCCTCGAAGATTACACTAACTGTTACATCAGATGCAGGCATTGTGAAATAGTATTCTTCGCCCTCGGTCACCATTGTGCATTCATACGGCGTTTCCGGTAATTTGCCGTTGCTTTGCTGACCACTATCTGAAGAAAAAATCATTTCATCCCGTTCATTTGCATGTGAAATTGACACATATATCGAAGTAATTCTATTATTCTCATCAATGTTAAACTGCCACGAATAATTGCCGTTCTTTGCCATATAAGAAGACGTATTAACCTGCGAGAGCTCCGCTTCACTCGAAAGCTCTGCCTTTATTGTGTCACCGTCCAGCAATACAAATTGTCCGCCGCTTACTTTACAGGTAATACTGTCATTCCCGGTAAACACTGCAGTTCCCATTAAAGGTACAAGATCTGAAAGCGCTTCAATGCTTGCTTTCGGAACTGCAACCGTAATCTCTTTAAACCGATATCCGTTATCCGGCGTAACGGTGAGCACTACTGTATCGCCCTTTTGAGCCGCTTCAACTGCAGTCCCATCCACCTTTGCCGTGACAGAACCGTTTTCCGACTTGTCCGTTATGCTGAAGGTGGGGATTATCCAAGTGAGAGTCTTAGGCATGTTCACGAAACTGTCACTCGGTGAATCATAAGTATTGCTGCCGTTTAATTTCCCCAGTGAATCACCATCCTTGATCTCTGTATCACCATCAAACAGGACATATTTACCTTCGCCCCCGTAGTTAAAATAGCAATTAGCATTGTAAAACGCATTATAGCCTACCGCCAGTGTACCCTCTGCAGCCGGGCGGGTAAATGTAGCAGTCAAACCTGTAGTGCTGTCATCATAAAAAGCATCCTCGCCTATACTTGTGACACTTGCGGGAATGGTAATGGAGTTCATATTGCTGCACAAATAGAACGCATTATCCCCGATTCCTGTCACACCGTCTTGAATAACCACTGACGTTATGCTTCCTTTCACAGAGTCCCACGGAAGGGGGTCAGTACCTATATAATTATCCATCATTCCACCACCGGGAGCCTCTGCGTCCGTTCTCACACTTACGGTCATTGTCCCTGTAGCGCTGTCAAAGGACAGATGACAGTCGCCGCTATCCCATTCGTTTGTTGCCGCCGAATTGACTTTCTTCCAAGTAAGTGTCTTACCATTAATACCCTCTGCATTACTACCACTTTCAATTGGAGTATCACCATCAAACAGGACATAATTACCAGTGCCATCATACGCAATTTTTGCGTTATCCGGAAAACCATATTTGATTTCAAGTGACTGTTCTGCATTCGGCCTAATAAATGTCACTTCCATATCATCACGACAATAGAAAGCATAATTTTCAATCGTATTAACACTGCTGGGAATAGAAACTTTTTCAAGAGATTCACACCCATAAAAAACATACTCACTTATAGTAGATAGATTTTCAGGTAATTTGACACTGGTTAAGGCAGTGCAATTATAAAATGCTTCCGTACCAATGCTTATCACAGTATTAGGGATAATTATTTCCTTCAAACTTGTACAATCTTCAAATGCTTTCTCACTAATGCCAGTAACTCCGTTAGGAATGCTAACGCACTCAAGATTTGTACATTTACAAAACGTTTCAGATTCTATAATAGTTACATTCTCCGGAATTGTGATATCAGTTAAAGCATTGCAAAGATAAAATGCTTGTCTTCCTATACGCATCACATTGTTGGAAATATTAACGCTGGTTAAATTTTGGCAGTTATTAAATGCATACTCTCCGATGCCGGTCACACCGTCTTCAATTATAACAGTCTGTATATCGGTATAAGTATAACTATACCAAGGAACATCGTCGTAATAATCATAATCCGGCATATCTCCGTTGCCGCTGATGGTCAGTGTTCCTTCATCATTCAATTCCCAATGGAGACTATTATTTTCGCCAAAATCTCCACTGGCTGTTACCGCATACGCCGTCAACCTCATCCCTGGTATCAGCCCTGACATTGTACTGAATACCATCGCCAGCGTGAGCAATAAGCTCAGCAGCTTCCTTCCTGTTTTCTGTTTCATGTATATTCCTCCTTATAAAGAATTAACTCCAACAAGGCGCACTCCACCTTTTTGCCTAGAATTATACCCCTCCCACATGTCCATTTACCATTTCCATAATGGAAATCAACAGCAGAAAGCCCTGATTACCTATTCTCTTCAAAACAAAATAATGATACAATAGCAGACAGATGAATTCAGAGGTATATTATATGTTTCAGGATTATATTTCGATCAACTTCACTACCTTAATGATCTTACTGGTACTGGGCGTTACTATGTTTACCAATCGTAAACACCGAGTTCCCTCTACCCGTCTTTATTATGTTTTGGTTATCCTTCTGTTTGTCATAACAATTCTCGAATACTTTGATAATTTGGGTTCAGAAAAAATCACGCACACACCACCGTTTGGTCAAAGCAATCTGATACAGATGCGTCTTCTTTCAGCAACAGCTATATATATTCTGCGTCCATTTATCATTCTTCTGGAGCTTATCGTGATCAGACCCGGCAGGAAAAGGGCAATTATCTTATCCATACCCGCAATCATCAATGCAATGCACTGCTCTACTTACCATCTGCCTTTGGAGCGAAGTTCGTCTTCTGGATTGACGAGAATAACCATTGGCAGGCTACAAAACTCCATTACACTGTTTATATAGTCCAACTGTTATATGTTATGATGCTTTTCATTTTTTCCATCAGGCAATTCAAAAGCAATAACAGGGATCTCGGTCTGATTGTAATGACCATCGTGATACTCTCACTTGGAGTTTCCTTTTTAGAAGCCAAAAATATCCTTTCCGGTTATGTGACCCCGGTTTCTGCTATGTGCGTACTGACTTACTACATCTATCTGTCTTATATACACAGACAGCAATTATATGAAGACACGATCGATAAGGAGAACCAACTGGCAAAGGAACAGATGTCCTTGCTTCGCAGTCAGATTCAGCCTCATTTCATATACAATTCCCTGAATATCATCCGAACGCTGGTTCGCACCAATTCGAGTGAGGCGGTAGAAACCATAGATCATTTTTCAGATTATCTGAAAGCACATTTTCGGAATGTCGAATCCGATGATATGATCCCCTTTGAAAAAGAGATCGATAATGTGAAAGCATTCCTTGCTCTCGCTGAAGCTGACCATGCAAGAGATATTAAAGTTATATATGATTTTCAAGAGACAGACTTTCGTCTCCCACAGCTAAGTCTTGAACCTATTGTTGAAAATGCTCTTAAATACGGGATTGGAGAAGATGGCGGAACCATAACCATCTCCTCATTTTGTGATGAAGATAGCATTATCGTTCGCACTATAGACAGCGGAAATGGATCAAAGACAGCTTCCGGTCACGAATCTAAGCGTCTTGCAGTTGGAATTACAAATACAGAAAAAAGGCTGATGTTACTTTGTAACGGAAGACTTAAGGTTGATATCACTCCCGCAGGAACGACAGCGGATATCATTATACCAAAGAATCAAAAGAGCTTTGAATAAGGAGAATCATATGAAGATACTTGTTGCAGATGATCATAAAACGATCGTTGACGGAATTATATTAGACTTAAGAGGCATCTATCCTGATGCCGAGATCGTTGGTGCCTTTAAAACGAAAGATATATTGGATGCCTGCTTGAAGAATCAGTTTGATGTCATATTTCTTGACATAGATATGCCTTCCGCAAACGGAATCGACATAGCAAAAGGGGTACTTGAAAAGCACCCCCGAACCAATATCATATATATTACCGGTTATGAGAAATACGCAGTTGAAAGCTATGAAACAAATGCCAGTACCTTCCTTCTCAAGCCGATTACCAGAAAGGCACTTGAAAAGGCACTTAACAACCTCCGATTTCCGATCTCTGACATTCCAGAAGAGATGCTGCACGCGGAATTCTCCGGAAAAGGTTATATCGGCAAAAGGATTCAATATTACAGAGAGCTGCGTGGCATGACCAGAAATGAGCTTGCCGAGCTTATGAACGTGACGCTCCCAACCGTTCACAGATGGGAAACCGGTGTAAGAATCCCCGATCTTGCAACCGCCATACAACTCGCAAAGATACTCGGAATTAAACTCGATGATCTTATTAATATATGAATGTTTCGATGCCCATACTTCGTATCTGGGGGCTTATTTTCACTGTGCTTTTGTCCTTAGAATATAAGGAAGTGATCACTTAGCTCGTTATTTTTTTATTTAAAATATTCATTTCAACAAACATGAAATTGTCATTATCGTAGATATCACAGTATCATGAGCTAATCCTCATTCTTCATCTGTTCATCTGCCCACTTATATACCGATTCCAACGCCGGAATCAGAGTCTTTCCTCTCTCAGCAAGTGAATACTCCACCGTAGGAGGAATTGTTGGATACTGCGTCCGGGTAATAAACTTATCCTGTTCTAACTCCCGCAGGCACTTCGTCAGCATGGTGGCGGTGATTCCCACGACCTTCCTCTCCAGCTCCCGATATCTGAGCGTCTGGTTCTCAGCATCTGCAATATACCACAGGATCGGCAGCTTCCATTTCTGACCGATCAGTTCCATCGCATACAGAATCGGACAATCTGTTTCGTATATATTCTCTTCTTTGGGCAATGGTTTCTTACTCATATCAAACTCCATTACTATATTTTTTGTAGTGGCAAAGAATATTCTGCCTTCTTGTTTTTTCTTTGTGTCTAATTATAATAGATCATAAGAGATTTGTAAAGGAGGATTTCACTGTGAAACGGATATTTGAGCCCGTAAAAATGAACTATATAGAACTCTCGAACAGGCTTGTCCGTTCGGCTACCTGGGAAGGTATTGCAAATCCGGATGGCAGTGTAACGGAAGAAGCCTATGATATATATGCGGAGCTGGCAAAAGGCGGCGTTGGAGCCATCATTACCGGCTTCACCAGTGTTGCTCTGACAGACTACTACTTTGATGGCATGATGCGCCTCTGTGATGATGCCCTCATCCCTCAATATAAGGAATTAGTCGACATCATCCACGCGGAAGGAACGCCCGTCATCACGCAGCTTGCCCTTGGAGCCTATTACCGTGAAAAGAACGGTCGATATTTGCAGGTCGAACCGGATGACATGACCACAGAAGAAATCAAATATGTGATCCGGCAGTTTATTGACGCTGCTATACGTGCCATGAAAGCCGGATTTGACGGCGTACAGATCCATGCGGCGCATTTCTTCTTCCTCAGCCGCTTTCTCTCACCTGCCGTAAACCACCGCACAGATTCCTATGGCGGCTCGACAGAAAACCGCAGTCGTATTCTGTTGAAGATCATGGAAGGTATCCGAAAAGAAGCTCCATCACTCCATATCACGGTCAAGATCAACTCGAATGATTTTACCTATGATGGCTTAAATGAATCAGAAAGCCTTACCATATGCAAGCTGCTTGATGTGGCAGGGATTGACTCCATTGAAGTCAGCGGCAACGGAACCTCTGTCGGCGGAATCAGACCTCATATGAATGAAGGATATTTTGCTCCATTTGCTGCCAAGGTTGCAGAAAAGGTATCATGTCCAATTATCGTCGTAGGCGGCTTTCGCAGTCTGGATACTATGGAGAATGTGCTGAACGAGACAAAGATAGCGATGATATCTTTATCTCGCCCACTTCTCAGAGAGCCGGATCTTCCGAATAAAATGAAAGCCGATTCTTCTGTGATTTCAAAATGTGTATCCTGCAATGCCTGCTACTCATCGCCATCGCACAAATGCATTTTCAGAGGGAGCACCCATCATGCGTAGCATGATTTATCAATGGTGCGACCAACTTGGCAGGTGTCGCAAGGCGACGCGTGCCGTTACATTATTCTCAGAGAGGGATTAATCATGATGTTCAGACTTAACGTTCCGACCAAAAGAGGTTCCGTCCTTAACGGTGTCCTCTTCCGTCCGGAGGAAAAGAAAAATACAGATACTGTAATGATTGCTATCACCGGAATACATGGGAACTTTTATTCCAATCCCTTTTATTACAACATCGGTGATACATTAAACAGCGGAAATATCGACTTTATCTATGCCCAGACCAATGATGCCTTCGGGCAGATTGAAACCGTCAATGTGAATACCGGCAAAAAGGAGACCATCGGCTCTTGGAATGAACGATTCTCCTATACGGAGGAAGATATTGATGCTTATCTGACTTGGGCAAGCGAAGAAGGCTATGAACATATCATTCTTGCCGGTCATTCTCTGGGTGCTAACAAAGTAATCTATTATCTATCCAGGCATCATGATCCGCGCGTGGAACATTTCTTCCTGCTCTCTCCCGCCAATCTGACGTACATGATGTCAGGCGTATCCTCACTTGAAAAGCAGATGATAAAAGATCAGGTAGAGCGTGGCGACGGAGATGAAATGCTGCCTTTCCCTTTTATGGGCTGGGTGGAATGCATCGCTAACACCGCTTACGACTGGCAGTTCTCCGGTATGCTCAACAACGTGCATACCGCTCATGACGGCGATTTCTCACAGGCAAAGAAAATTACCCATACCGGTGCATTATTGGTAGGAACCTATGACAACTTTACTGACGGAGATCCTTCCGACTTCCTTAGGAATCTGAATGCCCATATGCCAACGGCAGATCAGAACAAACTGATCTTTATAGAAAAGACAGGACACACCTACCAGATGAAGAATCAGGAAGTAGCCGATGATATCCTCCTGCAGTTTAAAGAATGGAGGTGCGCCTGATGCCTTTTGTTATTTCCAGAGTTAATGTACCCATAAGTGATGCTCAGGAAAAAGAGTTAAAACAGCGACTTGGAAAAGCCATTGAACTTGTCCCCGGAAAGAGCGAAGAATATCTACTTTTAGATTTTGAAGACAACTGCAGACTCTATGTACGAGGTGATAGTTCGAAGCCTGTTGCTTATATAACTGCCAGCATATTTGGAAACGAAGACCACTGTGGATTTTCAGCATTTGCAGCCGAGGTCACAGATATATTTCGGGATATTTTAGGAATCTCGCCAGAAAGCTGTTACATAAAGTTTGATGACATAATATCCTGGGCTGTGAATGGTCAATTGATTGATAGAAGGAATTATTGGTAAATATTATGGATGATAAGATTATACTCACTGTTTTTACAGACCCTATGATGGGACTTAGCTACGAGAGCGAGCCTATTATAGAACGTCTAAGGCAAGAATATAATGAAAAAATAGAAATCAGATATGTCATGAGCCTTCTTGTAAAGGATGTGTCAGATTTCATGACATATGAAGAACGTTCCTTGAATCCAACAGAAGGAATCAGGGTATATAACAAGCGTCTTGCAAAAATTTACAAGAGTGAGGAAGCCATTGGTGGTCTTCCCATAAACATGGATGATTTCAGACTGTTTGATGAAGATCACCGCAGCTCAAAACCTCTAAACTTGGCATACAAGGCAGCCCAGCTTGCTGCACCCGACAAAGCAGATTTGTTTCTTAAAGAGTTACGCCATGCCACTGTCGTAGACTGTCTCCCCACCACTCATACAGAAGAAATTCTAAAGGTGGCACAAAAGACAGGCATAAATAGCGATGAATTCCATAAGTTCTTTTCTGATGGCAGTGCAGAAAGAGAGCTTGAAAAAGATCTGGTTCTTACAATGCGTCTTGGTATCCACTCCCTCCCGTCGTACCTTATTCAAAACAGTTCAAAAGCCCTTATTATGCAGAGTTTTGACTATAACGACTTTGCTAATACGGTTAATAATATGATACAATAAATGGTGCATTACTCTCCTGTCCTTCATACCACATAAATACTACTTCATCATCTTTTCAAACCGGAACAAATCCCGATCATCGTTCTCATTTATAGATTCTCCCAATCTATTCGTTCATCTCTATAAAAAAACTCTTGATCTCTGTCTGAAACTTCCCTTACTACACGGCACGGATTACCTACTGCAACTACATTATCCGGGATATCTTTTGTCACAATACTTCCGGCACCAATAACTACATTACTTCCGATTGTGATTCCTAGCACGATTATTACGCCTGCGCCTATCCATGAATTATCTCCAATATGCACGTCTTTATTATACTGAAGCCCGCGCGCACGAAGATCAGCATGTATTGGATGATTCGCCGTTGCTATTGTTACATTAGGTCCAAACATAACTCTGTCTCCCACATATATATGACCATCGTCAACTACCGTGAGATTTGCATTTACGTAGATCCATGAACCAAAATGAAGATGATGCCCTCCCCAGTTTGCATGAAATGGCAATTCGATATAATTACCCTCCCCGCACTCAGCAAACACTTCTTTCATGTATTGTGTTTTCTTATCAACGTCCGATGGTTTCAGCTGATTAAACTCCCATAGCCTGTCCGCGTACCGAAACTGCTCATCTAGTATTTCCTTATCACCGGGATCATAGATTAACCCTGCCTTCATTCTTTCGTACTGTGTCATTTTTGTACCTCCGTTATAGGAAAATATAATTACACCACTTCAATACCCATAGGTTCACATAGTGCCTTAATCCTATCCGGATTTGAAGTCATGATTGTCATTTTCCTCAGATTAGTAAACTGCTTCACTTCCGTTTCACTTAAACTGTCCAAATCGAAACGTCCATCTTCACCATCCCAAAAAGGCGCAATATTCCCGTATATATCATTGCCGCCATTCATATAGATTTCTTCGACTCTCTCAGCCATACTTACAGGAATCATAAGCTCTTTAAAGAAGTTGACAGCACCTCTTATGTTCTTATCTGTTTCAAGATTCCATTTTGCTTTCCTGAACTGTTTATAATCATAGATATCAAAATACGGCTTCAGGACCTCCAATTCATACATCAACTCCTGAATAACCGCCAGCTTAAAATTGAAGTTGTCGAATACCAGGCACTCTTCATCAGGCTGAATAATACTATAATTTTCATGACTCTTTGGTCTTTTAGGTTTGAATGTAATGATCAGATTTTTCAGAAATACATCCCCGTCATAATTTGGGTCCTCATCATTTCCTCTTACATACGCACCGACATGTGCCAGTTCATATTCACCCTCAGGTGTTGTTATCATTTCCTGATAGCATCCATAATACTTATTCAGTGAGCTATTCTCTCTCTTTTTTCCGAAAAATGTTACATTGCCAACATAAAAACTATGCGGATAAAAATCAGGATGCTTGTGAACACTCATCTCCTGGAGCGTATCCTGTTTAGCCGTAACATATAAGGTTAAGCTTGTAATAGAATGATCCTCATCTATATATGCTTTTTGTTTTTTAAGATACTTTGGCGATCCCAGACTTTCAAAAAACACACCCGAATCATCATACATATACAGAGTTCCCCAATCTTCCTCAATAATACGGGAAGCCTCTCCCATAACGGATCTAACCTCCTCATAAGACATAGGAAATTTAAGCAGCTTTCCGTCAATTGTTATTTCATAATCCAAAACATCAATATTCATATCTTATTCATCCTCTCTCCATTCCTCAGCATTTGATTCCATGAGTCTCTGTTTCTGTTCTTCAGTATGTTGATGAATCATTTTATACAAATCATGTTGAGGCGGAGCTTTGCTTCCACCTGCTCATCATTGATCTATGCTATGCGCCTTACCTATCTTCTTAAGCATTCTAATATACTCCGGTTGACACTTAACCGAGTAAGTCATGTGACCATATCCGTCAAGCACCTTAAACCTCGCCCTTGGGTAAGCTTTTTTCACCAGCTTGTAACAGGTCTTGCAGGCCTTCTCATTCTTTGCGTACATGAAGTAAAT
>JAFUAW010000034.1 GCA_017460485.1 Lachnospiraceae bacterium | reverse complement strand
GCTCCGGATAATCCGCCGACCCAGTCTTCCATAGAAAGCTCCTTCATTGCCTTCCATACGCCGATCTCATATGCGCCCTTGGCTCCGCCGCCGCTAAGTACAAGTCCCCATGTTCCACGATCCATATCCGAATCCATCCTTTCATGCTTCCATTATCAATAATCATTTTAAGACACTTATGATTCTATCTTTTTCTTCTTATGCCGGAATAGTAACAACAATATCAGAAGTACCACTCCGAATCCGGCGCATCCGGCAATCGCTCCAATCATAACATAATTCGTTCTGTGCGGTTCGGAAGCAATACAGAAAGTCTCATCGGTTCCTCTCATCGTTACCTGAATATAATTACCGGCATCTGTCTGTTCCATCTTCTTCCAGCCATTATCACGATAGACGTATACTACACTATTATCCAAGCCATCAATATTCAGAAGGCGAAGCTTGATCTCATCTGAATCCGATAAGGAGGAATCTGTGATCGTGACACGTTCCATATGTGTAACAGCATCATTTGACACACTTCCCGGAAGCATCATACTGACTTCTTCGACATTCATAACCGTAGATTCCGTATAGATTCCTTCTGCAAAAGCAAGTGGTTTTCCATTTGATTTTTGAACACTTTGCAAGACGGTAACATTAGCGGTCACAACCGCATGATATACCAGATTGCTCTCTACGACATTAACATCCGGACCTTCCCACTCATAGTAATCGTCATCATCCGTCTGAATCTGAGGGAATTCAATCTGTTCTATCCTGGTTCCGTAATTCGTCTTAATGCGATCCACAAGATTATCCTCCTCATCCAAGAACAGGATTTCCATTGTCTTAAAGGATCGATCAATACCATCTTTTTGAAGTAATTCTGAATATGTAACCGGTTCTGCAACACCGGCATACGATACTCCATCTATACCATATAACTGTGAACTGACATAACAATTATCAACATAATCTTTCTTAAGACTTCTCCGATAGACTGTCATGTCATCCGATGCGTCCTCATCTGGAAGATATGCTGCAGCGATTGCTCCGACTCTTACAACAGAATTCATAATATAAGCCATAGATACACTATTACTGATCGATCTGGCTTTACCTGCAATTCCGCCGATATATTCGCCGCCGGACAATTCCGTTTTGGAACCACAATCCCGTATGGTTCCGGTACTATATCCGGCAATTCCTCCCAGACACTTTCCTTCATCGGATACAACGATTCCGGAGCTTAAGGAATGACTAATCAGTCCCACCGCCACATTGCCGGCAACACCACCGCCATTTTCCGTCTTAACTTTAACAAATCCTTCATTGTTGCAATCTGACACAATGGCTCTGACTATATACTTAGTCCCAACCTTATTAGACGGAACAGCCGATTCGGATCTTTCATCTGCTTCGCGGCTGATACATCCGGTAATTCCGCCAATATTAATATCTCCATTAACCCGTCCGGTATTCATGCAGGAAGTAATATTGGAACTGTCATATTCCGACACCTCATCTGCGGAGTGATCATCCAGAATATCATTTCCATTCGTGAGATTTTCAATATTATCCATTCTGGTCAGGATCATATCAAAGATTGTATTCAATCGATCATTTACAACCCGCATATCATCCTCAATCTTACCCGAATACAGGTCTACATGATTATTTAATCTCTGCATAATATCAAGTATGGTATCCAGCTCTTCAGACAACTTATCGCTGTTGGAATCAAAATCTTCACTAAGATTTCTGAATTGTAGTTCCTCCAGAGAATTCAGATAATCCACAATTGCTCTAGCCTCATTACTTGCGCCCTGTAAAGAACTCACCATAGTTTGATAATCTGCATTGATCTGATCCAAATCTGTATTCAAAGCATCCCATGCCTCTTCCAAATATGGAGCTGTTATTGTACTGATCGTACTTAATGATTGTATTATTGACGAAGCATATGCTCCGGCACACCCGAGTGCATCAGCCAGATCCACCAAAAATCCCTGCAATTGTTCTAATTCCTCTTGTGACAAGTCTTCCACAGAACGAATCTCACCAAAATCATCTGTCATCAAATCACGGATTTGATCAGTCGTTGAGGAAACAAGACTCATTGATTCAGAGAACTTTGCACTGTCCCCTGCAATAGCATTCTTTGCTTTTTCCACTGTTTCTTTATCATTCATGGATTCAAATTCCAATTCCAGATAAGCTTCTTGTCCCTGTTTCATGGAATCAGTTACCGTAAATGAATAGATATAGGAGTCAGCATATTGTTTTTGATATAGAATATCGGTATCATCACTCTCTCTTAAATTCAATGGTTCTTTCAAAGAATAACCGGAATCCATAACTACCGTGACTGTAATCTGTTCTCCGTTATTCTTATAATCGGCACTTCCTCCGACACTGGTACTTGTTATTATCAAAATGGCAGGCACATAGGTTGCTGTCACTTCAAGATCTTTGGATATATCCTCCGGAACTATATAAGACACCGTACCATTCTCCACATTCTTACTAATGTCTTCTCCATTAATCTGAAGAGAACTTAATATATAGTTCTGATCGTTGACAACTGCAAGCCTTAATTCATCCCCACCGGACACAATTGAACGGTCCGCTGTCACGGCTCCTCCGGTACTGCTTACTGTAGTTACGGTATAAGTTGTCACCGACAATTCAGAAAAATAACCCATAACCTTGATTGGTGCCGTATAATTTGTCAGATTCATAGTATAACGATATCCGCCGGTAATCTCCTCTAATTCCGAGCTTGTAAGCTGTTTGGTAGGAATATCATTTCCGTTTTCATAGATTTCAAGTACTATATCCGACTTAGAAATTTCATATCCGGCAGAAGCACTCATGGTAATATAATATTCATTATTCGTAATATTGGGTACTGATCCAACAACACCACCAACCGTAGATTCAGTATAGACCTTTGTATTCGTATCAGGAATATATATGTACTCTGCAGTCAATAATACCTTCTGATCAGGCATTGTAAATGTATAGGTGTTTTCACCGCTTTGTGTTACTTCAACTACTGATCCATCTTCTGAAGCTGCCTTAAGTACATTTAATTTATAATTTTGAGAGGCAGATGATGTAACTGTAATCATTTTTCCCGCAGCTGCTGATAACGAATCTGTACTGATAACGCCACCTGTAGTACTGGCAACAGTAATCGGATGTGCAGATTCTTCTTTAACAAAAGTACCTTCTACAAATACTGTCTTTCCCGTTATAGACTTATTAATTTCGGCTGTCAGAATTCCATCCTTATCCTTAAAAGAATCAGTAATATTGATTTCCTCTACGGTTACTTTTTCCAACATATAACCGGAATATGGGATTGCACGAATACGCACCATGTCCGTGCTCTGCTCTAGTTCGATCCGTCCTCCGACATTAGACCTTGCAACATAATTGCCAACATAAGCATAGACAGCCTGAATAGTTACGTTCTCGGCAGGCATAGTAAATGAAAAGGAAGATTCTTTAACCTGTGAGGTAACCTCTGAGCTCTCACCTTTATATGGAATATATAATAAGGTCGACAATGCGTAACCCGTTTCCGGATGAAGCTTGATCTTTACTTCGGCACCCTCTGCCGGATTTGCGTTATCCGACGACAGAGAGCCGCCAACACCGCTTTGCAGAACCAGTCTTTGATCAGCGGCCGGATCGTGAGTCTCTTCCTCCATTTTCGATTCAATATCCATATCATCCTGAAGCTTCGTAAAGTCTTTACCCAAAGTCTCCATAGAATACAGTGCTGCATCTAGATAATCCATAACCTCCGGCATATGATTTACAACATAAGTCATACGAGAGCTTAGATCATTAACAACATCTACATCTGTTTCAATCACATCCCGAAGCTCCGTGGTAATTGCGCTTGCTGTATCAGAAGCTGTATCGGCATGCGCGTTCAAGTCGCTCAAATCTGAATGAACCGTATCTCCCATTGCGTCCAGATCATTGATCAAAGTATCAATGTCATCATGTAATGCATCCACCTCCTCATTCAGTTTCTCTGCGTCTTCAAAGGTAAGAGCCGGTTCCATAAGCCCAACAATTCCTCCGACATCCTGTTTGCCAAAAATACTTCCTGTATTCTTGCAATTGATCACATCTCCATTTTGACGCCCAACAATACCTCCAATGTTGCGTCCGGTGTGAAGATATCCTACGGTTGCCGCATTATTACAGCCAGCGATTATCCCATCGCTATATCCCGCAATTCCCCCAATATCGGTTCCGTTTAAGATCAATTCCGTTCCTGTGTCGATCAGACCGGATAAACTCATAGCATTAGAACTGCTGTCGTCTTCTTCAAACCAGCTGCTGTCCGAATTAATCTCCGCGCTATTAACGGAATCAGATATAACACCGCGATTCTCGCCTGCTATACCTCCGACCGTATGAGAACTTTTGATCGTACCGGCAGACTTACATTCTTCGATTGCGCCGGAATTCCCATTATATCCGGCAATACCACCGGTTGTTCCACTGCCAGATACATTCCCAGTAAATGTACAATTACGGATCGTACCGGAATTAATACCAACAATACCTCCCAGAATATCAGCACTGTTATCAGAGCTCAGATTAATATTGACATTCAGATCCGTGATCGTACCTTCTTGTTCCAGATAATGAAATAAACCAACCGCTTCGGTTCCTCCGGACAGATATACACCAGAGATGGTATGTCCGTTACCGTCAAAATATCCGGAGAAGCTGGATATTCCGTCAAAATCGCGATAAGAACTACCAGAAAGATTTAAGTCCGCATCCAGCCGGACCTTTCGGTTCAGACTCCACTCATCCAATCGGCAGTTCTCCGTAAATGCCATAAAATCATTTTCATCCTTTATCAAGAACAGATCTTTCTCAATCTGTTCCTCTGAATCGGCATTGTCTGTAGTTTCCATTCCATTACCATCAGCAGTATCAGAAGTCTCTGTTGTTCTGGTTACTTTGTCATCAGTCGTATTCTCAGTCTCAGGAGTATCTTGTGCGGCACTGATCAGAGTTCCGTCTCCGAATATGGTCAAAGACGAAGCAAAGGACGAAAAGAATACTATGCCGGCAGTCAGAATACTTATGATACGATTCCATGAATTACGCATCCGGATCATCTCCTTCCTGTTCGGTCGTGGCAGCAGTATCTTCCTGAACACTGTCAGCCTCTATCGCATGCGAGATATCAAAAGAATCCGTCGGTTCCATACTTCCGGTCATCATCTGTACATTCACGCTTCCCCGGATCACACCATGCATGGTTCCGACAAAGCTTCCGTCAATCGCTCCACGTACAACACCATCTACACGAACAAGTCCGGTCATTTCATGTGATTGTACCGGAAGCGACAGATTCACATCAAACGAGGTTCGGTCAATGATCTTGTCTCCCAGAAGAAGGATCTGCGGTAATACAAATAAAACGGTTATGATTGATATTATCGTTCCCCGGCCAAGAGACTGTCCGATTCCGCAGATACAAGGATCTGATGTCAGCTGACCGATCAGAATACCCGCAACAGCCATCATGGTACCGGAGGTCACGATCGTCGGAAACGCAAAGTTCATAGAATCAATGATTGCTTCCTTCTGTGGCATAATCCTTTTGACTTCCTGATACCGGCTGGAAACAACAATCGCATAATCAATATTTGCGCCCATCTGAATAGAGCTTACGATCAGATATCCGATGAAAAAGATCGGTTTATCCATAATTGTCGGAAATGAAAAATTCATCCAGATACAGCCTTCAATTACCATAATAAGTAAGACTGGCATTCCGGCTGATTTAAATGTAAAAAGGAGAACGACCAATACAACCAGCATCGAAACAATGCTGACAACCGTATTATCCCGCTTAAATGTACGGAAGAGATCATATTGACTGGTTGCCTCTCCGGTAACGAGGACATCCGCGTCATTTCCGTATATGTCATGCATAATATCATGTAATTCATCTAAGAAGGATCTTGTCTCATCCCCTTCCTCCGGAAGATCAAGATATACCAGCATACGGTCATAATCCGTTCCCTGCAGCTGATCCTTTGCCACTTGAATCTGTGTATGCGCGGATTCTATAGTATCCATCATATCATCATCAAGCGTCACATAACCCTCCTGTATCTCCTTATAGAGGAAATCAAACATATCAATAAACGGAACACTGTATTCGGATACTCCGGTGATCAATTTGGCATAATTCTCATCATCAATGGCATAAGCCGCATATAAGAGCTCCGCGACATCCCGATCCACATCCAGCATCTCCGCGAATTCTCTGGCGTTCAGCTTTTCCGTCAGCATTCTTCCTTTCATTGCCTCGGTATTTGCAAGACCTGTGGAAGCTTTAATCTCCGGATAGGTATCCAGACGCTTTAACAATCTGGCTTCCTTCTCATAATCATTTCCCGGAACCACTAACGCTACCATATTCTTGCCGCCGAAGGTTGCATCAATCTTCTTATCGATCATCTGAGCTTCACTTTGCGTTGGTGTTGTGAGCAGGGAATACCCGTAGACATACGGGCACTTGGAAGACAGGCGGTAGCCTACAAGGATTAGTACAATAAAAATAAACGGCATGATATACCGACTTACATATGCGAATTTTCCAACAAACGGTATCTGAGGGATGAAGCTTTTATGCGTTGTCTTATCCATCAGCTTGGAGAATGCCATAATGATACCCGGCATTAACAAGAACACGGTCAGCAGACTGAACAGAATCGCTTTGACAAGTACGATGGCCATATCCGGTCCGATGCCGAACTGCATGAACATCATAGCGACCAGACCACCGATCGTCGTCAGGGAAGAAGAAGCAATCTCGGGAATCGCTTTTGATAAAGCAATAATACAGGCTTCTCTCGATTCCTTCGTCTTATGCTCTTCTTTATATCGGTTACTTAAGATGACCGCATAATCTACAGAAAGCGCAAGCTGCAGTACGATCGTAACGGAATCGGATACAAATGAGATCGTACCGCACATAAAGTTCGTGCCGCTCGCCAATGCGGAGGATACCAGGAATGTCAGGATCAATACCGGAACTTCGGCAAAAGAGCTGGATGTTAAGATCAATACCGTCACAACAACAACAGCCACCCATACTGTAATTACCTGCATCTCGGCTTCGATGGTCTCGCTGGAAGAATTCCCGATCGCGGAAGAGATATATGTCTCGTGATCGGACAACAATGCCCGCAGGGATTCCATCGCTTCATAACATCTCTCATCACTATCCACATAAGAAAATGTCACACTAAAAAGTGCCGAAAAATCATTATAATGATCCGTATCATTGTTGAACTGGACCATATAGATATAATCTTGTTTTTCAATCAGTTCTGCCAGTGCTTCCGCATCATCATAAGAGATATTCTCCACCATGACCTCCGCGGAACCGTAAGTTAAGAACTGGTCCTCCATTAAAGTAAGTCCTCTGTTTGTCTCAAAGGATTCCGGCAAAAAAGCCGCCAGTTCATTCTCAACCTTTACCCATTTGGATGAAAACAGAGAAAAGATTACGGCAATCCCGAAGATCAGGAAAAACAGATTCCGTTTATCCACAATAAATGCTGCTATTTTCACAAGAGCCGAAGGCTTTTGTTCTTCTACTTCCACTTTTCATTACCCCTATCCATTTTATTTCCAATCCCATCAATGAACTGTGATGGGATTGATATATCCTCTTTTCATTATATCCATGCGGTGTACATCATCTCGGAGCCATCAGATATTGAATGGATTCCTTCAGACCATCCACCGAAAGCATATACATATGGAACAGTTCGGCAAGACGATGTTCGGATTCCATCCATGACAGACCTGTGAGATTCCCGTGGTATCTCGGATTCAGCCACACAACCTTCTTGTATTTGCTGTTAAGCAGCCGGCACCATTCATAACCGCTCAATCCCCCGTTCGGTCCTCTGTAATTACCATTGACATCAAATAATTCCTCTGGTGCCATCTGGGCATCTCCCACAATGATCACCTTATAATCCTTATCATAATTCCGGAACAGGTATTCCAGATCTACCCAGTCTCCATACTCACACTCTTCAGTCTTATAGACCTTCTGATATATGCAGTTATGAAAATAATAGGTCTTCACATCTTTGAAATGATTCGCTTTATGAACTGCCTGGAACAGGTCGTTGCATAATTCCATAAACGGATACATGGTTCCACCGCAGTCAAATAACAGAAGCAGCTTAACCGAATTCTTTCTCGGTTTCTCGAATTCCAATTTTAAAAAGCCGCCCTGATTACAGGTACTGTCTACTGTCTTATCAATATCCAGTTCCGTTTTCTCCACCTCGAGTCGTGTGGAATACTGTCTTAGTTTGCGGAACGCTACTTGAAACTGTCTGGAGGTCAGCGCACGATCATTACGGAAACTCTGATATTTGCGTTCGCCCATCACAGAAAATGCCGTGTGCATCCCGGGCTGTCCGCCAAGACGAATGCCGCCCGGATTCCTTCCGGAATGTCCGAATGCCGAACCACCGCTGGTTCCGATCCAGTAATTACCGCCGTTGTGTTCCGAATTCTGCTCCGATACACGTTCCCGGAACATCCGTTTTACCGTATTCATATCCCTGTCCTGAATGAATTGATAGATATCCCGATTCAATTGTTCGGTATCCATCTTACCCTTATCCAGCCATTTCATGATCTCCGGTGGGATCTCGTTATCATTCTTAAGACCTTCGAAGTATTCGGCAAATGCCAGATCAAAGTTATCGTAATCCGACTCCCGATGAACCAGTATCATACGGCACAGAAAATAGAACTCTGTAAAACTTCCGTGACAGAGTCCTTGATCTAATGCTTCTATAAGTGTCAGCCACTCCGTAACCGAGATTTCAATCCCTTTTGCGCGGAGCAGATAAAAGAAATCCAAAAACATATTATCATCCTGTCCTAATAAAGCTTCGCTTTCTTAACTGCAGCAATATCCTCGTCTTTCTTAATAAGTACCCCGAGCATCGGAAGCTCATCCTTTAATTTATCCGGATCCATGCCACCGATTAGCAGCGCGCGGATCCAGTCAATCAATTCCGATGTGCTGGGTTTCTTACGGATATCCTTCAGACTTCTGATCCAATAAAATGTATCCATCGCCTGTTGGAGCAGATGCTCATCCAGATCCTCAAAATGAGCATTGACGATCTCCGTCATCTGCTCCTTATCCGGAAATTCGATATAATGAAAGATACAACGACGTAAGAATGCATCCGGAAGCTCTTTCTCCGCATTGGAGGTTATGATCACTACCGGTCGGTGTTCAGCCTTTACAGTCTCTTTGGTCTCATTGATATAGAATTCCATCTTATCCAGTTCCCATAACAGGTCATTCGGGAATTCCAGATCTGCTTTGTCGATCTCATCGATCAAGAGAATTACCTGATCCTTGGAACTGAACGCTTCTCCCAATTTACCGAGCTTAATATAGTGGGCAATATCATCCACACCGGATTCTCCGAACTGGCTGTCATATAATCTTTGTATGGTATCATAGACATACAGACCGTCCTGCGCCTTTGTTGTGGATTTGATATTCCATATGATCAGATCCTTTCCCGTAGCATCCTTGATCGCTTCCGCAAGCATAGTCTTACCGGTACCCGGTTCTCCCTTGATCAACAACGGTTTTTCCAGTGCCATCGCCACATTTACCGCCTGCATCAGTTCCGGAGAAGCAATATAATTCCTACTCCCCGTAAATGTATTCTCTGCCATATTTCTTTATTCCTTTCCCATCAATTTATATAATCCAAGATTTGTGTATGACAGGTTCCCGATGTGCCAGAGAAGTCGCAGCGAATCGGATAGAACCGAATCACTCGTTCGAAACGGAACGCAAGCGTGTCCATGGAGTTTATGTACCAGATACACAAATCAAGAATAGAGAATCATTTATCCTCGAATCTGTCCATTGCCGTGAATCACATACTTACTGGAAGTTAAGGCTAGAAGTCCCATCGGTCCCCTGGCATGCAGCTTCTGTGTACTGATACCGATCTCGGCACCAAAACCGAATTCAAATCCGTCAGTAAAACGGGTGGATGCATTGACATATACACAGGCAGAATCAATGCCGGCTGTGAATATATCCGCATTTTTTTCATTTTCCGTAATGATTGCTTCGGAATGTCCGGTACTGTAATGATTGATATGTTCCACTGCTTCTTCGACGCTTCCGACGATCTTCGCAGAGAGGATCTTAGCAAGATATTCCATACCGTAATCTTCTTCCGAAGCTTCTTTTACAAGCGGATGATAATTCTGAACCTCCTGATCTCCGCGAATCTCACAGCCTTCTGGGATCAGGTCTTCTACCAGCATCGGAATTGCCTTATATGCGATCTTACGATGGATCACAAGGGATTCACAGGCATTACATACTCCCAGCCGCTGCAGCTTGGCATTATGAACAATCGGAATAGCTTTATTTAAGTCTGCATATTCATCAATATAGATATGACAGTTACCGGTTCCGGTCTCAATGACTGGGATCGTTGCCTGTTCTACAACGGTCCGGATCAATCCGGCACCTCCACGCGGAATCAATACATCAATATATTGTTTCATTTTCATAAACCGGGCAGCTACCGCGCGGCTGGTATCTTCTACCAGACAAATGCAGTTCTCGTCCACATCCATGGATTTTAATGCCTTACGAAGAACTGTGACCAGTGCCATATTGGTATGTATCGCATCACTGCCACCTCGCAGCACAACGGCATTCCCTGTTTTGAAGCATAACGCGAATGCATCTACGGTAACATTCGGTCTGGATTCATATATGATCCCGATCACACCGAACGGAACCCGAACCTGAGAAATCAAAAGCCCGTTCGGACGGGTGAATTCCTGTATGGTTTCTCCGACCGGATCAGTCAAAGATACAACCTGTTCAACGCCTTCAATGATACCTTTCATACGTTCTTCCGTAATGGTCAGACGGTCGATCAACGCCTCTGTCATGCCATTCTTTCTGGCTGCGGTAATATCCCTTGAATTGGCCTTCATGATGATTTCACTATTCTCTTCTAATGCTTTTGCGCATTTTAACAGGCAGGAATTCTTCTTGGCCGTATCAAATAAGCCAAGTGAACGACTTGCATCTTTGGCACTTTTACATGCCGCCTCAAGGTCATATTCTTCCGGTTTCATGATCACACGCTCCTCTGTTACCAGGATCTGCGGCTTGATATCGTGAACCTCCTGCTTAATCTTTCCTACGATTTGGAACTCATACGCAAGCGCAATGGTCTTCATCTTCGGATGCCTAGACAAATACTTATCATAATTGCCCATGCCGTACCCGATCCGATTGCAGGATAGATCGAACGCAACACCCGGAACAATAACCAGTGCCTCTTCATCATTAACCTTCTTGGTACCAACCGGTTCATAGATATTGAATGCTCCCTGCACCAGATCTTCCGGACGTGAAAAATAATAGAACTCCATTTCCCCGTTCTCGATCCGTGGAGCCGCAATTTTCTTATCATTATCCAAACAATAACTGATAATATCCGAAGTATCAATCTCGTTATTGGTTGCCATATAGACACAGACGGTCTTGGCTTCCAAAAACTCCGGGAATTCCAATACTTTGCTGACACACTGTCTGGATTTTATTTGTACTTCTTCATCACTTAACGCAAGACGCTTAGCGCGGATCGAATTTCTGGTAATCTTTTTATTGGATGTCCGCATATTTAATTCCAGCCTCCTTAATGCTTTTTACGGTTCCATCCGGATATTCCACTACCGTATTATCTAATGTTGCTTTCAGATTCCTGCGGATTGATTGAAGATACTGCTGTCTGAGTTCTGCCTGCTCCTTCTTTTCTTCCTCCGTCAATCCGGTTTCGGATTTGGATTTATGATATAGTTCGTTAATTCTTGCTATCTGAGCATCGGTCATTATAGTTACCTCTCATTTTAATCTCTTGCAGATGTCATACGGATCTTCCGGGCTCATGTTAGACATCGTCTAATTTCTTAACATATTCTTCCAGTTGAAAATGCAGTTCGGGATGTGCATGAAATACAGTTCCTACATCCTCTCCCATGAATAATTCCTGCAGGATCTCGATTCGCTCTCCATTCAGGATCGCCATATCCGCACCGACAGCCGTAGCAATCGATGCCGCCTTTAACTTAGTGGTCATACCGCCAGTTCCGAGACTCGTTGCGGTTCCTTTCGCCATCGTCCACAAAGCTTCGGTAATCTCCGGCACTTCGGAAATCAATGAAGCATTCGGATCATAATGCGGATCATCTGTGTATAATCCGTCAATATCGGACATGATCACAAGACAATCGGCTTTGACCAATGCAACAACAATTGCGGATAATGTATCATTGTCGCCGAATTCAAGCTCCTCTGTTGCAACGGTATCATTCTCATTCACAACCGGGATAATACCAATCTGAAGCAGTTCATTGAATGTGTTAATGGCATTACGCCGGCGTTCCTCAGATGTGATTACATCAAATGTAAGCAGTACTTGAGCGGATGTTTGATGATATTCGGAAAACAGCTTCTGATATACCATCATCAGTTGTCCTTGCCCAACGGCTGCACATGCCTGCTTCAAGGAAGTGGTCTTAGGACGGTTGGGAAGCCCGAGTGTCATCGCGCCGACACCGATTGCTCCGGAAGACACTAAGATGACATCCTTTCCCTGATTCCGCAGATCACACAAAAAACGGACTAATTTTTCTAATTTTACATAATCCAGACGCCCCGTATCTCCATGTACAAGTGAGGATGATCCGATCTTAACCACAATACGGTTCTTTCTGGATAATTGTTCTCTGACACGACTCATAATAATCTTTTGTTCATACCTTTCTATAGTTTGTACTGTGCCGCAACGGCTTCCGCAGCCTTGATCCCATCCACAGCGGCTGACGTAATACCGCCTGCATAACCGGCTCCTTCTCCACAAGGAAAGATCCCCTTAATATTCGCCTGCATATCGTCTCCTCGAAGGATACGGACAGGGGATGAAGTCCGGCTCTCAACACCGCAAAGGATCGCATCCTCTCTTCCAAAGCCTGCGACTGTCTGATCAAATCTCATAATCCCTTCAATTATAGCACTACTCACATACTTAGGCAAACATTCTCTCAAATTAGCAAGCTGATAGCTGCCTTTCAGATCCGGTTCAACCGAACCTAATCCTTCCGATCTTCGATCCTCTCGAAAATCTGAAAGCAGTTGGAGCGGAACCGAGCCATTTCCGCACTGATAAGCAAGCTGCTCCCAAATTCTCTGATATTCAACACCGGCAAGTGAAGTATTCAGTCCGGTCTTCATATAACAGTCCTCCGGCGTGATATTCACAACAATGGCACTGTTGGAATTCCTTGCATCTCTGGCATGATAACTCATTCCATTAACGGCAATATGTCCCTTTTCGGAAGAAGCATCGATAATATGCCCGCCCGGACACATACAGAAGCTGTATACCGAACGCCCGCTTTTGGTTTGATAGGTCAGCTTATAATCTGCCGCTCCAAGAAGAGAAGCCTCTTTGGATATACCGTATTGGGAGCGGTTGATCATCTCGGCAGGATGTTCGATCCGGAGTCCGATCGCAAATGGTTTCGCCTGCATATGGATCTGCTTCCGATCCAGCATATAAAATGTATCTCTTGCGCTGTGACCAATCGCAAGGATCAGACATTTGCATGCCAACTGCCGATTGATCCCATTCTGACTGACAGTGATCCCACATAGCTCTAAGTTCTTATCTCCATTGCCTTGTTCCGGCACTGACCGATACTGAATATCTGTCAGACAGGTATCAAATATTACTTCTCCTCCAAGCTCTATGATTGCCTGCCGGATATTCCTGACAACCTCCCGCAGCTGATCGGTTCCAATATGCGGTTTATTCAAATACAGAATCTTCGGATCGGCACCATACTGCGCAAAAATACGGAGCATTTCCTGAATTCTGCCGTATTTGTCATGGGTTGATGTATTCAATTTACCGTCTGAAAATGTTCCGGCACCTCCTTCTCCGAATTGAACATTGGTATTCTCATCGAGTTCTCCGGACGTAAAATAGTTCTCAATCTTCTTTACACGTGTCTCTACACTACCGCCGCGTTCTATAAGTAATGGACGATAACTGGCTTTTGCAAGCATATATCCACAGAAAAGACCCGCCGGACCTGTTCCTACGATAACCGGTCGTTCTTCTTCGGATAACGTGGATACCATAAGTCCGGATCCCTGATCCCGGAATTGCTTCGTCATTTCAGTAAAATGATAGATCTTATCTTCTGATATTATGATATTCTTCGATTTAAACATGCGGGGATTCTTCTTCAGATCTGAAGACAAAAGTAATTCAATACTATATATGTACATCAGATTCGATTTATCTCTGGCATCTACGGACTGCTTTACAATCCGATATTCCGGCGGCTCCGCAGAATGCAACAATCTGGCAACGGCATTGTCAAGATCCCGCGGAGTATGGGATACCGGTAATTTGATCTGATTGACTCGAATTAATACTTTTTTCATTTGATTTTGACCCTTTTTCTATTTAATCAAATGTCAGCTGGAGTATGTCTGCAGAAAATCAAACAATTCCCTTTCATTTTCCACGTAGATACCATCTACCAGATCGGACTGAACAGTAAGCGGCAGCTGCCATAGCTCAATATTGGTAAATTCATATATCTCAGACTTATCTTCCGTATATACAATAATGATATTATCACGAACAGCGATCCAATATCCTGGTTCATCAATCGGAGCACCATAGTATTTAACCAATGTTACGGATTCCGGAGAGAAGCTTTTTACGACCATTCTCTGCAGTCCCTGTTGTAATTCAGCCTTAGGTGCATTTTTTTTATAATCATTGGCATACATCATAACTTCCAGCCGTGTCAGGCCTGCAAGCTTCGCATTCGGAACCGTCACTTCCCGATTTATCAGATTCCCATCCTCATCATAGCTCTCCAGTATGATCTGAGCCGATTGTTCTACATGATCATGAACAGCGAACGTATCTGCGGCGATATTATTACCGGATTCGGAATAATCATCCGAAAATTCCGATTGAAGAAGCTCTTCCCGATTTTCTTGTTCCTGTTGCTGCTTACTTACATTCTTACGAACAGAATGGATCCAGCTTACCTGATAAGCGATCACAAGACAAAGCAGGGAAATACCCATTAACATACTATATTTTTTGATCATCATGCATTCCTCCTATAAGGAGTATTGCCTGAATAATCAAAGATTAATCAATCGTGTAATAAATGTACCTTTTTCAGAATCCGGACGATCATCTGTCCTTTCGGCATGTTCAAAAGTTCTTCTTCTGTTACACCCCGAAGCAATACCATAGCAACAACATATATAATGAGTGCGTTCAAGAAAGCAAACAAAAATGCCAGAATCCTACTTGATGTAAACAAAAGAAATGCCTGATAGACGAAGAAGCAGACAGCTCCCATGATCAGCGATGACACCAACGGGATCAACAGACCAGACTTCCATTCCATCTTCAGACCGATTTTATGTTTCAATGAAACATAATTCAATATACACAAGACTACGGCAAATGAAATCGTTGAGATCATCAGTCCCCATACATTCAGATTAAGAAAACGAATCAGGACAAAAGTAAGAATCACATGTACAGTAAGCGCGATCGCAGAATGGATCACAGGAAGATTC
Organism: Lachnospiraceae bacterium; assembly: GCA_017460485.1. Taxonomy (GTDB): domain Bacteria; phylum Bacillota; class Clostridia; order Lachnospirales; family Lachnospiraceae; genus CAG-632. The sequence goes on along the minus strand of JAFUAW010000034.1, from coordinate 18,383 downwards.
AAGTGATCTGTAGCCTGCAGAATAGCATTGGTTACCGTAGAATATGCAAAGAAAATAACAAATGTACTGCCACCCATCAGAAGTTGTTCCGCTAGATAAGGGAATTCCTGATTAGTCGGCAGAATGATTTCAAGAAACGGTCCACCAAGAACAGCCAGTCCTATAGCACAAGGAATCGCGATCATCATAGATACCTTGATCGTAAGACCTGCTTTTCTCAGAATATCCGATTCATTACCGCTTGATTTGGCAGCGGATATTGTCGGTATCATTGAGGAGGATAATGCATTTGCAAATGCGACAGGAATATTAACCATTAACAGATACCTTCCGGCATAGATTCCGTGAATATTCTGAATGAATTCCTGAGAATACCCCAGCTTGTCCATAATGTCATAGATCATATAGTTATCAATGAACGGGCTGACATTATATAACCCCGCACTCAATACCATCGGAGTAACCGTTAGAACGATGGATTTGAGTATCACACCATAAGAATCAACTGGCTTCTTCTGACCACGCTTTGTTCGCCTTTTCAAATCCGGACGATAGATAAAGTATACGATTACAACAAAAATCAACCCGGCAAGCACACCTGCCCCGGTTCCCAATGTACTGCCCATTGCTCCCCGCCTCGGAAGGAGATCTTCAGGATCAGAAACCGTAAACGGGCGAACCAGCAGCCATGCAGCAAGAACACTCACAACAGCATTCATTATCTGTTCCAGGATCTGGGATAATGATGTAGGGATCATAGTTCCCTGCCCTTGGAACAATCCACGGAAAGTTCCCAGAATTGCAGAAAAGAAAATAACCGGAGCCAACACCCGGAGAACCGGCACAGCCCCCTCTGCTTTAACAAGAATCGGAGCCGCGGCATAACAGAACACGGCCGCCACGGAACCAACGATCAGTGCATAGATCAAAGCACCCTTGAATATCCGATCCGCATTTTCATATTCTTTTACGGAATATTTACCGGCCATCATTTTCGATACTGCAACTGGCAGACTGTATGAAGAAATGATCAGAATTATACTATATACATCATAGGCATTGCTGTACAAACTGTTACCGCGGTCCCCGATGATATGTGTTAACGGCACCCGATAGATCATACCAATAATCCGGACTACGATTCCCGCAATAGCAAGTATGCCGCCCTGTATCAAAAAATTGTATTGTTTATGTCCCTGACTGCTTTTCACAGAATTATTCATGCGTCTGTATCTCCCAGATGAAATGCATTCGGTATCAGATCCTTTACCTGATACTGAATCATGCCGGATGTATCCTCTAAGATCACGATACTCTCCGGCTTCATGAATTCAGATATAACTTGAAGGCATATACCACACGGATATGCCTTCCTGTCTTCACTACATACAATTGCTATTGCCTGAAAGGAATGTCTGCCTTCTGATATGGCTTTTCCGAAAGCCACTCTCTCCGCACATATGGTTGCACCATAGGATGCATTCTCCATATTGCATCCCGTATAGGTTGTTCCATCCTCCGCAAGGAGACACGCACCCACCTGAAACCTTGAATACGGTGCGTATGCATATCGCATTGATTCCTTTGCAAGTCTGATCAAATCATTATATTCCAATTGCTCTTACCGCTCTCATTAAATATCAAACGAATATCCTGATCGTTTGTAGCTGTTCATTACTCGAAAGTAACGCCTTCCCGATTTGCCTCATCAAAATAAGTGATCCATGTCTTGCCGGGATTCATTCTCAAACGTTTTCCGTCTTCTGTGTAATAATGGACGGTTCCGTCCTCACACTTCCAGCGGATCGGTATATATGAACCATTCGATGCATAATATCCATCGCCTTCTTTGTAATTCTCAACTTCCATCAGATATCCGTTTGGCGAATACGTCGTTGCAAACAAAACCAGTACATTCTGGAAACGAAGCTGTTCGCCGGTCTGATCGTCAATCTGCTTATCTCCGTACTGAAATCTGTAATACTTCTGATCCTCACTGTTATATTCAAACCATGGAATTCTGCTTCCATTGTAAGCAGTAGTAATCTTATTGGCAGCTTTACCGTTGGTAAGATCCTGAACCTGCGCATTGAACATGAACATCGGAGAAAAATCAGCACGATGAGAGGTACTCTCTCCTACATAATCGATTGCATCATTCAAACCTTCCTCAGAAGTATACAGATTGTGCGGTGCTACTCTGGAACTGTCACGGTAAGTCATATAATTTCCGACGGCATTCATAGCATCCAGATCCGTAACCTTCCCCTGTGCAAGTTCATTTTCCGCATATTCGGAGCATCCGCAATGAACATAAAAAGCATCAAGGAATTCGGCATTCCGTACATAATACTGTCTCGCACTTCGAACCGGTCCGATCTTGGTTAGTCCGCTGTAATCCGTAAACACAGCCTCCAGACGTGTAATACCGCCTTCTACGATCATCTCATAGATCAGATCCGCATTACCGATTCCGGACTGCGGCATTGCCTCTCCAATATTATTGATCATAATGGCAACCGGCTTCCGTTCATTAACTTCAGGATCTACCCAGTCTCCATTCAGGTTATTCTGAACTTTACCATCGGCACGTACCATCTGCATTTCTTCGTCTACATCCGACATTTTTATTATTGTTGGATTCATTCTGGTTTCCGGCTCTGGAATGATTTCCTCCGTGCTTCCGCATCCGGTCATAACTAAAGATAATCCTATAACCATCCCCATTGTCAATGCGATCAACTTACGTTTTTTCATGTTCTACACCTCGTCCTGTATATTATTAATGACCATATATAATACTATGAGATATTATTATTCTGCCTATAATATCCTTTTGATTGCAGGATCTCTTCCTGTTTCTGCTCCATAATCTGTCGCTCTTCTTCTTCAACATGATCATAACCGCTCAGATGAAGCATGCTGTGTGCCGTAAGAAACGCCAGCTCCCTCTCTGGAGTATGTCCGTATTCCCGGGACTGCTCATATACCTTGTCCATCGAGATAACGATATCCCCCAGATTCAGTTCTCCCGTATCCGCGTCAAAATAATCTGCCGGATGTTCTTCCACAATAGCGAACGCCTCCGGTTCATCGAATTCGATCATCGGAAAAGATAATACATCCGTCGGCCGGTCAATTTGACGCTGCTCGGAATTAATGATCCTGATCTGTTCATTATCTGTCAGAAGTACATTCACGGAGACTTCGTAAGGACAATGCACATATTCGATGGAAGCATCCACAATCTCATGAATAATATGGAGATAATCTATGGTAATCTCATCCATATATTCGTTCTCAATATTGACTGTCATCCTATCCCCCTTAAATACAATATCTTGTGTCTTTTTTTATTATAAACAACAACATATATTATTACAAGTGTTTTTTTCCATGTTTCTCATATTCTTCATATGCAGTAACAATTTTCTGGACAAGCGGATGACGTACCACATCCTGGCTGGTAAGCCTGCAGATCCCGATTTCATCAATCTTGCGAAGGACATGCAGCGATTCTTCCAACCCTGACTTGACATTTGGTGCAAGGTCTTTTTGTGAAAGATCGCCTGTAATCACTGCTTTGGAACCGAAGCCGATCCTTGTTAAGAACATTTTCATCTGTGCCGGTGTTGTATTCTGAGCCTCATCGAGAACAATAAAAGAATTATCCAGTGTCCGTCCGCGCATATATGCAAGAGGAGCTACTTCGATCACTCCTTTTTCCATATTCTTCATAAAGGTGTCTGCTCCCATGATCTCATATAAAGCATCATAGAGAGGACGAAGATAAGGATCTACCTTGCTTTGCAGGTCTCCCGGCAGGAAGCCAAGTTTTTCACCTGCCTCGATCGCGGGACGTGTTAAAATGATCCGGCTGACCTCTTCATTTTTAAATGCTGTAATTGCCTTAGCCATTGCAAGATAGGTCTTACCAGTTCCCGCAGGTCCCACACCAAATACGATCATTTTCTTTTCAATCTGATCAATGTATTCTTTCTGACCTATGGTCTTGGCTTTGATCGGCTTGCCATGAATGGTATGACAGATAATATCCTGATCGATGTCCGTCATCTGATCTGTCTGATGTGTCTCGCTTAAATGAATCGCATAGTCTACGGTCTGTTCCGTAATAATACTGCCTCTTGCGGATAGTTCCGTAAGCTCAGTGATCACCTCCCCGGCTCTCCTGACATTCGATTCCTCTCCTTTGATCTTTAAGGAATCTCCGCGAAGTGCAAGACCCACCAACAATTCCTGTTCTATTTTCTTCATGTAGATATCAAATTGTCCAAAGACATTCTGGGCGTGTTCCATAGGTATTTCTATTGTAGTTTCCATTATTCCCGTTTCCTCATTTCTGCAAGCTATTGTTCAGCCGGTGTGATTACCCTGCCGTATCCGATCCGTTCCCATGTGACAACCGAACCGGAGGCCCGGCAGACACCATCATCAAATGATATTGTAACATGATTTTCCATGATTTCTACATCTTTTTCACGAAGATCATTGAAAAAGCGTTCCAGACGTTCCTCCATCCTCTTTTTTGCTTCATCTTTTGAGTATTCCTTTCTTACAGGTTCATATTCCTTTTGCTTAAGAATTGTCAGAGACACCGGAAGAATATAAGCATTTCCCAATTTCATAGTATGTGTCTCCCGCATTTCATCATAATGAAGATAATCCTTTCCGGGCATCCGGATCGGTATCTCTAATTGTATTATGTTCAGCAATACGGAAGTTTTTTCCCGACCACTGTAGTTTTTCTCATAGTACTGCAATTCAAAGGAATCAGAATATGTATATTCCGTCTCCGCAATTACATCCCCATCCGCAGTTACATGATCGGTTTCCAGAACAGCATCATAATCATCATAGATATATATGGTTCCGGATATGAGGATCTCGCCTTTTTGAACTGTATCGCCGCGTTTTTTAACCGGAGTTCCGTTTCTGGTTATGATCTCAACGATCGTCCCGTCCTTAGCCGCTACCAGATCCTGAGGCTTCTCATCTTCTGCGATTACTTCCGTTCCGTCCAGCGTTTCCTTAACAACAACATTCAATTGTGTACCGACCAGTTCGCAGCTGATCCATGATATATCGGGATAATCCTCCCGAAGATGATCTTCCAGCGCATCACAGTCGATTTCTTTTTTTCTGGTTCCGAGTGCCACATACTCTTCTTCAATTCTTCGCTGAATCTCTTCCTCTGTATAATATGCAGTGCCATTCACATGAATATCCCAGACAAAGATGCTTCCGTAATATACTATAGCAATGCATAACAGAATTCCAAGAACCAGGAATTTGCGTTTGCGATAACGGAATAACAGATACGGCAAACCATGCTTCTCCATTACCGAAAGCTTAGTCCCCGTCTTCTTCCGGATCAGATCCAGATTCCTGACATGTTTCCTGCAGATGAAGAAGCTGTAACCATCCTGCATAGGTTCCAGATCCCAGACAAGAATCTCTTTGGATTTGAGTAGTGATATAAATCGTTCGGTATTATTACCGATCACCTTAAGTCTTACATATCCCTGCAGCCAGTCTCTGCACGAACTCATACCCACATCCCCTTTCTTTATCTCCTATCGCAGGATTCATAGCCCTTCAAACTGAATGTAATCAATATTCCCTTTTAATTTCATTTCAACAGAACCATAAGACTCGATACACAGATGGTCTCCCTGAATGCGGATTCTGGTTCTTCTGGCCATGATCACAACCTCCCTGTCATTATATACAAGGATAGATTCATAATTCTCCAGCCACAGTCGTTCCTTGCCTGTCATGCTTAACAGGAAGCTTCCCTCAGTAACATCACTTGCAAATTCCATAAAAAAAAGACTCCCTGACATTACTATACTATATGCCAAAGAGTCTTAAATTAGTCTATACTTATTCACACAGATACTACTCAACAGAGATCACATAATAATAAATCGGCTGTCCTCCGTATTGTAATTCAATATCACATTGTATATATTTTTCCGCCAGAGACTTCCGTATGTTCTCCGCATCCTCTTTTGTTACTTCCTGTCCGTAATAGAGACAGATCAGTTCAGAATCCTCATCTACCATTGCATCCACCAAAGACAGCGTCGTATCATATACTTCACTTCCCACTGTCAGGATCTTATCATCGCCGATTCCCATGATATCACCGGTTGCGATCGTCTTACCATCCACACTGGTATCCCGTACGGCATATGTAACCTGACCGGTCTTAACATATTGCAATGCCTCTGTCATTGCCGATTCATTATCGGCAGTTCCCTGTTCCGGATCAAATGCGATCAACGCCGAGATTCCCTGTGGAATGGTCTTAGACGGAATCACAACGATCTCCTTATCTTTCACAAGGCTCCTTGCCTGATTGGCTGCCAGAATGATATTCTTATTATTCGGCAAAATGAAGATCGTATCCGCATTCACATGTGCAATCGCCTGCAGCAGATCATCCGTACTCGGATTCATCGTCTGACCGCCTTCAATCAGCTCGTCAACCTGGAATCCGCAGAACAGCTCATTCATTCCTTCTCCTACGCTGACAGAAATGAATCCATAGGATTTACGCGGCTCTGCCTTATTCTCGGCATGTGCAGGAGACTCATCCACCAGTTCCGTTTTGCCTTGATCGTTATCCTTTGCGGATCTGGCAACTTTTTCCTTGTGCTCTTCCCGCATATTATCAATCTTCATACGAATCAGTGAGCCAAAAGTAAGACCCTTCTCAAAAGCAAGTCCCGGATGATTAGTGTGTACATGTACTTTGACAATATCATCATCAGACACCACAACAAGAGAATCTCCAATGGAGCTCAGATACTCCTTGAACTCTGCCTCGTTCTCTTCCGTATATTCTTTTTCAAGCATAATAATGAATTCCGTACAATATCCAAATGTGATCACTGCATCCGGATCATCCTCTACGGTAAAATCATACTTGGAAGAAGACTCCATCTTAACGACCGGAGAAGCAATTACTTCTTCCTTACCGATCAGGTAATTATACGCACCCTGCATGAACTCTATCAGTCCCTGACCGCCGGAATCCACAACACCCGCTTCCTTCAATACAGGAAGCATATCCGGTGTCCGAAGCAGAACTTCATTCCCATATTCGATCACATGCTTTCCGAATACCTCGATATCTTTCGTCTTATGACAGATCTCTGCTGCTCGCTCCGCCATTCCTTTCGCTACCGTCAGTATGGTTCCCTCTTTCGGCTTCATAACTGCCTTATAGGCTGTCTTTACAGCATGGTCAAAGCAAAGAGCCAGATCTTCTGTTGTAAGCTTCGTCTTGCCCTTTGTCTCTTTACAAAACCCCCGTGCCAGCTGGGATAGGATCACACCGGAATTCCCTCTTGCACCTCTTAAAGATCCGCTAGAGATCGCTTTTGCCAGATTCTCCATAGTCGGATTCTGAATATTTCTGATCTCATCAGCCGCCGACATAATGGTAAGTGTCATATTGGTTCCGGTATCTCCATCCGGAACAGGAAATACATTCAACTGATTGATATAATCTTTACGACGTTCAATACTCTGTGCACCAGCAAGAAACGCATTCTTGATCTGATTCACGTCAATACTTTGGATTGCCACTCGTTCGTTCCTCCTACTGCAGATTATTCCAGAATTCTTACACCCTCAACATATATATTGATACGAGTTACAGTCAGACCCGTGAATTCCTCAAGCTTATACTTTACAGTGCTCATCAGGTTATCGGCAACCACCGAAATGCTGACTCCATATGCAACTATAATATGAAAATCAACAGAAATCTTATTATTTTCTATGGTGACATTCACACCTTTGCTGATACTGTCTCCCCGCAGCAGCTTTACCAGACCGTCCTTTACGCTAATCGTAGCCATACCAACAACTCCGATACATTCGACTGCAGTCAATCCGGCATACTGGGCAACTACTTCATTTGCAATAATAATATCACCGTTTTCATTTGCCATCATACCCTTCATACTATTCCCTCCATACATGATTATTCTATGATCAACAGACCTTAACTTTTGCGCATTTGTCTGTATTATAATCTTTTTATGATCGAAATGGAACACTTTTTTTATTTTTTGCTTGCAATTCTTTTTATTATTTGATAGAATAGGCGTGTTGTGATGAGGAATATATGAAGGAGGTGCTGGCGATGGCAAAGTGTGCAATTTGTGATAAAGGAGCTCATTTCGGAATTAAAGTGAGCCATTCTCATAGAAGATCTAACAGAATGTGGAAGTCGAATGTGAAGTCCGTTCGTGTTCTTGTGAATGGTGCTCCTAAGAAGATGTATGTATGTACTTCTTGCTTAAAGTCAGGATTAGTAGAGCGTGCTTAAGAATTCATTGCATTACTGTTTAATGACATAAAAAATCGAGTAGATCAACTACTCGTTTTTTTATTTTAAATTGCTAATTTAATTTACTTCAGATTGTCAGTTTAACATTTACAAAACAATACATAGGACAGGATCAGACATAAGGCGATCATAACAAAAGACCAAAACCCTTCTACAAAGCATTTGATGATCATTCCGATGGAAAGAAAGAATAAAGCAAATCCGCACAACCGTTTCATAAGATCACCTAAATAACAACTCTATACCATAGTATATGTTATTATCCGGAAAAAGTTCTATCTTATATTCCGCAATTCATCCATACATGAGATACAATTACAATCCGAATAACAACAATAATAAAAATCGGACAGGCTGCCCTGTCCGATCCTTATTATCCCTTGGTTAATCCAGCAGATCCTGCTCTTCTTCTTCCAATTCCGCAGCCGCTTTCTCATTCTTGTAATCCTTCACATAATCCGTAACCTTATCGATCAATTCCGGAACCATATCCAGAACCTTGGTAATACCATCCTGATTCTTAACATTGACCAGCTTGGTATGACCGTCCTGAATTACAAGAACCGCGCTTGGTGACATCTTACCGCCAAGACCGCCGGCACCGCTGTTCTTAGCAGCACTATCGGAGAATGCGCCTGCTGCTACACCAAAGGTAACATCTACCAGCGGAAGAATGATGGTATCGCCGATCGTTGTCGGATCACCAATTACTGTCTTCGTTGTCAGGAATGAATCCATTCCGTTAAATAAGGTTCCTACAGTAGAACTAAAATCATTTGTCGCCATCGTTTACTATCCTCCTATATACTCCTTGATATGTTACAACCCTTACCTCATGTACATACCTATATGTTATATCTCTGTTTTCATAACAGATATAGTATACACTATTTTTTATGCTTCTACAATGGTTTTTACACGTTTTATGGTTTTCATAAGATCCCGGTTCAAGAAAGCCTTAATGGCTATAATCGCAAAGAAGCCGATCCGGATCCTGCCTTTTAGATGAATCTCGCCTTCCATAACTTTATTTTCAAAGTCCGGTCTTACCAGAATGTGATCCCGGTAAAGCGGCATCAATGCACCGAATACACCTAAGATCTGTCCGGTTGAAGACGGATCTTCCATTCCGAAATGTATCTTGCCGGAGTACTTACGCGGTGCAACATGCTTTAAGATCTGCTTCAGATATTTGATAACACTCTGCAGCGCATGCTTGGTAGATTCCATCTTCCAAAGCTTCTGAACTTTACGTACCTTGACCATAACATCATCTTTTTTCTGATTCAGATTATCAACATTCTGATTGATGTTCGCAAAAAAGTCAAGGATCTTACTGAGAATCTCTCCGATCTTATAATGGATCTTCATCGGGATCGTCGTTATCCATTCCAAGACAAATTCCAGCTTTTCCCGGATTTTGGTAAAGATTCCTTTCTTTTCGGAAGTCTCTTCTTCCTTCTTAACCATCAATTGATCCTGCTCGGCCATATACCGTTCAAAATCATCATCCGGATTCTGTACAGAAGACTTTGGCTGTGTGGTTTCCTGTGCCGGTTCTTTCTCCGCAATACGCTTAAGTTCTACCTTTTCGGCAGTATCACCGGTCTGTTTTACGCTGTCTGAAGATACCTTGTTATCTGCTTCTTCCTGCGTTTTCTTTTTGGATGTGAACTTGCTTGGTTCAGATTCCTTGGAGACCTGCTTATCGGAAGATTTCTTGCCAAACAGCTTATTCTTCGCGGATTTTGGTTCTTCTGTCCCGCTTTTGTAATGCTTATCATTCTCATCATTCGTGGATATGGTAAACCAGAAAGACTTCAGATAATACAAAAACCGATTCTCTCCATATACACCCTTCAGATCCAATACAAAGATCAGCCATCGTATTCTTGCGATCCCCTTAATATCTCCATAATACTCTGCATCCACGGTGTAACGGAACGGCGCGACCAACAGTAATATCACAAACAGCAAAATGATCCCTAACAGAATCAGAAGCGTGATACCAAGCACTTTCAATATTAATAATACAATATGCAACGGCCATCACCTCCTATGAACCGGACAGCCCAAGATATCCCTCAACATCAAATGCACCGCTGTTCTGATAGACCTCATCAACGATCATCCGAACCATCTCGGTTGCATTCTCTGCCGAATCCGCAATCCCAATCACAATAGCCGGATGTTCCAGCGAATCATAGATATCACTTAACAATTCACTATATTCATATATTTCCAGAATTCCATCTTTGAATACCGGAAGTGTAATACAATACAGATCACGAACCTTCTTACCACGTTTCATCTTATTCATGGTAGGGATTACCTTACGATCCGGAATCCCGCGGACATACATACGGTTATAGAGCTTCATATGTAATTGTGATTCCTTACTTTTATGTCTCATATTACAGTCTCCGATATCCCCTATATATCTACTCCTCCATCATCTCATCCAAGATAGAGACAACGGCTCTCAACTCACTGTCATTATTACAATGAACCAATGCATAATTCAAATATTCCTTAATCTCATCCTGACTGTTAAAGAATACCGGTACATTACCAAGCACCATAGCCATTCTGGCGCGATTGATCATCTTTGGATTCGTCATAAATGACGCGCTGAATTCATTGATCAGCTGATTAAGAACCTTCTGAATATAGTCAGCATCCGCAATCTCCGGTTCTAAGGCATCCGGCTTCAGATCAATAAATACACTATTGCAAAGCAGTTTTGAAATAAGATTCAGATCTGCATATTGGGCAAGAAGTCCGTTCTCTTTCAAACGTTCCTGATGCATCGCCCAGACATCAAAGAGGATTCCCTCTCCCTGGATCATCTCATCCGATAATCGTTCCGGAGTTCCTTCGAGCGCAAAAAAACAATCCTCTGCCATTTCATCCATCGGAGTATCATTTGCCATAGATTCCAGCACGCATTCCAAGATCCTCACTGCATATCCCATTTCCTTGGTTTCATTCTTAACATAAATGCAGGAAGCCATAACTGCATACAGATCATTGACGATATCCTCCAACATCAGATAATCCGTCACGATATTCTCGATATAATCCGCTGCTTCCTTTAACTTGTCCGAACATATCTGCCACTGTTCCTGATCTAATTCCGTAAAGATTAGCTTCTCGTATGTCTGCAGCGTATCATACAGATACGGATACTCACTCTCAAAACCTTCCGGACGGTATAAGCCCGAACATGCGCGGATCGTCTCAGCAAAGTCATCTACCGTGATTTTTTCCGAACCGGTATAGATCTTCAGGCTTTCATTTAAGATATCATAGAACCTGTTCTTCGTGATCCGGACCGGAAGCTGCGCTACCATCATCTGAATCTTGCTGTTGACTACCATCTTATCATTATCGGCAAATATATACTGAAATAATCGTTCTCCGTATTCTCCGGGATCAATGGCAGCATTCAGATCCGGAACATTGTCATATGTATACTCCATACGGTTCAATATGTATTCATAGATCTGCAGGGCATCCGTATAACTTGTCAGGATCCGCATTCTAGCCGTGATCTTATCCCGTACCTCATGAATCTCTTTTAAGTCCTTATCCCGACCCTCATACTTATGATCTAAGACATAGAAACCGGTATATTTCTGAATCAGATATAATGCCTTTTCTACATAAGGATCCTGACTCACATATTCCTGCGACCGTTCTTTAAAGGTATACAGATTCATTGCCAGCTGGATCAGGGAATATTCCATATAAGTTCCGCTCATAAAATCCGCGTATTTGGAAAGATTCTCCTCCACATTCTGTTGATTGCCAAGCTGTTTCATTACCAGTCGTATATGTTTGTCCATGGATAATATCTCCTATTTCTTCATTTTCAAAGGAACGCTTCTTCAAGAAGCATTTTTATATGCTTTCATAATGCCCTATGTGCATCCATTATGAACACTAATTCTGATCATTATTTATGCTCATGTGTAAATAAATGATCATTGCAATATTCCAGATTACCGTGACACTTCGAGCAGAACCGGAAAGTAAGCTCCGGATTGCTGATCTCCGTACGTCCGCATACTGCGCAGTAATGCTTCGTGCCGCGGGCGGTTGCTTCCTTGACCTGCTTATGGTATTTGCGCTTCCGCTTCATCTCTTTTGGCGAGATTTTCTTGTAATTACGTGTTGCAAAGTAATAGATCAGAAAACTCGCTACTGAGAACAGCAGACACACCGCCTGGGACAGATATACATAAAATTCATACATACCAAGTGCCATTCTCGGATAGAATCGAATTGCTAATATCACATTACTTAAGAATTCATATCCAAGAAAAACGGCATCAATGATTGCCAGCCATTTCATCTTCATACGCAGGAAGAACATGAAATAGACCTCATGATCCGGAAACAGCGCGGCAAATGCCAAAAAAGATGTCAGATTAATATAATAAGTACTGCTGGTTAAATAACAGGTATACTGCATATTAAACGGATCTGTAGGAATATATCCACACAGCGCATTCGCCATAGAAAAGCTCTGAGTCAGACCGATAATTAAATACATCAGAATCGGTCCAAGCATGGTCATAAAATACCCGAAAAAGATAAATACATTATATCGAAACGCTCCCCACACATTCTCCAGTGTCCGTCCGATCCAGTAATAAAACATAAACATAAAGATCGCCCAGAAGATAGATGTGTTCGGTATACAGGTAACCCATGTGACCAATCTCCATACCTGTCCGTGAAAGATTGCCGCAGGGTTCATCTGTAACATGCTATATAGAGGAATTCCAAGCAGTGATTCGCTGATTTCCAATACATAACCGATCCCATATGCGATCAAGATATAAATGATCAGATTCCGGATCGCATATTTACCGATCTTCTGTTCTAATTTTGCCATCCAATGCATATATATCATTCCTTTTCTTTACATAATCCATATTATTATAATCGATTCTACCCATAAACGCAAGTTTTCAATCAACTTGTCCGATTCCTCTTTGATCTTCTTATATGATTTCCGAATCATATAATCGCTTGGATCGTCCATGAAAAGTCATTGCCATAAATCGACAATTTCTTTTCTGAGGACGATCTAAATACTTCCATGGCAAACAAAATGATACATATAATGATACTGTTATGATTCAAACACTACGACTGCGGAAACCTTACCACTACGCCCATTGGGATCGGAATATCTTTAAGTCCCGGATTCCAGATCAATAGATCATCATAATCGGTCTGAAAATATTGAAGAAGGTCTTCCAGCGTATCCCCTTCCCGAATTTCATAAATCTGCATATTCTGATCATTTCTATCTGAATCATTCCTATCCTGTTCATCGATGCTATTCCAATCTCTATCTCCATCATTATCAGTCTGATCATTGAATTCTTGTATATTATTCTGATTCTGAAGATTCCACTCATTCCTGTCCCGATCATCCTGCACACTCAAATTTGTCGATGATTCCGGAATATTAAGCCCCCGATTCGGCAAAGTTGGAAGACACAGTTCATCTCCGATCTGCAAATTATAGACATTTACATAAGGATTCGCCTTAAGTACATCGATCAGCTTCAAATCATACTCTCTGGCAATCTTATACAGAGTATCCCCCTCCTTTACCACATATACCATGCCTTTACAATTACCGCTGTTATTATACATTTTCCTACTCCATAAGAGCTTCATTACTATGTATCTTATTCATATTAAGCCAGATTGGTTACTTATGTACCGGCACGATAGTTTCTCCCTATTACATTTTACCAATTCTGTCATATTGTTTTTTTCGACAAATTCTCTTATAATAACCTAGTATTGTATTATGCCACATTAACATAAGAAAGAATATACAAAGTCAAATTCTGTTTTCCCTTTCTAATATGCATAATCGATCAAGAAATAATATATATTTACTTAAATACTTAGTATCTGGGAGTAATCATCATATACAAGGAGAGTGGCGGATCATATACATGTAACCGCCATAAAGAGTCATGAATCATTCAGAAAACAATCAATATACCGTTGGAATCGACATCGGATCCACCACAGTCAAGGTGGCTATTCTGGATCAGGAGCATACGATCCTATTCTCCGATTATCAAAGACATTATGCAGATATCAAAGGAACACTCGGACGGCTGATCGCCGATGCCAAGTCAAAGCTTGGTAATCTGAACGTTCACCCGACGATCACCGGTTCCGGCGGTCTTGCAATCGCGAATATTCTCTCGATCCCGTTCTGTCAGGAGGTTGTCTGCGTTACCGATGCGATCCAGTTCTATGCGCCGCAGACTGATGTATCCATCGAGCTTGGCGGCGAGGATGCCAAGATCATCTATCTGACAGGCGGAATTGAACAGCGTATGAATGGTGTCTGTGCCGGCGGTACAGGCTCCTTTATCGACCAGATGGCTTCTCTTCTGCAGACCGATGCGGAAGGGCTAAATGAGTACGCCAAGCATTATGATACCATCTATCCGATTGCTGCCCGCTGCGGTGTATTTGCCAAGACAGACATTCAGCCTCTGATCAATGAGGGAGCATCGAAGGAGAACCTTGCCGCTTCCATCTATCAGGCAGTTGTCAACCAGACCATCAGCGGTCTTGCATGCGGCAAACCGATCCGTGGTAATGTTGCATTCTTAGGTGGTCCACTGCATTTTCAATCAGAACTTCAGAATGCCTTTGTTAGAAATCTGAATCTGACACCGGAACATATTATCGCACCGGATAATTCCCATCTCTTTGCTGCGATTGGTGCGGCATTGAATGCAGAGAATACGGATTCCATTACAACTCTTGCGCATCTGGATCAGACACTGCACAGCGGTATTGAAATTGCCATGGAAGTAGACCGTATGGAGCCCCTCTTCCATGATAAGGTTGAATATGATGCATTCTGTGCGTCCCATAATAAGTATCAGGTTCGCCGGGGGGATCTTCACTCCTATTCCGGCAACTGTTATCTTGGTATTGACGCCGGTTCTACAACGACTAAGGTTGCCCTGGTAGGCGAAGACGGTGAACTGCTCTATTCCTTCTACAGCAGTAACAACGGAAGTCCGTTAAATACCAGTATCAAGGCAATTAAGGAAATCTATCAGGAATTACCGGATTCTGCGCATATTGTACGCGGCTGCTCCACCGGATACGGCGAAGCCTTAATTAAGGCTGCCCTGCTATTAGAAGATGGCGAGGTTGAAACCATTGCCCACTATACAGCCGCCGCTTTCTTTGAACCGGATGTAGACTGCATCCTGGATATCGGCGGTCAGGATATGAAATGTATCAAGATCAAAAATCAGGCCGTTGATAATGTCATGTTAAATGAAGCCTGCTCTTCGGGCTGCGGTTCCTTTATCGAGACTTTCGCAACCTCTATGAATTATAAGATTCAGGACTTTGCCAAGATTGCTTTATTTGCAGAGAATCCGATCAACTTAGGCTCCCGCTGTACCGTATTCATGAATTCCAAGGTAAAGCAGGCTCAGAAGGAAGGAGCCGATGTCTCTGATATCTCCGCCGGTCTTGCTTATTCTGTCATTAAGAACGCCTTGCTGAAGGTCATTAAATTAACCGATCCGACCGAGCTTGGCAATAAGATCGTGGTACAGGGCGGAACCTTCTATAATGATGCTGTTCTTAGAAGCTTTGAGCTGATCTCCGGAAGAGAGGCCATTCGTCCGGATATTGCCGGAATTATGGGTGCCTTCGGTGCCGCCCTGATCGCAAGGGATAACTATGAGGAAGGCGCTGAAACCACCATGTTATCCATTGATGAGATCAACAATCTGACCTATGAGACCTCTATGTCCCGCTGCAATGGCTGTACCAACAACTGTCTCTTAACGATCAACAAGTTCTCCGGCAACCGCCGCTTTATTACCGGCAACCGCTGTGAGCGCGCACTTGGAAAAGAAAAGAACAAGGATCACATTCCGAATCTCTTTGATTATAAATACCATAAGCTCTTCGATTACCAGCCGCTTTCCGAGGAGGAAGCTTCCCGCGGCGTCATCGGTATTCCAAGAGTACTGAACATGTATGAGAATTATCCGCTTTGGTTTACATTTTTAACGAAATTAAAGCTGCGGGTCGTTCTCTCCCCTCGTTCCACAAGGGATATCTATACCTTGGGAATCGAGTCCATTCCGAGTGAATCCGAATGTTATCCGGCCAAGATCTCTCACGGACATGTTATGTGGCTGATTAAGAACGGCGTGAAGACGATCTTCCATCCTTGTATCGTATATGAGCAAAATGAATCACCGGACGCCTTCAACCATTACAACTGTCCGATTGTTACCTCGTATGCCGAAAACATCAAGAACAATATGGAGGAGATTGACAGCGACGACATTACCTATATCCGTCCGTTTATGGCACTGGATAATCGAAAGGCACTTGCCAAGCGTCTCTATAAGGAATTCTCCAAGTACTACGATGTGACGCAGGCTGAGATTACCGAAGCCATGAATGCCGGATTCGAGGAATATGAACGTTTCAAAGAGGATCTTCGGAAGAAGGGCGAGGAAGCCATCGCTTATTGTGAAGAGAATCAGAAAATGGGAATCGTCCTTGCGGGACGTCCATATCATCTGGATAAGGAGATCAACCACGGTCTTCCGGAATTGATCAATTCCTATGGAATTGCCGTTCTGACCGAGGATTCCATCTCCCATCTCTCCCAGCCGGAACGGCCATTGATCGTCTCCGACCAGTGGATGTACCACAGCCGTCTGTATGCGGCCGCCAATTATGTGAAGTCCAGCAAATATCTGGAATTAATCCAGCTAAATTCCTTTGGCTGCGGTCTGGATGCGGTTACTACGGATGCTGTCAATGATATTCTGTCGAATTCCGGTAAGATCTACACGGTCTTAAAGATCGATGAAGTCAGCAACTTAGGTGCGGCAAGAATCCGTATCCGCTCTCTGATCAGTGCTGTCAAGGTACGTCATAAGAAGGGAATTGAATCTACGCCGGTATCGGCCTCCTATGACCGTGTCATCTATACCGAGGAAATGAAGGAGAAGGGCTATACCGTTCTGGTTCCGAACCTGTCTCCGATCCATTTCTCCATGCTGCTTCCGGCATTCAGCTTGTCGGGAAGCTACTTTGATATACTTCCGGATCCGGATAAAAGTGTAGTCGATCTGGGGCTAAAATATGTGAATAATGATGCCTGCTATCCTTCGATTCTGGTAGTAGGCCAGCTTCTAGACGCCATCCAGAACGGCGGCTATGATATCAATAAAACTGCGCTTGCCATCACGCAAACCGGCGGCGGCTGTCGTGCTACCAACTATATCGGATTTATCCGGCGTGCACTGAATAAAGCAGGCCTCGGACAGGTGCCGGTAATATCTATCAGTGCCAGCGGCATTGAGAAGAATCCAGGCTTCAAATATAACATTCCGATGTTAAACTGTATGATCCAGTCTGTGGTATATGGCGACCTTTTCATGCGCTGTCTCTATCACATGCGTCCATATGAGATTACACCGGGCTCAGCCAATGAATTACATAGAAAATGGGAAGCAATCTGTATCGAATCGATCAAGCGGGGTGGACCGCTTAGCGAATTCAAGAAAAATGTCAAGGGAATCATCGAGGAATTCGATGCACTTCCGATCCATGAGGACATGGTAAAGCCTCGGGTTGGTATCGTCGGCGAGATCTTAGTCAAATTCCAGCCATGCGCCAATAACTACATGGTCGATCTGTTGGAATCCGAAGGTGCAGAGGCTGTTATGCCGGATCTTTCCGGCTTCTTGGACTACTGCTTCTATAATGCCAACTACAAGCATGATTATCTTGGTAAGACAAGAAAGAGCGCGGCCATCAATAATCTTCTGGTCAGAACCTTAGACCTCTATCGTTCTACCGCACGGAAGGAATTAGAAGCAAGCAAGCATTTTAACAGTATTGCCAAGATTCAGGAATTAGCAGAGTATGCGAAGCCGATCGTATCACTCGG
>JAFUAW010000033.1 GCA_017460485.1 Lachnospiraceae bacterium | reverse complement strand
GCAATCCGAAGCGAGCCGTTTTTCATCTCAAATATTTCCTCTATCCCATTCTCTATCAGTGTTTCCCGCATACTCCGTATGATCACATCAAGCTGCTTCTGCATGGAACGGTCATACATGCGATCCTCCCACAGGATGGCAAATATCTCTTTTCTCGTTGCGCTGCTGCCATGCCTGTCAATAAGATATGCAAAGAGTTCCTTGCATTTCGCCTGCTTAAACGATACCAGCTTACCGTCCACAAAAAGATCAAATCCTCCGAAGGTCTGCACAGTAATATGCTCTGGCTCCTTGCTTCCTTTGTCAGAAAGAGCATAATCCACCTCGGCAGCAAACTCATCCTCTATGACGGGCTTCATGATATATCCTGAAACATGGAGTTTTAACGCATCCAATGCATACTCGGAATAAGCAGTCAAAAATATTATCTTCGTCTGAGGACTTCTCTTTTTTATTTCCATCGCCAGCCTGATCCCATCCATGTCCGGCATATTAATATCGAGTAGTGCCATATCCACGGTGCTTATATCCACAAAGTCAAGGGCCTCCCTAGCCTTTGTGAATCCTACTGCATCAGTTATCATCGGATGTTTCTCACACAGGGAGACAAAATATTCACATGACTTTCTCTCGTCATCCACGCAAACTGCTCTCATACTTATTACTCCTCATTCGGGTTATCAGGATTTTTATTCCCTCTCGGAATATGGATCACAACCCTCGTTCCTTCCCCAAGCCGGCTTTCTATCATCATACTTCCATTACATAACTTCTCGATCCTCTCCCGTACATTTCGGATGCCTATATGTGTACCTTCCGCTTTTGCCAACCTGTTTACATCAAAACCTGTGCCGTTGTCCTCTACCACAATCTCGTGATAGCTTTCCTTTTTTACAGTCTTAACAATCACTTGTCCGTTTTCCATGCCGCGGACTCCGTGTCGGATCGCATTTTCAACCATCGGTTGGATTGTAAGCGGAGGAATAAGAAAATCCGTATCCGTCGTATCATACTCTATGGAGATACTTTCAAACCGCTCCATCTCAATCTCCGCATAGATTCTGGTATGCTGAAGTTCCTTCTGAACCGGGATCAATTCCGCCGATTCAAGGGAATCAATGTTCTGTCGCAGATAAAGTCCCAGTTTTCCCAATATGCGCTTTGCTGCATGAGGATCCCTATCACACAAAGCCTGCGCTACAGACAGTGAATTAAAAAGAAAATGCGGCTGAATCTGAGATATCATGATCTGAATCCTCTGTCTGGCTTTTAAGTCCTCTTCATGCTCCCGTACAAACTGCAAATGCAGCCAGATGTAATAGAACAGACTGCTGACTATAACTGCAATTGTCAGGTAACTTACAATCTGAATGCTCTGCCCTGTATTGTAATCAAGAATAATAGCTGCGATGATCATAGCAATACAGAAAGCAGGTATCAGCATTTCCCGTCTCCGAATTATTCTGTGTTTTCTGGCGGTAAGATATGTAAGCTCCCCTAACAAAAATGCGCTGACAAAGAGACATAAGTTGCGTAATGGTCCCGGAATCCATGCTCCATCTTCATTGAAATAAAACGTTAGCGGTGAAAAGAATGCTGTCATGTAAATAATTGCATTTAATACAGACAATATCCACTCAGGCAGATACTTTCTTTCCGGTTCAACTATTCCCATAAACAATATCAGAAACACCGGACGAACGCTGTAACCCAAAATGGAATTTGCTGTTCTAAATACAATCATTCTTTCTTCGGAAACCGGAACTATGCTGATATTGTTTTGGAAGATAAGAAGAATAGACAGAACGACAATATGGTACAGGATGATCTTATGTCTCTTCCCAATATAAGAATCCTGTAAAACAGCAAATATCATCCCGATGAGCAATAGGATAAGAGGAAGAACCGTGCCAAGATAGTATGTGACTCCCTGATTCAAAGCATTCCCCAAACTGTCCATATTCATACTGCGTTATTTCCCCATAAATGTTGCAAAACCAGATTCAACCATTCGACTCCTCTATCCACTCCTTCAATTTCTCTTGGAGCAGCTTTTTTTCCGGAAGATATAGCTTATACTCCTTGGCATATATATTTGAATCCTTGGGAAGAGTCAACTCCACAAGTGCATCGTCGCTCTTTTTACACATCAGAATTCCGATTGTCGGATTTTCGCCTTCGATGATCTCATAACGATCATAATAATTGACATACATCTGCATTTGTCCAAGATCCTCATGTGTCAACTCCTCTACCTTAAAGTCTATCAGGACATAACAACGCAAAAAGCGGTTGTAGAGGACAAGATCGCAATAAAAGTTCTTGTCGTTGAATGTAAATCGCCTCTGTCTTTTCTCAAAAAGGAAGCCTTTTCCCATTTCAAGAAGAAAGTCCTGTAATCGGTTTAACACTCCGGCTTCAAGATCATCCTCGTGATAACTGCTCTTATCTTCAAGTCCAGCGAATTCAAGAACATACGGCGATTTCAGGATATCCTCCGGTCTGTATGGCACAGCCCCTCTTTGAGCCATTTCCATCACATCATCTTTATCCCGGCTGAGTGCCAGCCTCTCGTAAAGGCTTGAATGGTACTGTCTTTTCAAGGTTTTTACATTCCAGACTCCTTTTATAGCCTCAATTTCGTAAAAATTTCGCTCATCCGGATTGTCTATAGTCATCAATATCTGGTAATGTGTCCAACTGAGTTTAAACGGAAAGCTTTCCCTGTCAAGAGTCAATTGTCCAATTTGTGATTGGACAATTCCGTTTTCCTGCATTACGCCTAATTGTCCAATTCCCGATTGGACAATTGCCGGCTCGCGATCCCTGTATGTTATGTAGAACTTGCGCATTCCTGCAAGATTACTCCTCGAAAATCCTCTCCCGTACTCATTTGTCAGATAATCTGATAATTGATCAAGAACCTTCTCGCCATATTTTGCGCGATCCCTTCCCTGCTGTTCTTCTTCAATCATATATTTTCCAAGAAGGAAGCTGGTATAAACCGTAACAGTGTTTGCAATAACACCCAGTCCCTTTCTGGCGTTATCTATCAGATATTTCGATTTCTCAAAAAGCTCAGGAAAATCGTTCATATGTACATCCTCCATCATTCGTCCTTCTTCTTATATCTGTAATGCCGCCCGTCCTCAGGCTTATCTGCATTGGCCGGGATGAGCCATGTACCGCCCTTAAGCATTGTGCCTTCAATTCTGCCTTCTTCGCAAAGTGTAGTAATTCGCCGTCTCGTAATATTCCATTTTACAGCCATTTCAGATGTTGTAAGGTATTCCATTTCAGCCCCCTGTATATAAGTAAGTATCAGTGTTAGTATATGCCTGATGAGGAATAATAGCAAGTATTTTCCATATTTCCATATAAAAATAGAACCGCCCGCTTCCCGTCTCGGAAAAGCCAGCGATTCTGTAGAATTTGCGTATTTCCGTCCTCTTCTTTGTTGTGTGCCTATAACCCTGCGGCAATATC
>JAFUAW010000032.1 GCA_017460485.1 Lachnospiraceae bacterium | reverse complement strand
TGTATCTGATTCTGCAGAAGAACTTCATTGAAGGAGTTGAGCGTAGCGGTATAGTAGGTTGATAATGATTTACATTATGACTCGAAAATGCTATAATAAGACGATTAATGTAGACGACAATGATGGAAAGATGTAACTTCGACCAAAAAAGGAGGGCGTAAAAGTTGAGAAAGAAGCAATTATTAGCATTGGCCACAGCAGGTGCTATGGTACTTGCAATGGCAGGATGTACTTCCGGTGGAACCTCGACAGAGGCACCGTCTACGGATGCTCCGGAAGTAACAGAAGACACAACCACTGATGACGGTGGACAGGACACGACAGGCGGCGATGAAGCAACCGGAGAAGTCAGTGTAGACTTTGAAGATGGTTCTATCAGTTTTGCCGGCGTAGATACCGTGGTGAATCCGAAGCCGGATTCCTCTGCATTAGAGACAGCAGATTATAACGGTTCCAAAGCTTTGAAGGTGACTCCTTCCGGTTCAGGATCTGTCTATGTAGGTATTCAGGCAGATGCACTTCTTGGAAGCGATGCATCGAAGCTGAAGACGGTAGAGCTGGATCTTGCAGTTGAGAGTCAGGGAAGCGCATTCGCAGCTGTATCCGGTAATATCTATGGATTGGTAGGAGAGAAGAATGATCAGACCGCAGAGAGCTGGTCCATCTATCTTGAGAACCAGAATCCAAAGACAGTATCTTACACTGTACCGGATGGTTATTCATTTGGCGAAGGCAATTACATAGTAGTATCTATGGAATCCTATGCCGGAGATCCTGCGAATCTGTACATTGATAATATTGCATTCAAGGATGCAGACGGTAATGTACTTTCAGCAGATACCTCTGCTGAGTTCGTAGTAGCGGATACCGGTGTGGATCGTTCGAACCTGTTCGGATTGACCGGAGCAGCAGATATTGAAGGCTTTGCTGTATCTGCGGATGGTTGGGCACAGGCAGGTATTGATCTTACCGAAGATCAGATTGCTGCTATTGACAAGGATACAGTATTTGAAATCAGCTACTCTTCAGAGTCCGGTAATATGTGGTTAGTATTCCCGGGTGCTGAGCAGGGTTGGACCAGAGTTGGTGTCGGTGATGCAGATGGTTCCGGACAGGGCTATGCATACCTGAACAGCTCTAAGAATATTGCTCAGGTTGATTATGATACGATCGCATCTATTCTCGGAGATGATGTATCTAAGTGGGGTGCAACACTCCAGTGTGAGTCTGATGGCGCATGGGAAGTATATTCCGTAAAGATGGGCAAGAAGGCTCCTCATTATACGATCAATGGCGGCATCGATATTGATGGATTTGCAGTATCCGGAGACGGATGGGCACAGGCCGGTGTGGATGTCAGCGAGGATGTGATCGCAGCATTAGTACCTGGTTCTGCAATCGAAATCGAGTACTCATCAGAGTCCGGTGAAGTATGGTTAGTATTCCCGGGTGCTGAGCAGGGCTGGACCAGAGTTGGTGTTGGTGATTATGACGGCAGCGGTCAGGGTTATGGAATCTTTGACGGAAGCAAGTGCATCATCACTTATGAGACAATTGCTGAGATTCTTGGCGATGATACTTCTAAGTGGGGAACAACACTTCAGTGTGAGGCATCTTCTGCTTGGGAAGTATACAGCGTAAAGGTTGGTAAGGCTGTTGAGATGAAGGCTAATAATAAGCTGGTTGACGTAGAATGTGCAGTATCCGGAGATGGATGGGCACAGGCCGGTGTTGATTTGACAGAAGATCAGGTTGCAGCATTAGTACCGGGTTCTGTAATCAATATTAACTACTCATCTGAGAGTGGTGAGATCTGGTTAGTATTCCCAGGTGCTGAACAGGGCTGGACCAGAGTTGGTGTTGGAGACTTTGATGGCTCCGGACAGGGCTATGCAGCTTATGACGGATCTCATGCACAGGTAAGCTTTGATACCATTGCTGAAATCCTTGGTACAGATACCTCTAAGTGGGGAACTACTGTACAGTGCGAAGCTTCTTCTGCTTGGGAAGTTTATGGTTTGACGATTGGTCAGACAGAGTAAGATATCTTTCGTTCCTGTAAGAACTTATGCAGCTGCATAGGTTCTTACATAGGACGAACATAAAATAATATTTGTAAAGCGTGATTATAATAACAGGAGGTATGATAAATGAAGCTTTATAAGAAGATCATTTCTGCCGGTCTTGTAGCTGCAATGACATTGTCTTTGATGGCATGTACAAGTGGTGGTAATGCCGGTGGAGATACAACAAGTGGTGGTGATACTACTGGTGGAGATACCCCAAGCAGTACACCTGCAGCAACCGGTAATGGTTATATGAGAACGAATTCCGACGGAAGCCGTCAGATCCTGATCGGTACCTGGTGGGTTCAGTACTATGATAGTGATGATGCATTAGAGGATTCCCCAGACTATCAGACAGCAATCGGCGGTGACGATGAAGAGCATCAGCACAATCAGAAGGTTGCAGAGCTGAAGTTTGCGAATGTTAAGACCTTGGAGGATAAGTATAATTGTAAGTATTACTGGACGAACCTGACTTATACAGGTGTTCAGGAATCAATTACAACTTCTGTACTGGCAGGCACACCGGATGCAGATATTTACTTAGTAGATACCGGTATGGCAATTCCGGCACAGGCAAATGGTCTTGCAGTTGATTTGAAGACCGTTCTTCCAGAGGATGCAGATATCTTTACAACTCAGGAAGTTATGAGCTACTTAGATCTTGGCGATGGCAAGGCTTGTATCATCAAGAGAGTAGAGGCTCAGAGTCAGGTAGAAGCTACATATCCATTGGCATTTAATTTGCAGATGTTAGAGGATAATAACTTAGAGGATCCTCGTGATCTGTATGAGCGTGGTGAGTGGACATGGGATAAGTTCATTGAGTATGCGCAGGCATTAACACAGGATACGGATGGTGATGGTCAGATCGATCAGTATGGTTACTGTGGTTATGAGTATGAGACCTTTGAGAACTTGATGATGAGTAATGGTGCTACGATTGCTACTCCTGGACAGCCACAGTCTTTGGATTCCGCACCGGTTGGCGAAGCACTTCAGATGTTATCCGATCTATATAATGTATATAATGTATGTTATCCGTATGATTATGAGGGATCTCCTTCCGATAGTATGAGAAATCAGTATACACAGGGTAACATCGGATTCTTCCCGATCGCAGCATGGATTGAGGCAGGTAACAACGATTATGACTGGAGTGATGCCGGAACAGCAGAGCTTCCGTTCGATGTTGCTTATGTTCGTTGGCCGGTAGGTCCTTCTGGTAATAAGGATACCAACGCTGGTAAGAATCTTACCTCTGGTGAGTTCTATATCATTCCTGCAGGTATTGCTGAGCCGGAAACCATCTATAACTTCTTATATGACTACTGGAACTGGATGGATGGCGATTATTCTATGCGTGACAGCAAGCTGACACTGAACTGGTGGTATGGTGTAACCGGTAAAACAGAAGAGATGCAGAATGCGAACTTCGAAGTTATGAATGACTGTGGTGCCCATTCTCAGCTTGACCTGTGGAACAGTATGAATATTCAGTACGATCTGGAGTCTGTAATGAAGGGTGAAGTTAC
>JAFUAW010000031.1 GCA_017460485.1 Lachnospiraceae bacterium | reverse complement strand
TCCATGTGGACGATTATGGTTTGGTTCGATCACGGATGATGACGGATATCAGGCGGGAGGCAGTCTGTATTGCTTTGATGGGGTGCAGGTGCTCTGCAAGCAGGCGGATACTAAGCTTTCGAATGGTATGGCGTGGAGCGGAGATCACAGGCATTTCTATTTCTCAGACTCTATGGAGCATGCTGTTTTTAAGTATGACTATCATGCGGAAAGCGGAGATCTATCGGATCGAAAGCTCCTGTTTCAGATAGAGGACGGAGTTCCGGACGGAATGTGCATCGATTCGGATGATAATCTGTGGGTTGCTGTATGGGGCGGCCGCCGGATTGAAAAACGATGCGGAAGAACCGGGCGTATCATGGATATTGTTGAAGTGCCGGCAGAGCATGTAAGCTCCTGCTGTTTTGGCGGAGAGGGCATGAATACTCTGTATATTACATCTTCCGGAAATGGACTTTCCGGAGAATATGACGGGTGCTTATTTACCTGTCAGGTGGATGCGACAGGGGTGGTGCCGGATTACGTTAAGATTGATAGATAATCATTGTATGAGGGATAAGAAATATGATCTACGAGATGACGGATACATCGAAGGTGGAAGAGTTGTTTGCGGGCTGGCAGGAGACACTTATATACTCCTGTCTGCAGAAGGTTATGGGGAAGATCTATGTTACGGAGCCTGACCGCCCTAAGTCAGCGTTTGCGTATGTTGGCTGCTTTGGTTTCTTTGCAGGTGAGCCAAGCAGAGAATTGGTGGAGTATCGACCGGAAGGGTTTTCCATTCTGACGCCGCAGAATCCGGAATGGGCAGCGCTGATCGAGGATTGCTGTCCTGACGCCAAGAAGGGGGTAAGGTATGCGATCAGGAAGGATACAAGATTTGATAAAGACGCACTTCGGAAGAACATAGCGAATCTGCCGGATGGTTATGAACTGAGAGCGATTGACGGCGAGGCGTATGACCGCTGTCTAACGAATCCTGTAACGGAGGATTTTGTATCCTGCTTTGGAAGCAAAGAGAAGTATCTGGAGTTGGGCAGAGGTGTGATCGTTGTATATAATGACGAGATTGTGGCAGGCGCGTCCTCTTATACCAGATACAGAGAAGGCATTGAGATCGAAGTGGATACCGTGGAATCCCATCGAAGAAAGCATCTTGCGTTAGCGGCGTGTTCTGCATTGATCTTACAATGCCTGAAAGAAGGACTGTATCCGAGCTGGGATGCGCAGAATATGGATTCGGTACATTTGGCGGAAAAATTGGGTTATGAATTCAATCACGAATATGTAGTGTATGAGGTTACATCGAACGAGGACGGCCACTAGAACGACCAATCTGATCTTGCAATTAAAAATCAATGAAATTGAAATGTAAAAGAGCTGGAAACCAATTATTTCCAACTCTTTTTTTCATAATATTTGAACAATGACTCATACTAAAGGAAAGATAACAGGAATATGAGTGGAATTAGATTTGTCAACATAATGAAAGAATCAGAAATGATTTGTAAATGCTAAGCGTAGATTGGAGGAATGCTTATATGGCTAAGAAATCCTATCATTTGTTATGGTGGCTGCTGGTGCTTCTTGTTATGGCAGGAACGATCTGGTATTTGGCTTCCCGTCCGGGAGAGACTGAATATACAGGAGGGATTCTGGTCCGGACACCGGAGATCATACAGTGTGAACAGGCAGCATAAGGAAAGGTTTGATTACAGGAATGGGACAGGGAGAATAACATGGATACGACGATTTATTTGAATGCGAATATGAGTTCCGTTGTGACACGGAAAAAGGTATATGTAAAGGATGTCGCGGAAGTGTTCTGTCAGGATAAGAAGATTAAGAATCATGTAGAGAATCTTGTTCTGACGGAGGTTCCGGATGAGAAGCAGTATAAAGAGGTGTTCTCTA
>JAFUAW010000003.1 GCA_017460485.1 Lachnospiraceae bacterium | reverse complement strand
TTTTACGCGCAGCCATTTGTATTCGGTGGTGAAGAAGGAGCAGACAAGTTCGATCCGAAGGTCAGATACCGTGGCAGCCTTCAGAATTATCTGATCGATACCGGGGATGAAGTGATCCTTGTGGACACAGGTCTGCCGGCGGGGACACCGGAAGAGGTACCGGATGAAAACAGCACCTTGTATACGGGGAAGGATATCTGCAGCTATATGGAGGCATTTGCCGCTTTGGGCTACAAGCCGGAACAGGTCACGAAGATCCTTCTCACGCATAAGCACGGCGACCATTCCGGAGAACTGAAGTCCTTCCCGAATGCAAAGATCTATGTAAATGAGGAAGAGCTTTCTGCCGATGAGCTGCAGGGAATAGACAATTTTGTTCCTGTCAGCTTTACGGATGGAGCTTATTACAATTTCCCTGAGAGCCAGAAGATTCAGGACGGCATCTATCTTGTGAAAGCAAAAGGACATACTAACGGGAACAGCCTTGTGATCGTAGAAAATGAGGGTCTGTTCTATATGTTTGAGGCGGATATTACTTATGTTGATGAAGCACTCTATGAGAACAAGCTTTCTGTAGTCTTTGATGATCTTGCTGCAGCCCGTGAAACACTTGACAGGGTACGGGAATTTGTACGTAATCACCCGACCGTTTATATGGGTACTCACACTCCGCAGGGCTATGAGAATCTGGAGGCGAAGCGAGTGATGGATCTGGATAATCCGGTGCCGACAATATATGCAGAAGTGGATTTCAGTCAAGCAGAGAGTTCCGGTATATATGTATGCTCCATCTGCGGTTATGTATATGATCCTGCGGAGCATGACGGAGTGGCATTCGAGGATCTGCCGGATGATTGGAAATGTCCAAGATGTAAGCAGGGGAAGGATAAGTTCAATAAAGCTTAAATTGCATAAAGCACTAAGGCGATTCTCGCTCAATAATATGAGACTTGGAAAAGCATGGGACGCCGGTGTTACCAATATATGAAAGGGAGCCTGAAAGATGGAAAACAAGAAACGCTGGCTGTTGCGTCTGTTAATTCTCCTGTTTTCGGTTTCCGTATCGGCCACAGTATTACCAAGTGGTATTGCAAATGTATATGGCCTGTTTGGTGAGATAACTTCTTCAGCTGTGATAGAGGAAAAAGACTCTGAGATAGTTGATGAGAGACAGATTTATGAACTTGATAAAAAGGTTAAAGGCATCAATGTTTACAATATCTCGTTTGAGGTCTGGATTTGTATTATATGCATGATATTTATCGCATATATGATCAGGCTTCCCAGAGGTGATACTATAGTTTCCTTAAAAGTGCGCATGGATGATTAAACCTTTCTGCTGAAAGTATTGGCAGAAAGGAGGTAAATCTCTTGTATGAACAAGACTATATCATGCGGCTTATTAAGGAAATGGTAAGAGCAATCCTAAAGATTATGTTCAATATTGATACGGAATCACCTTCATCGGAACTGTTAGGGGACGTTGAGGAAAAGCAGACTTTGGAATCTTTGCTGGATATGATTGACGAAGGCAGGATAAACGAAGCAGAAAACATCCTATATGATTCAATAGAAAATATGGATAAAAGTGGTTTGGAAATAGCTCTGCTGTTTTATTCGTATCTTAATGATAAATCAAACGAGTTCCTGGAAGAACATGACTTTAACCGTGAGGAAGTAAAACAGGGATTAGAGGATATTACATCAAGATATGGAATAAGTGGTTTTGTAGAAATGTTTTTAAAATAATTTGATAAAAAGCAATTCAAGGGGCATCGGTGAAACATCCGGTGCCTTTTTTGAGATTTTGCAGAAAGACTTATAAAATAAGGGGGAATTAGGTATAGTAAAACTGAATACTCTGCATTATAATGATTTTGTAGCATAGAAATGAAATCCATTCACGATAGCCTATGTGGTATCGTGGGGAGTTAAGAAAATAGGGATTTAGGAAGGTATAGCAAAATGAAAATTAGCAAGGACACTATCATTGAAATAATAGGAGATAACTGTCGATTTATAAGCCCATATCATGATACAGAGCCTTATTTCATTTTGAATGATACCGACCCTCTAAATGAGGATTTTGATGTTGAAATAATAAACAGGTATTATGAAAGGCTTAGATATGCAGTATCAAATGCTGATGATCTAATAAAAGAAGCGTTTAATGATAAGTTTTATGATGTGTATTTTATTGACAAAGACATAGTAAAGTCACCTGCGCAAATGTGTTCTGAATTGATTTTTGATTCCTTTGTAATGTATCCGGATCATCAAACAATCGGTGCTTGTCTTAGCAACAACGGTGCAATGTTCGGACATTTTATTGATGTTACATGGGATCGTGAATGGAATATAATCAGTGCATGGATAGATTAAATTCCAATTTATTGGAATGAGATAAGGTTTTTATCTCGTAACAATCATAGCACAGAAGGGTAATATCTATGAAACATGGTATGGATTTTGAAAGAATACGATTGCTTTTTACCGAGCTAAGGGACTATATAGCCAAACAGGAGGATATGACTTCGTCGTACAGTTTGAAACAACTTCGTAACATAGTTATGATATTGGAGTCCGATATGCCCGATAAAGAAAAGCAAGAGAGTGTCCTGAGCACTTACCGTTCTCTCTATATGGGAAGAGCGGGACTGACAGAATACTATATATGGGATGATGATTATGAGATCAGGCTTAAACTTAACGAACCGCTTGAAAGGGTAAGAAGTGAGCTTTGGACGATAATGAAACCGTATGTTTAATGAATAATGTATTTAGATTGAAGTAGAGGAATCCTATCTGGATTCGGAAGGGGAGATTGAACATGAAGTTCTACGAATATGGGGAAAAGAATGAACAGGTAATTGTAATGGTTCCGGGATCATTTTGCCCTGCAGCTGCACTTGAATATCTGTATAAGGATCTGGCAGAGGAATT
>JAFUAW010000030.1 GCA_017460485.1 Lachnospiraceae bacterium | reverse complement strand
CTGGATGTATCTCAGAAGAATCTGTCATTAACAGATAATATGAAATACAGCATTGAACGATTGTCTGCCGCTGTAGAAGGATTGAAGCAGTAATATAAAATGATCCTCAATCGCGCAGGAGAGTATAAAAGAGTCCCGTTATTATGAACGGGGCTCCTTTTTTGCAGCCGGATTATCATCCGCTTTCAATACTACCGTACGTCCGAATAATCGGGAGGTCTCTCCGGAGAATTTCTTTAACCGCATGGTTTCTCCTTTCTTAACAATCGGAGCATTCGGATCTTCGTGTTTCATTCGTTTTTTATTCTCATACATTCTGGCATCCGCCATCCGGTAGATCTCTTTTAATGTCTGATGCTCTACCTGTCCCGGAATATAGACATTATATCCGCTCGCAATCCGTACATAGAACGGAAGCTCCTTACTATTATTCGCTTCCGCGATCATTGCCTCCGATTGCTTCCTGCACGCCTCACATCGTTCCATAACCTGTGTTCCCGTAATGATTGCTACGAATTCATCGCCGCCCACCCGGAAACAGCTGCCTTCTTTGCCATAGGTATTACGAAGGATATCTGCTGCCGTCTTGATCAACTGATCGCCCATCTGATGCCCGATCATATCATTGATTGCCTTTAGGTTGTTCACATCGAACATGGCAATCCCGATCTCAATATGTTCTCTCTGTCGTTCTAATTCAACTTGTTCCAGACATTCATCAAATGCAGTACGGTTACCGAGCTCCGTTAAACCATCCTGATAAGCGAGCCGGCTGATAACCTCTGCTTTGGCTCCCATCCGGAAGGTATCGATGGATCTCTCAAGGCTCGATCCGCCATAACATAAGATAAAGATCAACAGACCCAGACGGACGAACCGTCCATTATCCGAATAATTCCCAACATAGAACCGGACAATATCGATCGTCGTAGTAATCCCGATGCTTCCAAGTCCGATCCCCCGGAGGATCCGGAAGAATAATGAACTGTCCTTCCCGGCTTTGACAGAATGAATGATCATAATTACCAAAAAGATCAAAGCTGTAGTTACCAGAAGAATATGTGTCAAAAACAATGTTTGTTGGAAATCAGCAATTCCGGCAAACTGAAGGATCATATTCAGCACGAATTCCACCGTTGATGTAATAAGCAGAACTCTTGCCAGCACCTTCAGACGGTCGCCAAAGGATTCATAGAGATATAGAATCGTTCCGTAAGGGATCATCATCAGGAGACAACACGACAGAATATGATCCGTTCTTCCGTCCCCCGTAAAGATCTGAACAACATAGGTTGCTACCAGACACCATACAGCGATCATGATCGAGAACATACCGAGGATCGCCAATTCATGATTCTTTACCTGCCCTGCATTAACCGGAATATCTAAGATTAGCAGCATAATCCCGGCAAACAGGAACAGAATACAGGTCACTATCGCAACCGCCTTATCCTGAAGAACCGTCATGATGTATTCTTCCGCTGCACCATACACAATCGTATCCATTGCCGCCTTGGCCGAATCATACGACGGAACAAACCGTATCTCCAGACTTCTTCCTGCCGCGTCCTTCGGAAGCAGAATATAGTGCCAGTTCGTTCCGTAGGCTTTGGAATTCAGTGCCTCTTCCGGTGTCTCTGAATGGTAGATGCATTCCTCATCCACATAAGCCGATACCAGAATATTCTTACTCCGAAAACAAAGATGCGTCCCCTCTTCCAGATCATCCGGTATACTTACGAAAATAGAGAACGACTGCCCCGCATTGACACCCTCTATCTCGTTCAGATGTGCAAGATCCACAGCATTACCATATCGATCTGTCCATCCCGAGTCCGCAGGAATCATATTCTCTTCGGCTCTGGTAACACGAAAAAAATTACCAAACCGCACAGTAGAGACAATGCCTATACCTGCTACTATAAGCATCATAATAATATATATAATTCCAAAGACTCTTCTGTCCGTTCTGGCCATATTCATTCCCCATAAATCAAGCGTCCGATCCTATTAGGCCGGCATGTCTGATGCCTGTGCCGGTTCAACCACGATCGTATTCGTGAAAATACCCGGCTTAATATGCGCTTTTGCGTATGCAACCGGCGCGTCCGGCACAACACTTATCGTTGCATCCACACCTTTTCTTGACATACCGTGTGTACAATGAATCGTGTGGGAACCATATGGAACCACCAGTCCGATCTTCTGGGTATTCGCCAAATGTCCAAACGGCTTTCCGTCCACATACACACCAAAGCCGACTGCTACACCCAATGGATTCCCCATTCTGTACAGGTAGATCAGTCCCATTCCTTCTTTGGAAAGCGGAGTTCCGCATTTGGTACAATTTGCGACATCTGCTGCCGAGTCGAACACATTACCACAATTACATGCAAATCTTATCATATCTGCCATTCTGATTTTCCTCCCAAATCTATATTACAATATGAGCATTTCGCTCTCATTGTCCCTGTTACATCTGCTCAAGCAGCTTATCAATGCTGACCAGCTTCACACACAGCACAAAAATCTTGGATGCCATCTCCATCTCTTCCGGTGTCGGGAAAGAAGGAGCAATCCGGATATTGGAATCCTCCGGATCCTTGCCATACGGATAGGTTGCGCCGGCTCCGGTCAGAACAACTCCCAGATCCTTGCACTTTGCCACGATCGCCTTCGCGCATCCGGGCATCGCATTAAAGGAAATGAAATATCCGCCGCGCGGCTTGATCCATGATCCGATCTCAAGCCCGTTAAGTTCCTGATCTAATGTATTCAGAACAGCCTCAAACTTCGGACGGAGCAATTCTCCGTGCTTCTTCATATGTGCCTTT
>JAFUAW010000029.1 GCA_017460485.1 Lachnospiraceae bacterium | reverse complement strand
TCCCACATGAATTCCGGCGTACCGAAGGACAGTCTGGCACTGTTGATCTGTGAGGATAATTCCTTCGTCTTAAATGGTTTGTCCCCCGGCATCATAAGCAGATAGAAGCTCGTCTGCTGCCGATTGCATAAGAACAGATTCTTGCAGATCGTTACCCTTAAGATTGCGTCGATTTCATTACAGGCTTCCATCGTATCTGCATGTCCGTGATCCGTTCTGTAATACTCCATATTCAGAGAATCCAGCAGATCATACACCCGGATTTCCCGTTCCTCTCTTCCTGTAATATCCTCCGGTCTTCCCCGATATAATTCCATGATCGTCCTTACCTCCTGTATCTTTTGCAGCTTTTCGTAAGCTGTCAATCACTCTATGATATCTGTGCTTCCTTCAATAAAGCATCCTGCAGCACTCTGGAAAAATTAATTCCTTTTTTCTCGCCATACGTATTCAGCCATGCAGGAATCGTGATATTCTTGCGAATTGTCTTTTGTCCATATTTTTCCTGATAACTATTCATGTCCAGGATTAAAAGATTAATAAATGATCCTTCCGGCACCATCAAATCCTTGCGATCGCTTGCTTTGGGAATTGCCTTTCCATCCTCTAATTCATCAAGCACCCATCCACTGGCAGCATCGATTCCCTTTTCAATCGCCTCAATGATATCCTTACCCTCTGTCACACAGCCGGGAAGATCCGGTACTTCGACGGTATATCCTCCGGAGCCGTCCGAAAATGGCGTAAAGATTGCTGGATATATTAATTTCATATATGCCTCCTTATTCGTTATCACGATTTTAAACCCGCTTGTTTCATAATTGACCTTATAGTATCCGGTTGAATATATTATATACACATTATGCGTATAAAGTCAATTCTATATCCCCCGCCATGCAGCTTTCCGTGGCGGGGGACGTTTGATTTCTCATTTCTCTATTCGTAAAAATAGTGATTCTGTTTTCTGTGATCATCCCCCTTCTTTATGTTTCTCTCCGTTACTGGCTGCAGCACAGATACGTGATATGATTATATCATTCATTCTCGAATTATCGAATTTCATGTATGAATATAGTTGACTTTTTGTATGAACGATCATATGACGGGAGAATAATCCTATGCTGCCAATCTGGATCTACGCAAATCAGAACACCTATCTATACAGATACCGACATATTCTTCAAAATATAATATTGATGGAGGAGTATCCGGCCTATATTCTTTCTACGGTCTGTATTCATTCTGAAACCTGTGATTCAGCAATAATCATAGAACAGATATGTTCCGAGATACAGATGAATCCCCTACACAGCGGATTTTACATCATTGACTGCGACTCTTCGAATCCACTATGTACTTACACAGACTTTACCAGCTCCCGGATTCCATTAATCACTGACGGAATCCCTCTTTCTGTCCGTCTTGCGGTACAGATCCGCCATATAGATCCCCGTGGGTTTATTATCATTATTACCCGTGAGCCTGATCTTCCTTCCCTTACCCTGAAGCAGCATGCCGAAGTTACGGATGTGATACTGCTCTCAGACCGGTCTCTGGCCCCGAGACGAATTCAAGCCGTTAATCAAACACGCATCTCTGATCGAATTCTGTCCTGTAAAATGGACACTCTCGGACTCCGTCTTCATCATGATCTTGTAGAAGCACTTTCCCGCATACCCAGAGATGCGAATGCTTTGCCCTTTACCTTTATCTGTGATTACCAAACAATTACTGTTCTTAGTACGGATATTCTCTATATCACAACCTGTCAGCGCAAGCTATATATGGTCACACTTCTTCACCAATATGAATTCTATGGAAGTCTGAGAAAGTGCGCTGAGCAATTAGGCGGCTGCTTTGTCTATTCTCACCGCTCCTGTCTTGTGAATACCGGATTGATCGCAGGTATAGATTCCGATCATTGCATCATAACATTTAAAAATGGAGAACAATGCACCGGCTCATTTAGAGGGATCAAATGTCTCGTCCTTCATATGAAAAACAACACTTGATCAACGAAGGAACTATGTGATACCCGTTATCGAAACCTGTTATTGAAAACCGTTCTTTGAATTGATATACTACATTTATATGGTTCGTATTTACTCAAGAATACAGAATTAACAGGAGGAGCACATATAGCGAAGTTATATATAAATGTGCTCCGACGACATAGCAGGATTACGAAGTAATCGTGCTGATACCTTATAACAGTAGGAGGTTATATCATGACATACAAGACCCACGGAACCTGTTCACAGCAGATTGATTTTGAAATAATAGACAATAAAGTTCATAATGTTAGGTTTACCGGTGGATGCCATGGCAATACACAAGGAGTAGCCGCTCTAGTTGAGGGTATGGATGTGGATGAAGCCATCCGACGCATGCAAGGGATCCGCTGCAAGGCAAGACCGACCTCTTGCCCGGACCAGCTCGCAACCGCTCTTCTTCAGGCAAAACAAAAGATGGCATAGCCTTAATACAATATCTCAGTATATAGCTTAATCTGAATGGAGATTCCATATGAAACGAATTATTCTTACCGGCGGAGGTACCGCCGGACATGTTACACCGAATATCGCCCTGATTCCACGGTTAAAGGAAGAAGGATACGATATTCACTATATTGGCTCTTATAACGGAATTGAAAAAAAATTAATCGAAGATCTTAAGATCCCTTACCACGGCATTGCATCCGGGAAATTGCGAAGATATTTATCCATAAAGAATATATCCGACCCGTTTCGCGTGATTAAAGGTTACGGAGAAGCATCCCGCCTGATCAAGTCTTTGAAACCGGATGTTGTATTCAGCAAGGGAGGATTTGTATCCGTTCCGGTTGTGGTGGCTGCAAAGAATCATAAAGTACCTGCCATTATCCACGAATCCGACATGACACCGGGGCTTGCCAACAAGATCTGTATTCCGGCAGCGGTCAAAGTCTGTTGTAATTTCCCGGAAGCGATGGAACATCTTCCGGAAGGCAAAGCGGTTCTAACCGGCACTCCGATCCGTGAAGAATTATTCCATGGAGATCCGTTAGAAGCCCTCAAATTCACTAAGCTCCAGGCAGGCAGACCGACAATCTTAGTGATCGGCGGAAGTACCGGAAGTGTAAGGGTAAACGAAGCTGTACGGGGATGTCTGGACGAACTGCTTAAGACCTACCAGATCATTCATCTGTGCGGAAAAGATAAATTAGATTCCTCTTATAACCGTGATGGTTATGTTCAATATGAATATATCAAGAAAGAGTTAAGCTCCATGCTGGCACTTGCGGATCTCGTCATTTCGCGCGCGGGGGCAAATGCCATCTGCGAGATCCAGGCACTTGCCAAGCCGAATATCTTAATCCCACTTGGATTGGACGCCAGCCGCGGCGATCAGATTCTGAATGCGGAATCCTTTGAAAAGCAAGGCTTCAGCTATGTATTAAAGGAAGAGGATCTGACCAAGGAATCTCTGCTTGCCGCTGTTGATCAGGTATACAACAACCGGGTGGAATACAAGAAAGCCATGGAATCAAGCCCGATGACCGATTCCATCGAGAAGATCATCGGACTGATCAACAAAGCATGCAAGTAATAACGCAGAAATATCTGCCTGCACGAATAAAAGCATCCGAACACTCATATCTTGAGGATTCGGATGCTTCTTCCTTCTCACTATTCATAATTACGAATCTTACCTTATCCAACCTTCAGCTTGAACTTGATAATCTCCTTCTCCGTCTCTACGATCTCGATCTGACCGCCCAGATCACGGATCTTTTCTTCAAATTTCTCGTAGCCACGCTGGATATACTTAATATCCTCTACAACCGTGAAGCCCTCAGCTGCAAGTCCGGCAATTACAAGTGCCGCGCCTGCACGAAGATCCGGAGCAACTACATTAGCACCGCTATAGCTTTCCACGCCGGATATGATCGCCATATTGCCTTCCACCTTGATCTTCGCACCCATACGCGCAAGCTCATCCGTGTATTTAAAACGGTTCTCAAAGATATTCTCTGAGATCACACTGGTTCCATCGGAAAGCCCTAAGGTAACCGCCATCTGCGGCTGCATATCTGTCGGGAATCCCGGATACGGCTGGGTAATGATCTGAGTCGGACGAAGACGCTTGCCATGGCATCCGATCACACGAACGGAATCGTCATATTCCTCTACCGTTGCCCCGATTTCCGTCAATTTGGAACTGATTGCTTCCAAGTGCTTCGGAATTACATTTTTAATCAATACATTACCATCCGTTGCAGCAGCTGCCATCATGAAGGTTCCGGCCTCAATCTGATCCGGAATAATGGAATATTCCGTTCCCTTCAATTCCTTGACACCGCGGATACGGATCTCATTCGTACCAGCACCTTTGATATTGGCACCCATACTATTCAGGAAGTTGGCTACATCTACGATATGAGGCTCCTTTGCAGCATTCTCGATCGTCGTCTTACCCTCTGCAAATACGGCCGCCATCATAATATTGATCGTAGCGCCGACACTGATCTTATCCAAATATACATGCTTACCTACCAGACGGTCGGCAGTCGCAGTTACCATTCCCTTGCCGACAGTAACCTGCGCACCCAATGCTTCAAATCCTTTAATATGAAGATCGATCGGACGGCTTCCGATATCACATCCACCCGGGAGCGCAACCTGTGAGCGCTTATATTTGCCGAGAAGCGCACCCAATAGATAATAAGACGCCCGGATCTTACGGATGAATTCATCGTCTACACACAAAGAATCAATGTTCTGAATTGTTCCGCCGCAAATACTAACCGTATGTTCATCTATATATTTTACAGTTGCACCGATCTCCTTGATCGCCTGGAGCAGAACTCTGGTATCGCGGACATTCGGTACATTCTCTATAATGCATTCTTTATCCGTCATAACTGCAGCAGCTAAGATACCGAGCGCGGCATTCTTCGCGCCTGCAATTGTAACTTCACCGACTAATGGGGTACCACCCTTAATCACATATTGTTCCATCATGCACCTCTACCAACATTACATAATAATCTCAGACACCGAATGTGCCGCTTATGTATCTTGATGGTTCGTTATCATATTTGCCATGCCCTCACAGCCTATTTGTTCGGTCTCGGACATTCACTGGCTTAAGTATACTAGGACATTATACCACAAGTTCGCTGAATGTAAAGCCAAACTTTGAAATACTTTTTTCTTTCTCTTGAATTTCCTATATTCCTGACAAAATAAAATTACAAAAGGATTGATTTTACTTGATTTTCCGGTCTTCCTCACAATAGATACAACGATAGGTTCTTGTTGCAGGATCCGCAAGCCGGAAAATGTGGTCAATCCCCTGCTCGGTCGTGGTAATACAGCGTGGATTCTTACACTTTAGTATATTCACCAATTGCTCCGGAAGTTCGACTTTTTTCTTCTCTATTGTCTTGCCATCCTTGATGATACTGACCGTAATCTCCGGATCAATATAACCAAGAACATCCAGATTCACAGAATACTCCTGATCGATCTTAATAATATCCTTCCGCCCACGTTTGCGGCTCTTCACATTCTTGATGATCGCAACGCTGCAGTCCAGCTTGTCCAAAGAAAGATCCTGATAGATCTGCATACTCTTCCCTGCCGTAATATGATCCAACACAATTCCATTATATATACTATCAATATTCATATTCTACCATCCTCCTTACCTTGATACACTAGATTTGTGCATATCATCCCGGTATCAATCCCAGCATCGTCATAATCAGTGCCATCCGAACATACTTACCATTCAGTGCCTGCCGGAAATAACATGCCCGCGGATCATCATCCACCTTGGTTGATATTTCATTTACACGCGGCAGCGGATGTAGGATGGACAAGTCACTCTTGGCACTCTTCAGCTTGTCCGTATCCAGAATATAAGTATCCTTCAATCTGACATAATCTGCCTCATTGAAGAAACGCTCTCTCTGAACACGGGTCATGTACAGGATGTCCAGCTCACTGATTACCTGTTCCATACTCTCTACTTCCATATACGGAATATTCTTCTTTTCCAGGATCTCCACCCGTATATAATCCGGAATCCGAAGCTCCGGAGGGGAGATCAGAATATATCTGATATTGTCATAACGGGATAATGCTTTGATCAGAGAATGAACGGTTCTTCCGAACATCAGATCCCCGCAGAAACCGATAGTAAGATTACCCAGCTTTCCTTTCTCTCTCTGGATCGTCAGAAGATCGGTAAGAGTCTGGGTCGGATGATAATGACCTCCGTCGCCCGCATTAATGATCGGAACCGGAGACTTTAAGGATGCCAGAAGCGGTGCTCCCTCCTTCGGATGCCGCATGGCAATGATATCCGCGTAACAGCCCACTACCTGAACCGTATCATGTACACTTTCTCCCTTCGTTGCGGAAGAGGAATCCGCAGAAGAGAACCCCAGTACATTGCCACCAAGCTCCATCATTGCAGCTTCAAATGACAACCGGGTTCTGGTACTCGGTTCAAAGAATAATGTTGCCAGCTTTTTTCCGTGACACACCTCACTGTATTTCTCCGGATGGGCAATGATCTCATTTGCCAGCTTCAATAGCCCGTCAATCTCTTCCACACTAAGATCCATTGGATCAATCAAGTGTCTCATTTTTATTTCCTCCTCATTATTTTTCCACAATTTCTTTTAATTTTCCCCGTACTAATGCCTCTACATCCGCCTTCTGCTCTTTCTCGCATTCAATGATATATTGACGGCGGTTTGCGCGAAGCTTCACCTTTATGGTATTTATGCTGTCATTTACGAATTTATAACCTTCAATGTGTTCCCAATCAATAAATGTCAGACCGACGAACATACCTTCCTCCGACAATCCGCTTCGAATTCTTGTTGTGATTACGATAAAGAAAATGTACATCAAAAGCGGTGGAATGAACACATAGTACTTAAACCACACCGACAGAGCAACTCCGATCAGAGCCACATTCACATTGATGATCTCCGACACACTGCTCGATTTACCCAGCCGGCTTTCCACAATGATATTTTTCTGGCGATGAAGCACCACGCAGCTGATGATCCCGATCGTTGCAAAGGCCAGCGTCAATGCTCCCGATAATATATATTGCGCATATTGCCACATAGTTTTCTTACCTCTTTTAAATTTAACGAGAGGGCTTTTACGTCCTCTCGCTATATCATCTTATTAATGTATTTCCGCTCCGTGCGGTATATCTTTTTCTGCTGTGAGAAGGGTGTAATTCCCCTTATCATCCTCTGCACAAAGCAGCATACCTTCGGACTTCACACCGGCCAGAGTCGCCGGCTTTAAATTCGTCACTACAACAACCTTCTTGCCAACCATTTCCTCTGCAGAATACTGTGACTTAATGCCAGATACGATCTGTCGTACCTGACTGCCGATCTTAACCTGAGAACAAAGAAGCTTTTTCGACTTCTTAACTTCCTCACAGGCAATTACCTGTCCGATCTGCAGCTGAACCTTTTCAAAGTATTCAATGTCGATCTCTTCCTTCGGCTCCACATCGATACCCGGTCCGTACTGGTTGAGTCTGGCCTCTTCTTTCCGTCTCTCCAGCTCCTCTAAGATGCCTTCCGCATCCTGTCTAGTGAACAGGATCTCCGGATTATCGGTTACCTTTGTATTGTCCGGATATAATCCGAATTCGCCTAACTGATCACATTCCCGATCCTTGGCATTCAACTGCGCCAGAATCTTCTCTGCCGTCTCCGGCATAAATGACTTCAAGAGAACCGTACCGATAATAATACTTTCGATCAGATTGTATAATACTGTCTCCAGCCTTGACTGTGTCTCCGGCTCCTTTGCCAATACCCAAGGCATTGTCTCATCAATATATTTGTTGCAGCGTTTGAATAAGGTGAAGATATCCGTAAGAGCATCTGCAACCCGAAGCTTATCCATATCCTGCGTAACCTTAAGCGGTGTCTCCAATGCCAGCTTCTTCAATTCCTCATCGATCGGATCTGTTACGCCGGTATTTCTGACGAGTCCGTTAAAATACTTATTCGACATCGAGATCGTACGATTTACCAGATTGCCAAGCGTATTGGCGAGATCGGAATTCATCCGCTCCACTACCAGATCCCACGAGATCACACCATCATTTTCAAATGGCATCTCATGCAGCAGGAAATAACGAACCGCATCTACACCGAACATCTCTACCAGATCATCGGCGTAGATTACATTACCCTTGGACTTACTCATCTTGCCATCGCTCTGGATCAACCATGGATGACCGAATACCTGCTTCGGAAGCGGAAGATCCAGTGCCATTAACATGATCGGCCAATAGATCGTATGGAATCTTAAGATATCCTTACCGATCAGGTGCAGATCTGCCGGCCAGTATTTCTTGAACATCGGATCACTGACACCGTCCTGATTATAACCAAGTCCTGTAATATAGTTGGATAAAGCATCGATCCATACATAGATGACATGCTTATCATCGAAATCTACCGGAATTCCCCACTTAAAGGAAGTACGGGATACACACAAATCCTGAAGTCCCGGAAGCAGGAAATTATTCATCATTTCATTCTTACGTGCCTCCGGCTGAATGAATTCCGGATGCGCATTAATATGCTGGATCAACCGATCCGCATACTTGCTTAATTTGAAGAAATAAGCCTCCTCCTTTGCCGGCTGAACCTCACGCCCGCAGTCCGGACATTTACCGTCGATCAGCTGGGACTCCGTAAAGAACGACTCACAAGGGGTACAATACATACCCTCATAC
Organism: Lachnospiraceae bacterium; assembly: GCA_017460485.1. Classification (GTDB taxonomy): domain Bacteria; phylum Bacillota; class Clostridia; order Lachnospirales; family Lachnospiraceae; genus CAG-632. The sequence goes on along the minus strand of JAFUAW010000029.1, from coordinate 8,530 downwards.
TCTCCTTTATAGATATCTCCTTTTTCATATAATTTCTTGAAGATCTTCTGTACCTGTTTCTCATGATCCGTATCCGTTGTACGAATGAACTTATCATAAGAAGTATTCATCATATCCCAGATCCGCTTGATCTCGCCGGCGGTCTGATCAACGAATTCCTTCGGTGTGATACCGGCCTCTGCTGCCTTCTGCTCGATCTTCTGTCCGTGCTCGTCCGTACCGGTCTGGAATCTTACATCGTAACCCAAGAATCTCTTGTATCTCGCAATACTGTCCGCAAGCACAATCTCATATGTGTTGCCGATATGCGGCTTACCGGAAGTATATGCGATCGCGGTTGTAATATAATACGGTTTCTTTGCCATATCCTGTCACCCTCCTGACTTCTCAAAAAACCCCGTCCTTAATGCCTTAATGACGGGGAAAATATAACTGGTAATAGTATACAATTATGGGTGGATTGTGTCAATCACAAATCCATTCCGGACAGCGTACATTTTGGAACCATCCCACACACTTTTTTTATTTCTGGTAACAATGAATTGTATTTTTCCTCATTTCTGCGTATAATCATACTATGTGACATATAATGATGTTGGGGACAAAAGGTATTTTTCCCCCAACTGATGATGCGATTCATGCAAGCATGATCGCATTATGACCTTTTGACCCTATCATCATATAATCAGAAAAGATACATAAAGGAGTCCGATATGAAGAAGACATTCTTACAGTACATAAAACGTGCGGCCGCGCTCTCCATGACGGCGGTTCTGCTTCTGACCACCGCCTGCGGCAAGACCGGAGGAAGCGGGAACGGGACAGGTGATACCGGCAGTGGGAGCGGCGATCCGGAATTCGATGAATTCCTAGAGAATCTGTTTATAGAAGAAATGAAGGACAACACGCTGAATCTTCATTTTACATTAAAAGATCCTTCCCTTTACGGGTTGGAGGACATGGAACCGACCCTTGGGGATCTGACCGACCGCGATTTTGCCAATATGGAAGAGGATTTTGATGATCTGAAGGAGACCTTCAAGGAACTGGAATCCTATGATTACAAGGATTTAGATGAGAAGCAGCAGCTTACCTATGATATCCTTCATCGGTATATGGAGCGGGAACTTGATATGGAAGACTGTGCTTATGAAGGTACGATCTTCGGTATCGTGACCGGTGTGGAAAGCAATATGCCGCTTAATATGTCCCTGTATGAATTCTACGACAAAGATGATGTAGAGGATTATCTGGCACTGATGGATCAAATGGATGAATACTTTGATTATTGTACGGATTACGAAGCTTACCGGACAGATCAGGGCTTCGGAATGTCTGATGTTATGATCGATGATGCCGTGGAACAGTGCGAGACATTCTTGGAACATAAGGAAGACAATTACCTGATCACAACCTTTGATCACAAGATCGATGAGATGGATCTGACCGACAGTGAAAAGGAAGCTTACAAGGACCGCAATAAAAATGTAGTCTTGAATGTTATGATCCCTGCCTACGAGAAAACCATTGATGATCTGAATGCGCTCAAGGGCAAGAGCAAAGATCTGGGCGGCATCTGTAATTATACGGACGGCAAGAAATACTATGAATATATCCTGTCCAGAAAAACCGGTTCTTCCAAGTCTCCGAAGGAGATGGAGAATATCCTGCTGGATGTCATGGATGACGCGACGGAAATGCTCTATGATGTCTACCAGAACGCGCCGGATGTCTATATGGAATACTACAGCGATGAGAACTTTCAAGTGGCGGGATTAGAGGCACCGGAAGAATTCTTAGAATATTATAAGACGCAGATGGTCAGAGCATTTCCGACACCTCCTGCTGTTAATTATAAGATCAGTGATATTGATCCTTCCATTGCAGATATTGTATCCCCTGCTTTCTGTGTGACTCCTTGCATTGATGATTACACCAATGGTGTGATCCAGGTCAATCGGAGCAAAGATAATCACAGCAGCGGAAGCCTGTCTTCCACTTATGCGCACGAAGGCTATCCGGGACATTTGTACCAGATGACATATTTCTTATCGCAGGATCCTTATCCGATCCGGAACTGCCTGAGCTTCTTAGGCTATGATGAAGGATGGGCAGTTTATGTGGAAATGCGTTCCTACAATCTGATCGACTATACGAATTACAACAGCAGCTATGTCCGTGAAATGTACATTGCCAATGAACTTCTGAATATGTCCTTAAGCTGTCTGATCGACATTTATGTGAACTATTACGGATATAGCGTTGATCAGATCGCCGACTTCATGAATGATAACGGCTACAATGGAGAGATGGCAGAGGAACTTTACTACATGATGGTAGAAGAACCGGGATACTATCCGCAGTATTTCATGGGATATCTGGAATTCTGCGAACTTCGGGACTATGCGAAGGAACAGTTGGGTTCCGACTATGATGAAGTGGAATTCCACCGTGTAATTCTGGATGCCGGACCTTGTGATTTTACGACCTTACGCGCGCAGATGGATACGTATATCAATTCCGTTAAGGACGATACCAACTGACATCCAAAGAGGAACCTCTCGTAATCTTATATTACGACAGCACTTTTATAAAAGGAGACGCCATGACTTCACAGAACCGGAACTCAGATATCAACCATGCTCTTGCAGCCAGCCTGAAGAGACTGGCTGCAAGAAAGCCTATTGAAAAGATTACGATTAAGGAAATAACCGATGGCTGCGATGTAATTCGTCCGACTTTCTATAATCATTTTCAGGACAAATATGATCTGATCGAGTGGATCATCAATACCGAATTATTGGAACCTATCCGTCCGATGATTCGCAATGATATGATACAGGACGGCATTGAAATCCTTCTGATCAGCATTTCCAAAGAAAAAGAGTTCTATAATCAGGCGATCAAGATGGAAGGTCCGGTCACTTTTGATGCCATTGCACTCAAATGCTCCCAGCAATTTCTGGAAGAAATATTAAAAGAGATCGGAGCGGAAAGCTCGTCCAACCACCGATGGCTTTCCAAAGATGTAGTCTCTTATTATTTTGCACAGTCCATGAGCTTTGTCATGATCGAATGGCTGCGCACCGGTATGAAATACTCACCGAAAGAGATGTCGGAAGCATATCAATACATTATTACACACTCTCTGATCGATGTTGCCAAAGAAATGGGCGGAAAACCGTTTGGATTCTAAGTATCACGCCAAACAATCCATAGCGCGTGTCAGATTTTAAATACATTTCCCATCAATTGTATATTATTTCAAACACATATGAAAGATTGGATATTCCTATCATCCAATCTTTTTTTTATACTCACTAACTACAAGCAGGAAACTAATTCCGATGGCGGAGGGACCGTGCCGGGTTCTGCTTCCGGATATATAAAGGCCGCTGACAGAAGCTGACGAATCCTGAAAGTCATCCAATGAATGCAAGAAAGAGATGGTGAGTTACATGATTAATTTTGGAAAATGGGTCGTGAAGTTCCGAATTCCGATTCTGATCGTATCGATCCTGCTGTTAATTCCTGCCGGACTGTATTACCTGCACACGCGCGTCAACTATGATATTCTTTCCTATCTTCCATCAGAGATCGACACAATGAAAGGACAGGATATCCTGCTCGACGAATTCGGTACCGGCGCTTTTACCTTCATTATTACTGAGGACACCAATAACAAGGAAGTCCAGGCACTTGTCAACCGTATCGAACAGGTAGATCATGTGAAGAAGGTTCTTTGGTACGGATCCGTTGCGGATCTGTCAGTTCCCGTCGAGATCCTTCCGGACGATATCTACAACATGTTCAATGATCCTGATTCAAACAGCCAGCTTATGATGGTGTTGTACGATGATACCATGGGCGCAGATGAGACCCTGAATGCCGTCAACGAGATTCAATCCATGGTAAACGAACAGCAATATATCAGTGGCATGGCGGCAGTCTTAAATGATATTAAGAATCTGTCCCAGAAGGAAGTACCGATCTATGTTCTGATCGCAGTTGTTCTGTGTCTGATTATTCTTTCACTTACCATGGATTCCGCTTTAGTTCCGGTTCTGTTCCTCCTGAGTATCGGAATCGCCATCGTCTATAACATGGGAACGAATTTCAAAGGAGAGATCTCCTATGTTACACAAGCCTTGGCCGCCGTTCTGCAGCTGGGTGTCACAATGGATTATTCCATTTTCTTATGGCACAGCTATCAGGAAAATCAAAGACGATATCCAGATGACAAATGCCGCGCCATGGCACATGCAATTTCTAATACCTTCACTTCAGTTGTAGGCAGCTCCATTACCACCGTTGCCGGATTCATTGCCCTCTGCTTTATGAGCTTCACATTGGGGCTGGATCTGGGAATCATAATGGCAAAAGGCGTCATCTTCGGTGTTATCTGTTGTGTTACCGTTCTTCCGTCCATGATCCTTATCTTCGATAAAGCACTCGAGAAGACCAAGCACAAAGTAATCATTCCGAATCTCGGCAGAATTGCCGGCTTTGTAACCGATCACTACCTGATCTTCTTTATCGCATTTTTCATAATATTGATCCCGGCACTCTACGGTTACACACATACCTCGGTATATTATGATCTGGTAGGAACCCTGCCGGACACCATGGTCAGCAAGATTGCGACTGAGAAAATGAATGATGAATACGAAATGGGAGCAACGGACATGATCCTGGTCCGAAGCGACTTAAGCCCGAAGCTCTCCCGTCAAATGATAGACGAGATCAAGATGGTAGATGGCGTAACTCTTGCCGCATCTCTGGATTCTCTTGCAGGACCGATGATACCGGAAGAAATGATACCGGAAGATATTAAGAATGAATTAAAAAACGGCGATTACCAGTTAATGCTGGTAGAATCCGAATATAAGATTGCATCGGATGAGATCAATGCACAATGCGATGAGATCAGCGCAATCATTAAAAAATACGATGATACCGGCATGCTGATCGGTGAAGCTCCTTGTACCAAGGACCTGATCGAGATTACCAATACTGACTTTACCACTGTCAGTGCCGTTTCCATCGGTGTCATTTTCTTGATCATCCTATTTGTATTCAAGTCTGCTTCCCTTCCGGTGATCTTAGTAGCATCCATTGAATTCGCAATCTTTATCAACATGGGAATCCCGGCATATACGCATACGGAGCTGCCATTTATTGCTTCCATTGTCATCGGTACGATCCAGCTGGGATCTACTGTTGATTATGCGATCTTGATGACAAACCGCTATAAAAAGAATCGATATCAGGGTATGGAAAAAAAGGAAGCCGTTACCAATGCATTGGAGAGTTCCATTCAGTCTATCCTCGTCAGCGCACTTACTTTCTTCGGAGCAACCTTCGGTGTCGGCATGTATTCCGATATTGACATGATCAGTGCCCTGTGTATTCTGATGGCGCGAGGTGCCCTGATCAGTATGTGCGTGGTTATTCTGGTTCTTCCGTCCATGTTCATGGTCTTCGACAAACTGATCTGTATAAGCAGTATCGGATTCCGCAACAAAGGAGATAAGAATCAGGAACACAAGCATCATTTTCTGACCAGACACCGGAATGCACATTAAGAGCTGACATTATACTATCAACAATCAAGAAACAGATATCATAAAGACAACTATCATCAGGATAGTCATTATAGGAATAGTAATAACAAAGATCATCATATAAAGGAGAGATCAGTATGAAACATATACAAGATATTATGAAATCAAAGCATGCACTTCGTACGATCAGCGGTGTGGCTGCAATGTCATTGCTTGGCACCGGATTTGCATCCTATACCACATACGCGCAGCATAATCAGCTGACTGCACGAACCATTCCATCCGTTACTACCCTCAATGCGGATAATTCTAAAGAACTGTCTGATACATTACTGGGAGACATGAAGATTACAGACCGTGTCATCGATAAAGACGAGACCGTATATTTGATCACTAATGCGGACGGAAGTATCGATCACACTATCGTATCCGATCATTTATACAACCGGGGTGGTTCTTCTACCATTCAGGATCTGTCTTCTTTATCGGACATTGAGAATGTCAAAGGAGACGAGACCTTCCGGCAGACCGGGGATATGCTTACATGGCAGGCAGACGGCAACGATATCTATTATCAGGGAACCACTTCCGAAGCGGCACCTGTTACACAAAAGATCACATATTATCTTAATGATAAGGAGGTATCCGCAAAGGAACTGGCAGGTGCTTCCGGAACAGTTCGTATCCGTTTTGACTATACCAATAACAGTGAGTATACAGAGATCGTAAATGGCGAGAAGATCACGGTCAGCGTACCGTTTGCCGCCATCACGGGCATCGTTCTCCCGGAAGATGCCGAAAATGTTACAATCACGAACGGCAAACTGATCTCCACCGGCAACAGCAGTATGGCAGTCGGCTATACACTTCCGGGACTGACAGAAAGCCTGAATATCAAACAGGAGGACTTAAGCGATGACATCCGTATTCCGGAATATTTTGAAATATGCACAGACGTTACCGACTTTGAACTGGATACCTGTATGACCGTCGTTATCAATGCAGGCTCCCTAATGTCCGCAGATGGATTGGATCTGTCAACAGCCGATGAAATGATAGACACCCTGCAGGATGCTGCTTCTAAGTTGGAAGACGGTTCCTCCGAATTAGCTGACGGTCTGGACACACTGAAAGGAAGCCTGAATGAATTCTCTGCCGGAATGAAGAGCCTGAATGAAGGACTTAACGAATATACCGGCGGTGTCGGACAAGTAAGCAGCGGTGCCGCAAGTGCTTATGCCGGGTCACAGGAGCTGCGTGCAGGATTTACCGGAAGTGAAGATCGTACCGGTCTTATTGACGGTGCCAAGCAGGTTGCATTAGGAGCAGGTGCTATCAACAACGGAATTCAATCCATACCATCTTCAATGGTATCCCAGATGAATCAGGCAAAGACAGCAACGATCAATGAATTAAAGACCGCTCTTACCGAAGACGGTGTTAAGCTGGTCTATGCTTCCTGCGAAGTATCAGAATTAACTCCTGATAATATTGGAACCGTCACAGACACCTTTGCAGGAGAGACCGCCCGGAATACATTTGCCGGGATCTACAGCGAAGCAATCAAACAACCGGTCACGGATGAAGTTACTAAGCAGGTTATGGCCGAAAAGGATCAGATTACCGAAGAAGTAACAAATGAGGTCATGGCACAAAAGGATGCCATTACCAATTCCGTTACCACAGAAGTATTGAAGCAGAAAGATGCTATTACAGAGCAGGTAACAGCTGAAGTCATGCAGCAAAAGGATGCTATCACACAGTCCGTCAGCAATGAAGTGCTGTCTGATCAGGAGCTGATTGATTCCGTTACTGCTTCCGTTACCGCAGAAGTTATGGCACAGGGAATGACAGATCCGGCAGAGATACAGGCCGCGATTGAAACCGGTGTTCAGGCACAGTTACAAGCATTGATCGCTTCCAAAGTACAGGACACCATTACGGACATGATCACACAAAATGTACAGACCACGATCACTAATCTTGTTACAGAACAGGTACAGACCACAATCACAAATATGATCACGGAAAATGTTACAAATACAATAACTGACTTAATTACAGAAAATGTAACAGAAACGATCAAGTCACAGACCACCACACAGTATACGACTATTCTGGCCGGATTGAACCGTGCATGCGGAGCCGTTCAGGCATTAAGCGGTGTAGAAAGCAATATACAGACTTCTGCTGCAAGTGGCGATATGAAGACCTTAATGGACGGTGCCGACTCTTTAAGTAAAGGAGCATCAGACTTAAGTACCGGTGTCGGTACCGCTTACGAAGGAGTACAGCAGTTATCCTCCGGTCTGGATGATCTGTCAACAGGCGCACAAAGATTAGATTCCAACAGCACTGTGCTTCGCAATGGCGCATCCGAATTAAACAAGGCAACCGGAAGGATCATAGACGGTGTTGATCAGTTAAATGACGGCGCACACAGCTTATGCGATGGCATGATGGAATTCAATAGTGAAGGCATTCAAAAATTAGTCGACGCTTATACCGGAGATCTGAAACCTCTTACCAACCGGCTTCAGGCAGTAATAGATGCAAGTGAGAATTATCAGACCTTTACCGGTATTGCAGACGGTAGCAACGGCAATGTCAAGTTCATCTATAAGCTTCCTGCAATCAAGAAAGAAGCGTAATATCCATCTCTCTAGGGACTGCTGCTTATTATAAGGCGGCAGTCCCACTTTTATACAGGTTGATAAAAATCCTCTATTTCAGCGGTCTTGAACAGAATTTAACAGATTTTTCATTGACACAAATATTAGAAAATTATATACTTGAACTTGTGAATATTACGGTTTTCATATGACGAGAATCGTATCAATAAAATACATAGAAACGAGGTAAAGAAAATGGCAAATGTTGATTTGAGCAAGTACGGCATTACCGGTGCTACCGAGGTAATCTACAATCCTTCTTACGAATTCTTATATGAGGAAGAGACGAAGGAC
>JAFUAW010000028.1 GCA_017460485.1 Lachnospiraceae bacterium | reverse complement strand
GACTTCTGCCTCTAACGCCTGTTCTCTTACAGATACTTCTTTTTGCTTTAATTCAATCTCACGTTCCTGCTTCGCAATGTTCGCATTCGCCGTCGTGATCTCGATCGTCTTACGCTGTTCCTCTTTCTGGATCTCATACGCAGCATCCGCCATCGCCCGCTTCGTATCAGCATCCATCATGAGTTCAGATTTCTTGATTGCCAATTCATTCTGCTTCTTGGCAATCTCTGTCTGTGCCGCAACAGCTGCATCATTGGATTCTTTATCAGCCGCAGCCTGTGCCACTTTGATGTCACGCTCGGATTCCGCACGCGCGATCGCTGCCGCTTTCTTGATCTTAACAATATTATCAATACCGAGATTCTCGATTACTTCATTACCGTCCACAAAGTTCTGAACGTTAAAACTAATAATATCAAGACCCATTGCAGCAAGGTCCGGTTCCGCATTTTCCTTAACCAGATTCGCGAACTTCTGCCGGTCGGAAACCATTTCCTCTAACTTCATCTTACCGACGATCTCACGGACATTACCTTCCAACACCTCTCGTGCCACAGAAGATATATACTCGGTCGGCTTATTTAAGAAGTTCTCTGCCGCCAGCCGCAGCTTATCCGGCTCATTGCTGATCTTAACATTGACCGTTGCATCTACATTGATATTGATATAATCCGAGGTCGGAACTGCAGAACTCGTCTTAACATCAATAGAGATCAACCGCAGATTCAGCTTATCCAGTCGCTCAAAGAATGGAATCCGGATACTGGCCCGCCCAATGACCACCTTCGACTTCTTCTTAAAACCGGAAATAATGTAAGCCATATCCGGCGGTGCCTTCACATATCCTATCAGGAAAAACAGGATAAGCAGGACAACCAGAACAACAACTGCAATCACAACTCCACTTGTAAACCCAGGCATATTGCTCCCTCCTTCATTCGTATATTATGTCGTACCAATGTAAATTATATCATTAGAACATCTTTGATTCAATCCTTCTATTGAGGTTCTGTAACTCATAATCTTCACAAAAAAGGATAACAGCCCTTACGAACTGTTATCCTTGAATCATTTCATATCATTAACTTTATTATCAACCTTATTATTAATCCTATTTCCACACGACCCCGGTACCGCCACAGGTATAACAGGTATCCATACCTCTGAAGCAATAGCTGCAGTCCTTGGCACCCGAGCCATAACATGCACTGCATCTTTGATACTCATGCGTGATTGTATTATACCACTGCCCTCTTCCATAACAGACACGACAAGTTATCTCGCCGACGCCTCCGCAATGGGAGCATGGAACCTTTCCGTATCCGCCACATTTACTGCAGGTCACCTCAACCTTATGCCGCCAGCCGGCATATAAGGTAAGATTTCCGGTTCTTCCGGATATGGTGGTAATCTGATTGGTGCATGCCGCATCTGTGTACCATCCGAGGAAAGCATAATTTGCTTTCGTAGCACTCTTCAGTGTGATCGTACTGTTGATCGTATAGGTTGACGGATTCCCCGATGCGTTCTGACCGCCATTTAAGATATAAGTTATGGTGTAATTCACTGCACTCCACTGCGCATACAGAGTAACCGTTCCGTTCTTCGCTGTAGTCAGATTCTTCACGGATGCTCCGTTCGCATATATGGTTCCACCTCCGCCCGGACTTGTAGACCAACCGGCAAAGGTATATCCACGACGGGTATATCCATTCGTACGAAGGCTTACATTCTTACCGTAAGTACAATTCGTTTTTGCCATCGTACCATTCGTCGCGCCATTACCACTATACGTGATCGTATACTTATTGGCAGTCCATTTTGCATAGAGCGTCTTGCTGCCTTTACTTCCCTTCGCAATAGAGGTTACTTTATTCTTAAAGTTCTTATCAGAATACCAGCCGGCAAAGGTATATCCGGCTCTGCTTGGATTCTTCAAGGTAACCGTCTGAAAATAGGTATAATATGAAGGATTGGCTGATGCGTTCTTGCCACCATTCAGATTATATGTGATCGAATATTTCGTCACAACCCATGTTGCATACAAAGTTACCTTTCCACCGTTCTTAGTAGTGAGGTTTTTCACAGATGCCCCATTCTTATAGGTTGTTCCGCTTCCATCTGCCTTGGTGTTCCACCCGGCAAAGGTATATCCGGTTCTCTTATACGTATTTTTTGCAAGAGTATAAGTCTTGTCATATTCACGTCCGGTCTGATTCGCGATCGCCGTTCCGGTACCGCCATTCCGATTATATGCAATCGTATACTTATTGGCCGTCCATTTTGCAAAGAAAGCTTTATTGCCGGAACTGCCCTGTTTGATCGTTGCGGATTTGGTCTTGTAATTCTTGTCTGTATACCAGCCGGCAAAGGTATAGCCGGTTCTACTTGGACTTCCAAGCGTCACGCCCGTTTTATAGTTATAGGTTGTCGGATTATTCGAATGGTTTTTCCCACCATTCAAATAATAAGTAATCTTATAATCCGTCAGCTTCCACTGGGCATAGAGAATGATCTTGCCACCATCTTTTGATGTAAGGTTCTTCACGGAGGCTCCGTTGGCATACGCTGTACCGGATCCGTCTGCTTTGGTGTTCCAGCCGGCGAAGGTATAATTCTTCTTCGTAAACGCATTCTTCGAAAGCTTATAAGAAGAATTGTACTTACACCCCGTCGCCGCAGACATACTTCCGCTTCCGCCGTTTTTATTATACATAATGGAATACGTATTCGGAGACCATTTCGCATAGAGAGTTAGATCCCCGACCGTACCTTCGGTAATCCGTGTGATTCGATGCGTAAGAGATGCATCCGTATACCATCCGGCAAATTGGTAACCGGTACGTGATACACTTTGCAAATCGATCGTATCAGCAACCGTATAGGAAGCTGGATTCCGATTCAAAGTACCGCCATTTAAGACATATTGGATCGAATAGGTATCCATCGACCAGTCTGCCGTCAGAACAAAGAAAGAATTATTATTCTCTTCATCAACTGATAACATCTGATCGAGATCACCGATCTCTGACGGTTTATAAGCCGTATCTCCCGCTCTTGAAAAATCATTATACTGCCCATTTTCAGGTATCAGGAATCCGTTAAATGTATATCCCTTTCGATAAAACGAGATGTCAGGACAGATATTGTCTGAACCGTATGTATAGATATTCTGCACGTATTCCATTCCATCATAAGTTCCACCGTTCCCATCAAAGGTTACCGTGTACTGTGCCGGAACCCATCCGGCAAGAACGTATATATTATCATCATATACATCCAGATTAGTGTCAGATATACGATTCGGAACAAACGATCTGTACCACCAATAATCCCTTTCCTCATTTGTCGACACATATGCGAATCTTCCTCTACCGTTCAATGCCCAGTTATGAATCGGCTGAAACAGTGTATGTCCAACATTCCAATTTTCCATTTCTTCAGGACTATACCTGTCTGTGTACCATCCGGCAAATGCATAGCCGTCCTTGGTTGGCGAATAAAACTTTACCAATTCTCCGCTGTCGGCAGGTACGGATGCCAGATTCCTCGGATCATTGGTTCCGCCAAACAGAATATAATTGATATAATAAGTACCGCTGCTCTGTTCTTCTGTAGTGTCATCATCCCCGTCTGCTTCCGGCATATCGGAATCATCGGAAATAACCGGTATTTCCGGCATATCATCCGGAATACTGATATCTTCGACCGCTTCTATCTGCGGTGTCGGAATCGAGATCTCTTCGATTACCGGCGGTACTGCCTCCTCAATATTCACACTCGTCTCCGTATCTGTCTCCGCAGACTCCACATCAACGGATGGATCTGATCCTATGGCTTCCGTTTCCTCTGTCGCTGTAGCGGCTTCTTCAATACTGGAATCAATGGCTGATAATTCCATCTCTGCGCTATTCTCAGCAAATATAGCAATATTGAACCAGGACAGACTGCTGAGTACCAGAAGAACCACCGATACAATCGCGATAATTGATTTCATATTCTTTTTCTTCATTTATCAGCACCTCCTGTCTTACTTGATCCTGATCTTGTCAAATATCAGGAATCCGAATCTTATACTTTATAATATTAATCTTTCTTCATGATGTGTCTATTTCGTGTTCCTATTATAGCATCCTTTATTCAACTTTTAAAGTGAATTGATGGATTTTAATAAACTTTTTATCCTAATGTGTACACAATTTGCAGACTCCTCTATTCTAAATTCTCTTATGTATAAAAAAGGATAACAGCCCTTTTCGGACTGTTATCCCCTAATTCATAACATATTGATCTCATTACTAATCTTACTGCCATACATATCCGTAGCCGCCACATAGAGTACAGTCTTCTGTGCAGTAACCTCTACAATAAAAGCAATTTACATACTTAGCCCCATTACAGGTCTTACATGTTAGATACTCATGATTGTAGAATTTCTTGCCGGCTCCGCCACAAGCAGTACACGTCTTCCGACCGCTTCCACCACAATGGGAACATGCTACTTTTCCATATCCACCACATCTGCTGCAGGTAACCTGAACCTTATCCCGCCAGCTTGCATATAAGGTAAGATTACCGGTCATTCCGGACAGAGTGGTAATCTGATTGGTACATGCCGCATCGGTATACCATCCAAGGAATACACTGCGGGTTTTGGTAGGCTTCCTCAAAGTATCCGTGCTGTTGACCGTATAAGTTGTCGGATTATCCGCAGCATTCTCTCCGCCATTTAAGACATACGTTATCGTATAATTCACTGTCCGCCACTGCGCATACAGATTCACAGTTCCATTCTTGGTTCCCGTCAGGTTCTTTACAGAGGCACCGTTCGCATATACTGTTCCGCTTCCGTTAGCATTTTTAGACCAGCCGGCGAAGGTATAGCCTCGCCTAGTATATCCGTTCTTGCGAAGACTAACACTATTTCCGTAAGTACAGCTCGTACTTGCCATCGTGCCGCCGGTTGCGCCGTTGCCATTATAAGTAATCGTATACTTATTGGCAGTCCATTTGGCATAGAAAGTCTTGCTTCCTGTACTTCCTTTCGCGATGGTAGTTACCTTATTCTTGAAGTTCTTGTCGGAATACCAACCTGCAAAGGTATAACCCGTTCTGCTTGGATTCTTCAAAGTAACCGCCTGAAATTGTGTATAGTACATTGGATTATCTGTTGTGTCCCTGCCACCGTTCAGATTATATGTGATCGGATACTCTGTTACGGCCCATGTAGCATATAAAGTCACTTTTCCACCGTTCTTCGTGGTAAGATTCTTTACGGATGCTCCATTATCATAATTCTTCCCGCTTCCGTCAGCCTTGGTATTCCAGCCAATAAATGTATAACCATTCTTCTTATAGGTATTCTTTGCAAGTGTATATGTCTTGCCATATACACATCCCGTCTTATTGGCAATCGCCGTTCCGGTTCCGCCATTACGGTTATAAACGATCGTATACTTATTCGCTGTCCATTTTGCATAGAAGGCTTTTGCTCCCGTACTGCCTTGTTTGATCGTAGATGATTTGGTTTTATAATTCTTGTCGGCATACCAGCCTGCAAAGGTATAACCGGCTCTGCTTGGACTTCCTAATGTCACACCTTTTTTGATATTATAGGTTGCAGGATTATTCGGATGATTACTTCCACCGTTCAAATAATAAGTAATCTTATATTCTGTCAGCTTCCACTGTGCATAGAGAATTACCTTACCGCCGTTTTTCGATGACAGATTCTTCACGGACGCACTATTGGCATATGCCGTTCCGGTACCGTCTGCTTTGGTGTTCCACCCTGTGAATGTATAATTCTTCTTAGTAAAAGCATTCTTCGGAAGCTTATAAGATGTACCATACTTACAGCCTGTTGTTCCGGTCATGCTTCCGCTTCCGCCGTTCTTATTATATGTAATAGAGTAAGTATACGGAATCCATTTTGCATAAAGGGTTTGATTACCGGTGCTTCCCTGAGCAATCTGCGTTATCTGATTTGTGAAAGAAGAATCTCTGAACCAACCGCCGAACTTGTAACCGGTACGTGATACATTCTGCAATTTGACAGTATCATCAATCGTATAGGTTGTAGGATTCGAATTCGAAGTACCGCCATTCAAGACATATTGGATCGAATACTTGTCTTTGGTCCAGTCCGCCGTCAGTACAAAGGATGAATTATTCTCCTCTCTGATCGATACCATCTGATCAAGATCACCGATCGCTGACGGTTTGCATGCCGTATATCCCACTCCCGACAGATTATTGTAGCATCCGTTCTTAGATATCAGGAATCCGTTAAATGTATACCCTTTGCGGTAAAATGTTATATTCGGGCAGGTATTGCCAGAACCGTATATGTAGGTATTCTGTACGGATGTTCTTCCGTTATAAGTCCCTCCGTTACCATCAAAGGTTACCGAATACCGCACAGGAAGCCATGCGGCAAGCACATAAATATTGTTATCATATACTTTCAGATTACTATATCCGGACATACGATTCGGAACAAATGAATTATGCCACCAGTAATCAGCCTCATCTTCTGACAATCCATATGCGCCGTAACTGTTCAGTGCCCAGTTATTAACCTGCTGATGCGGCGTATGCCCAACATTCCATCTTTGAATTTCATCCGGACTGTACTTGTCTGTGTACCACCCGGCAAATTCAAACCCGGCTTTCGTCGGTGGATAGAACTTAACCAATTCACCACTGTCAGAAGACACGGATGTCAGATTATTAGAATTATTGGTACCGCCAAACATAATATAATTAATCCTGTATGTATTGCTGCTCCGTTCCGGCGTAATATCATTCTCAGCTACTGCTGTTGGCACACCCGAAGCAACAGATGCAACAGATGTTTTCGGCTTATAACCCGGAATACGGATATCTTCAACCGCTTCTATATGTGGTGTTGGGATCAGGATCTCTTCAACTTCTGCTGTCTCGGCAGCAATTTCCGGCTCTTCCACCACTGCATCAGCTTCCGTATCATATATTACAGACTCCGCTATACCTGAATCATCCGTCAATTCCGGCTCAGATTCTGTAGATTCGATATTCAATTCCGCTTCTGTGGCTTCTGCTTCTTCAATCTCCGAATCATCCGGAATTACTTCTCCTAAGTCTGTTGTTACATAATCTTCCGATTCTGACTCTTGTGAATCTGAGTTTTCTGAATCTGCTATTTCCAACTCTTCTGTTGCCATATAGGCTTCTTCTATACTGGCATCAATCGCGGATAATTCAATTTCCGCACTGTTCTCCGCAAATATAGCAATGTTGAACCAGGACAAACTGCTGACCACCAAAAGAACAACCGATACGATTGCAATCATTGTTTTTACGTTCTTTTTCTTCATTTATTATCAGCACCTCCTGTCCTGCTTAATCTTGATTCTATAATAGATCAACAAGCCCTGCTTATACAATTTATATTTCTTTTCCTACATTAAAGTATATTAAGTACACATATTATATCATTACTTTTCCGTCTTTTAAAGTATATTATCAATATTTAACATACTTTTTATATTATTGTGTACACAGTTTGCAGACCTTAATGTCCGGCATTACTTAACTGTTATCTTACACGTTGCTTTCACTCCGCTGCCATCCTTGGCTTTACATGTGATCGTCACTGTTCCGGCCTTCTTGGCTGTTACAACCCCGGTAGAAGATACCGTTGCGATGCTCGTATTCGAGCTGCTCCAGATAACACTCCGATCAGTTGCATTGGTCGGAGTGACAGCAGCAGATAACTTCACGGTCTTCCCGGCTTTGATAGATGCAGCTGCCTTATTCAACGTAATCTTCGTTACCGGTTTCGTTACGGTTATCTTGCAGGTTGCTTTTACTCCACTGCCATCCTTAGCTGTACAGGTAATCGTTGCCGTTCCTGCTTTCTTACCTGTTACAACACCGGCAGAAGATACTGTCGCAACACTTGTATTGGAACTCTTCCATGTAACGTTGCGATTTGTTGCATTACTTGGTGATACCGTCGATTTTAACGTAACAGTCTTACCTATGAATATCTTAGCACTTGTCTTATTCAACGTAATCTTTGTTATCGGTTTCGTTACGGTTATTTTACAGGTGGCCTTCACACCGCTGCCATCTGCTGCCGTACAGGTAATGGTTGCCGTTCCTACTGCTTTGGCTGTTACAACACCTTTTGCTGTTACTGTTGCTACACTTGTATTTGAGCTCTTCCACGTTACAGTACGATTGGAAGCCGTTGTCGGAGTCACCGCTGCACTTATAGTCAATGTCTTGCCAATGAACAGTCCGGCACTTGTCTTATTCAATGTGATCTTCGTTACCGGTTGCTTGACCGTTATCTTACAAGCTGCCTTCACACCGCTGCCATCTGCTGCCGTACAGGTGATGGTTGCCGTTCCTACTGCTTTGGCTGTTACAACACCTTTTGCTGTTACTGTTGCTACACTTGTATTTGAGCTCTTCCACGTTACAGTACGATTGGAAGCCGTTGTCGGAGTCACCGCCGCACTTATAGTCAATGTCTTGCCAATGAACAGTCCGGCACTTGTCTTATTCAATGTGATCTTCGTTACCGGTTGCTTGACCGTTACCTTACAAGCTGCCTTCACGCTGCTGCCATCTGCTGCCGTACAGGTGATAGTCGTCGTCCCTGCCGCCTTGGCTGTCACAATTCCTTCATCTGTAACTTCAGCTATGGAAGGATCGGAACTAGTCCAGATCACATTCTGGTCTGTTGCATTTTCTGGCATTACCGTTGCCTCCAATGCATAAGACTGCCCCGGAACCAGCTGCTGCTCCGTCTCATTCAGAATAATGGACGTTACCGAAACATCCGGTTCCTCTATCGTTATCTGAAGAGAATCGCTTGCTCCGTTACCATCCGCCGCCGTGCAGGTAATGGTCGCTGTTCCTGCCGACAAAGCTTTGGCATAACCCGATGCTTCATCTATTGAAAGAACATCTTCAGCATCTGATGACCAGATTATATCTGTATCATCTGCATCATCCGGTAAAACCAAAGCGGTAAATGTATAGGTATCTCCCACTACCAATTGTTCAACCGGAGATATAATCTCAATAGTATCAACATATATAATTACCGGTTCGTCGTCGTCTTTCGGATCTTCGCCACCTGATTCTTCATCGTCAGTATCTTCCCCATCCAAGTTCTCCTCATTCAAGTCTTCCTTGCCAGACTCTTCATCTTCCTCCTCACTTTCATCCGGGATCCGGTCATCGGTATAGGCTTTGATACGGCAGTTATAACTTTGCCTGCTTACATCGTACCATGATTCACCATTCCCTATATAGCTCTGTCCTGATGAAGCTGAAGAAACCGCTGAATACCAATTAGAATCAATATTGCCGGCATCTATATAAATCACGGTCTCTGACTCATCCTGTGCCGCCTGATCGATAACCACCGAGAAAGTCTCTCCTTCCCGAAGCAGAATCGGGGTATCCAATTCCACGGTATGGAATCCGGCATACAACTGACTTCCGGTCTGCGTAGTCATAAGTTCACCGACCGGTGTACCAGTCTGACACTCAACATAGATCCGGATTGTATAATCATAAGCGGGATTGGCTGTGTAGAACCCTACCGCCTTCAAGGTCTGATCGGAACTTGCCGTATACACATTGGCTTCCTGTTTATTATACGGAGCGACGTAATGCGCACTGCCATAAGCTCCGTCATATTGATAATTATAATCATAATTATCCGCCTCATCCATCTCATATACATAGGCAAAACCATTTAATAACGGAGCATCTTCATAAGAGATCCAGAAATAACCGTCCTGTCCGAACGCGGTTCCCCAGCTGTTCTTACATAACCATGCCCCATCCTGCTCAGGTTGATATGTACCAAAATTCTCTTTGCTGAAAGTATCATCCCAACCAACAATGGTAATTGCGTGATTGGTCGATACCGATGACGGACAATATTCCGCCAAAGGCGATGTACAGTAGTGTATATTATTTTGATTATAATAATTTGCACTATGATAATACGACGCTGCCGCTGCCCCATATTCCTGAATTGCCGCCTTGACATAATCCTGATCCTGCAAGGATATCCAATATGCATTCTTCAAGTGAACAACATCCTGATCGTATGCCAGTTCCAGATCCAGAGAAGAATCCTGTTCCGGATCGTCATTATTGATTGATATCGAAGTATACGGAGCTGTCAATTCATCTGCCAGTCCCTGCCACGAAGCTACATGATAGGTTGCCAGCTGCTGATTGCCGCCGACATCAATATAATGAGACTCATAAGATGTTTTCCAAGTGAATTCGTCTCCACCGAGCCCTCCAAGAGCATCGGTTACCGGATGATACATAAAATAAGCCAGCTGATATTCGGACAGATCCACATCCGACTCTGCAAGCTCCTGCCTGACCAGATTCGCTTCTGCCACTGCCATAAATGCATGTGCCCAGCAGGTTCCATATGACCCTTGATTCTTAACAGATGTAATATACGGAGATTGATAGACGCTGTCTATACTGACTGTCTCAAGATGTTCCATATCGGAACTGATCAATTCTACATCTTCCGATTCTATATCTGATTCTTCGGTTGCTTTCTGTGACTCCTTCTCTGTTATAAAGATCGGCACTAATAATTCTTGTTCCTCTTCAACATCATCTGCCTCATACTCCGGATTCTCCAAATTATCCAGGATCTCCGGTGCTATACGGATCTGTTCCTCAATACTCTCGATCACAATCTCATCCTCTCCGTGATAATTAAGTATCGAAACATCTTGCTCATCATCAGAATAAGAATCTGAGACCGCATCATCCATATCTTCTGCCATGACCACAGACAAATTGATGGAAGGCAATACCTGAAGTACTAATAATAACATTGAAAACCATGATATTGTAAGTCTTATTCTCTTTTTCATAATGCCCTCCTGTTCTTCTTAATTCAATCATATTCTTCTTATGGGTTAAGATTAATCATTAAAAAAGTAATTCTGTGTGTAGTTTATAAACCAAAGGAAGCCTGAATCTGTCGAAACTCAGCAGAAGTTGCGAAGCGATGCAGAATCTCATCTCTGGAACAACCTCTTGCAAGCTCTCCTTTCCAATGGGCAAGCCCGCTCTGATCATATTCTCTTCCTAAGAATGTCCTATATAATACTTTGATATATTCTTCATCACTTAAGTTCTTGTTCCGGAATTCCGGTGATGTAATAAATGCCTCGGCAACCTGTTCCGGTGTCCGGTTCTTCGTCAGGATTTCATTACACCAATGATTTATTCCGCTTTCATCCCAGCTTCGTCCAAGAGCCTTTACATAAAGCCGGTTCACAAACATTGTAACATTCACATTCTGATCTCTTGCCTGTGTAACGGTAAAGGTTCCCCGATCAATTCCATAGGACTGACAGATCTGCGTATACTCCTCGGATTGTACAAAACGGCTGAAGACAAACTCTCTAGATACCCCCTGACTCAGAAGATCCAACCAATGCTGTTTGCCATCCGCATCCGGCTGTCGATCCATGAAGACCTGATACAACATGGTAACAAATACATCATCCGTTGTATTCTTATTCTTATATTCATCACTAAACACAAATCCATAGGCAACCTGTGCTCCGCTTCGTTCATGATTATTCAATACCGAACACCAATGATCATATCCTGATGGATCGACCTGTCTTCCGAGACACTTGATATATAACCGGACGACAAATGCCTGTGTCTTAGTACAATCCATTACCGTAAAGATACATTTTCCGGCAACCTTGCTTCCATCTGCCGCCGTACAGGTAATCGTTGCTGTACCCGCCTTTTTGGCAGTTACCACACCATTACTGTTAACTGTGGCAACCGCGGTATTGCTGCTCTTCCATGTAACCTTTTTGTTTGCCGCGTTACTCGGGGACACTTTAGCAGTCAGTGGAAGTGTCATTCCGGTATACGCGCTTGCTGTTGAATAATCAAGCGTAATAGAAGTAACCGGCTGCTTTACCGTAACCGTACAGTTTGCCTTAATTCCGCTACCATCCTTAGCTTTACAGGTAATCGTAGCCTTACCGACCTTCTTTGCCGTTACTACGCCCTTGCTGTTAACCGTAGCAACACTTGTATCACTGCTTATCCAATTTAATTGCTTATTTGTTGCGTCACTTGGTGTAACTGTTCCCTTTAACTGATATGTCTTACCCTTTAAAATATCGACAGATGATTTATTGAGCTTCAGTCCGGTAACTCCCATCTTTGCGTCAGCGGATATGCCTTTTTTCGTATAAGCTTTGATCTTGCAATTGCCGCCGCTTTCACTGATATCCGTCCAAGCATTACCGTTATACAAATAACTTTGACCCGGCTTTGCACTGGATACCGCTCCAAACCATACACCTTCCTCATCCAAACTCTCATCATAATATATATACAAATAATCGCTCGCGGATGTTGACTGTTCAATTACAACCGAGAACTTTTCACCCTTCTTTAATGCGATCGGTGTATTTAACTCTACCGTATGAAATCCTGCATAGGTCTCTCTTCCGGACTGGCTTGTCATAACAGCCCCCGTTGGCGATGAAGATTTGCAGTTCTTATATATAGTAATTTTATAATCATATAACGCATCTGCCGTATAAAAACCTACAGCCTCTAATGTTTGATTGGAAGTCGCAGTATATACATTGGCCTGCTTATAATGTTCCGTTGTAACAGCATAATCTATAGAACCATCATATTGATAATTGTAATCATAATTATCTGCAGGTCCCATAATATAGAACTCAGCATCACTATAATAATTCAGTCCTATATCTTCATAAGATATCCAACAGTAACCGTCATTACCAAAATCCGATCCCCAGCTGTTCTTGATCAGCCATGCCCCATTCTTTGACGGCTTATATGTTCCAAAATTATTCTTACTGAAATTATCATCCCAGCCAACCAGGGTTACAGAATGATTGGTACCCCTATAATCCGGACAATAAATAGCCAAAGGATTCTCACAATACCAGCAGCTTTCCTGATTATAATATATGTCATCATCATAATAGGATACTGCTGCAGCACCGTATTTTTTTAGAGCTGCTTTTACCAGCTTCGGATCTGACATAGAGATCCAGTATGCATTCTCCAAATGCGCGGCATCTTTATAAGCAATAGAATCCTTAAGAACCAGATCATAATCTGCATTCGAATACGGAGCCGTACTTTCATCGGCCAGCCCCTGCCATGAGGAAACGAGAAATGTGGCAAACATATCGTTACCACCGCCGTCCAAAAAATTCTCATCTCCCGTGAGATAAAAATCGTCTCCCGCCAAACCGCCTAACGGATCCGTTGCCGGATGATACATAAAATATGCCAGATGAAGCTCTGAAAGATTCACATTACTATCTGCCAATTTATTCTTGATCATATTGGATTCTGCTGCAGATACAAAGGCATGTGCCCAACAGGTTCCATATGGATTCTGATCCTTAACGGAGGTAATGTATGGTGTCCGATATGATGAAGGTAACGTTGCCGTAGTTGCCTCTATTTCAGTCTCTGATATACCTTCAGCTTTACTCAGTTCTTCAATACTGCTGATATTAATTCTGAAATCGTCATGATACGTCCGCTTCCGTGTATCCTCTTTAACTGCAGTCTGCAGCTCTGCTTCAGAATCTGTTTGAAGAACTACTTCCGGAATATCGTTCTCTTCTTCTGATACAACTTCCTCCTCTTCCGGAACTGTCTGCTCTACTTCCGAACTAGCTTCTTCTGTTTCTATTTCCGGAATACTTTGCGCAGGATCTGAAATATCCTCTTCTAATTCCGGTATATCTGCTTCAGCATCCGGTAATGTCTCTTCTGACACCTGCTCAATGACCGGCTGGTCATCATCTGCTTCCGCTGCACTTACACTTATCCCTGCCCCGGGTACACTAACTATCATAGATAACACAGCGGACATTACCAATAATTGCTTTTGCAGTTTTTTTACCATTTTTATCCCCCATTCCTAAATGAAATCAATTATGAAAACTACTCTAACCTGTCATCTTATTTAAATTCTAATGCATATTCCGAAAAAAGTCCACAAAAAAAGTCAGCGGTCTGCTGACTTTTTTGAGCGGAGAAAGAGGGATTTGAACCCTCGCGCCGGTTGCCCGACCTACACCCTTAGCAGGGGCGCCTCTTCAGCCTCTTGAGTATTTCTCCTCGC
The DNA here is from genome assembly GCA_017460485.1 of Lachnospiraceae bacterium. Taxonomy (GTDB): domain Bacteria; phylum Bacillota; class Clostridia; order Lachnospirales; family Lachnospiraceae; genus CAG-632. The sequence goes on along the minus strand of JAFUAW010000028.1, from coordinate 4,842 downwards.
CTGAATCATAACATATATTTTGTTGTGGCATCTGTATTAGATTAGCAAATGAACCCCTATTTGTCAACTGTTTTTAAAGAACTGTCTCCAATCCGTATTTTAACGGCTTCAGTCCGCATGCGTCATAGAATGCCTGCGCGCCTGCATTCCCTTCCCAAACATTCAGTGTAAGATTGTAGCAGCCGATTGCCTTCGCATATTGTACGGTATAATCATATAGTGCTTTGCCTACATGCTGTCCGCGGCTTGCCTCATCCACGCAGAGATCATCAATATAAAATGTCGTGATATCCGGAAAATTATTATCTTTCACATGAGATTCCAGTTTACCGAACATATATCCCATTACGCGGTCACTCTCATCAACGGCTACAAAGATGGGGAGATCTTCATGCTGCATGATTGCCTGAAGTTCCTCTTCCGTATATTTGGTCTTATCCCGAAGAAACAAATCCGGTCTTACATCACTGTGGACATTGTTGACCTGCCGTAATAACTCCATGATCCTTGCTGTATCTCTATCCTCTGCGCGTCTTATCTTCATTCGTGATTCCTTCCTGTTCTGCCTTATCATTCAGCCTTATTCAACAATTCTATCTTCATTCGTTATTATGAGCGTTAAGATAATCCTCCACAGCCGTCTCATACAGATTGCTGCCCTCACAGTCCGCGATCACGATCGCCGGCAGCTTCTCTACACGAAGTCTGCGGATTGCTTCGGTTCCGAGATCTTCGTAGGCAATTACCTCAGACTCTTTAATACACTTCGACAGCAGCGCACCGGCCCCGCCGACAGCTGCCAGATAGACGCAGGTATTCTCCCGGATCGCCGACAAGACCTCCGGCGAACGCTTCCCCTTGCCGATCATTCCGGAAAGTCCCCGCTGCATCAGAAGCGGCGCATACTTATCCATGCGAGAGCTGGTCGTAGGACCCGCAGATCCGATTACCTGCCCCTCTCTTGCAGGAGTCGGTCCCAGATAATAGATGATATTATCATGAAGGTCAAACGGTATCTCTTCGCCCTTCTGCAATGCCTCATACATCCGCTTATGCGCGGCATCCCGTGCCGTGTAGATTGTACCAGTGATATATACATAATCACCGGCACGAAGCTCCTTTATCTGTTCCTTACTGATTGGTGCCTGAATATATCTTTCCATTCTAATTTCTATACCTCATCATGACTTCCGTATCGAAGCCTCATACTTCTTTCTATAATCGGATAACAAGCCTTTAAACACGATCTTCTTCTCTGGAATAATGTCCATGAAATCCGACGGTTCCACAATATCTTTGAATTCTTTCCGTTCTGCGAGTCCGTACCGTACCAGCATATGCCGCACGAATTCGGAACAGTAGAAATGATTCTCCGGCTGATAATGTACGTTAATGGCTCCCAGATAAAGTCCCATATAATTATAGCGGTAGATTTCCGGATGCCGCTTCATTTCACACAGATAAGACACCATATCCCGGTAAACCTCTTCGGTAACCTTAACCTCATAGACAATGGCCTTCGTATTCTTGAACCGTTTGAAGGTTCCGTGATACGGAGATTCATGTACAAAGCCTCCGATAAAAGTATTATACGGATTCAATCGTCCGTAAGAAAACATATACCTGAGCCGGTAATCCATACCGATCGATACATGGTTATATTCCCTTTTTTTTAAGAATTTGATAATACGCGAAAGAATCGTCCCCGTCTGAGAGACGACAATATATATACTTTTCATCTTATACGATCCTGTTATAATTAAATATCAATAATAATCCAATATTCTTTGGAAGCAGCCCAATCTTGTAACTGTTCAATCACTTTGATCTGTATTAACCGGAACTCGTAGTCTGCCCGATTCTCTGTAATACACATCTGGCTACAGCACGCGTTTCACATGACGGTTCACATGACAACAGATATTGACCGCCACAGGAAGTCCCGCAATATGCGTCGGATAGGTCTCAATATTTACCGCTAACACAGTAGTCTTACCACCAAGTCCACCCGGTCCGATTCCAAGCTGATTCAATTCCACCAGAAGTTCTTTCTCTAATTCCGCGATATGCAAAAGCGAAGAATGTTCATTTGTATTCCGTGTCAATGCAGTCTTTGCGAGAATTGCGCTCTTCTCAAAATCGCCGCCAATACCAACACCTACAACCATCGGCGGACAGGCATTCGGTCCGGCATCCCGTACCGTCTGAATAACGGCCTGCTTCACACCTTCAATCCCGTCTGCCGGCTTCAACATATAGAGTTTACTCATATTCTCGCTCCCGAATCCCTTCGGCGCGATCATGATCTCCAGTTGATCTCCCGGTACAATATCATAATGAATGATCGCCGGTGTATTATCCCCGGTGTTTGTACGAATTAACGGATCATTGACTACAGATTTGCGAAGATACCCTTCCGTATATCCTTGTCTGACTCCTTCGTTGATTGCGTCAGTGAGGTTCATGCCTTCCACATGAACCTCCTGTCCGAGCTTAACAAATACGATTGCCATACCGGTATCCTGACATATTGGAATCTGCTCCTCAGACGCAATGACCATGTTCTCACATAACTGTCCCAGAATTCGGCTTCCAAGTTCACTATCTTCCCGCTCCGCTGCCTCATGAATACGGTCTGCCATATCCGGCGATAATGAGAGATTGGCTTCTACACACATTTCTTTTAATGCAGTTATAATTTCATTTGTATTAATTGTTCGCATACGATACCCTGCTTTACATATACAGTTAATCTCCGAAGATCTCTTCTTCATCCGATTTCTCCGGCTTCTTCTTACCGCTTCTCTTCCTGCTGATCAGCTCTGATAATTTGATCATTAACCATACCAGAACAAGGATCAATAACAGAGCAGCAATACACATGATCACCATGATTAACGTATCATAAAATGATTCTGCCTGGCTTGATATATTCTTGAATGCTTCAAAATCCATCCGCAACACCCCCAATAATCTTGCAACATGCGAATCGGAATCCTTATCTCTGCCTGTTACTCTTAATTGCCGCCTTCCGAATGATTTTCATCCAAACCGTCGCTTTCGGCTCCCTCACCAAGGATCTCAGCATCTGTATCTTCGATCACATCATCCTCGACAATTCCTGCTTCCTGCTCTTCTAACATCTGCTGCTCCAACCGGCGGTATTCCTCCTCCGGATCGGTATCCCGAACCTTCGCGATGCTCGCAACACTGATGTTATGCTCGGTATCCATATTAATCAGCTTTACGCCGGAGGTTACACGGCTTAAGCGCGAGATATCCTTACAATGGATTCGGATCACGATACCCTCAGTGGAAATGAGCATGATCTCATTGTCTTCCTTCACAGCCTTCACGCCTACCACATTACCGGTCTTCTCGTTGATCTTGTAGCACTTCACACCCTTACCGCCACGGTTCTGTGGTGTGAATTCATCCATAGAAGTTCGCTTGCCAAGTCCGTTCTCGGATACGATCAGAAGATCATCGCCCTGGGAATCCATCTGCATACCGATCACTTCATCACCCGGATTCAGGTTGATACCACGAACACCCATAGAGGTACGTCCGGTACTTCTTGCATCGGTCTCGGCAAACCGGATACACATACCCAGCTTGGTCACTAACAGAATTTCCTTCCGGTTATTCGTTGATTTCACTTCGATCAGCTCATCATCCTCCCGAAGTGTGATCGCTGCAAGTCCATTTTTCCGGATATTCTCAAAGGCATGAAGCGGTGTCTTCTTCACCATACCATGCTTCGTTGCCATGAAGAGATAGCGTCCCGGTACAAAATCACGGATCGGAATGACTGCGGTAATATGCTCCTCTGCCTGCATCTGCAGCAGATTCACGATCGCCACACCTCTCGCGGTACGTCCGGACTCCGGAATATCATATGCCTTTAAACGGTATACTCGTCCCAGATTCGTAAAGAACAGAACATTGTGATGTGTCGTTGTCATGATCAGCTCTTCAATAAAATCATCTTCAATAGTCTGCATACCCTTAATTCCCTTGCCGCCGCGGTTCTGCGACTTGAAGTTATCTGCGGACATACGTTTAATATAACCAAGCTTCGTCATTGCTATTACAACATTTTCACGCTTGATCAATTCTTCATCGGTAATATCATCTTCATCCGGACCGATCGAGGTCTTACGATCATCACCATACTTGGTCGCAACGATCAATAATTCCTCCTTAATAACGCCTAGCAGCTTCTTATGGTCAGCAAGGATTGCCTTCAGTTCTGCGATCCGTTCCTTTAATTCCTTATATTCCTGCTCTAACTTCTCGCGTTCCAGACCGGTCAGACGACGCAGACGCATATCGACGATCTCACGTGCCTGAATCTCAGACAGTGAGAATTCCTGCATCAAGCTTGCCATTGCATCCTGTACGGTCTTAGATCCGCGGATGATCTGGATTACACGGTCGATATTGTCTAAGGCGATCAATAATCCTTCTACAATATGCGCGCGCTCCTCTGCCTTATTTAAGTCATATCTGGTTCTTCTGGTAACAACCTCTTCCTGATGCTTTAAGTAATAGGTCAGCATATCAAGAAGATTTAATACCTTCGGCTCATTATTCACAAGTGCCAGCATGATTACTCCGAAGGTGTCCTGCAGCTGCGTATGCTTGTATAACTTCTTCATCAGCAGATTCGCATTCGTATCCTTCCGAAGCTCGATAACAACCCGCATACCTTCCCGGGAAGATTCATCACGAAGCTCTGTGATTCCTTCTACCTTCTTCTCTTTTACCAGATCCGCGATCTTCTTAATGAGATTCGCCTTATTCACCATATACGGTAATTCCGTGATCACGATCCGCTGT
>JAFUAW010000027.1 GCA_017460485.1 Lachnospiraceae bacterium | reverse complement strand
GGTTCCGATACCTGATCCGGACAAGAAGGAAAGTTGACTCCGGTAACTTCACGTGGATGCTAAGGGACTTGGATAAGCGGGATATGAGATTGTATATGCGGCAGAACGGGAAGGGATATGATTGGGTAGATTATAAGGACTGGTTCTACATGCGATGAGTGGGAGGAACACGCAGACAGCATGTGCGAACGATGAACGATAGGAATATGCAGACAGCATGTACGAACGATGAACGATAGGAACACGCAGACAGCATGTGCGAACGATAAGCGATAGGAACATGCAGATAATAAAAAAAGAATTGAAATGGATATGGGAAAGGAGATTACGCGTATGGATAATAAAATGAAAGAATATCTTGGATCGGATTATAGCAATGATCATGTGAGGAACTTCTGTCTGTACTGGATGAAGGGGGCCAAATGCGGGGATGCCGACAGGTATCCGTCTTACGATGAATGGCGCAGGGAGAATGATCTTGACTGTATGTATCTGGATGGTGATATGAGAGCTGATACCTTGATGAGTGCATGGACACCGATCAAGTGGGTGGCGGATTACTTAAATCGTGAGAAGGGAATGAAGTTCTATAAACGGGCAAAGGACAAGGATGATCCGCATTATTATCTGAAGCTTCTTGCAGAGGACCGGGAGGATTATCTTCCGGCAGAACAGGAATTGGTACAGCTTCTTGAACATTTTCTCACGCTTGCAGAGCTTCGGTGTAACTATATTCTTCTGCCGGACAGGCGTATGAATAACGAAAGATATATAACCTATGTGAATGGAGAGTTGACAAGGCTGTTTGATGAGGTTCCGGCAATGCTTGCTCATATCTATGATAAGGATAGCCTTGGGAAGTATTTCTTAAATGAGAATGGCGAGCATGACCAGAAGCTGGTACGGGCATGGATACAGCGGGAGCATTTGGAAATGGGATTCCGGGATAAGAATATTGATAGAGCAAACATCCTGCCGCTGCTTTCTGATCTGGATATCCGGACGGCCAAATGGCTTACGGATGAACAGGAGATTAAGGAGGCGCTTCTCTATATGATCAAATTTCTGGAGATGCGTAAGAGAACCTTGGAGTTTGTGGAGGAAGAGCATAAGGCACCTGATTCGGAATTACAGGTATTTATCAATTCGCATAAGGATGCACTGCCGGAATATTTCAGTCTGGAACAGCCGTCTGATCAGGAAATTGCGGAGTTGGAACAGGTACTGGGTTTCTCCTTGCCGGAGGATTACAGGTGGTTCCTTCATGAATTCGGCGCAGGTGGGGTACATTTTGAAATCTATGGATATGTAGATGGTGAATTTACCTGTCTGGAACCGACCCTGCGTGACAGAGCGGATGTGAAACAGGGAATTGCCATGGAACAGCAGATGGCTCTGGAACGACCGGAGGATGTGGATGGGATTGTTCGAGGGTATACTGATCAGAATGGAAATCCACGGATTCATCCGGATCGATTTATGATTTTCAGCGGTTGTCAGGTGAATGATTGGGGATTGGATGCAGATAGCGGCGAGATGGTGGAGATCGGTGAGGATTGGGTAACGAATGGCAGTCGTACATTCTGTGAACATCTATTATTAGAATTACAGTGCAGTATCGTAGATGCTTAGGATGCCTGATTTGACAGGAAGAAAAAGATCGAAGGTTAAAGAAAGACCTTGCATGATACCAAGAGCAGCGAAAGAAATAAGGAAAAGAATAATATTAGAGAAGGAGGATTATCTGATCATACTTGAGAATCAGATAAAAGAGATAGAGAAGAAAGAAAAAGAGGAGGAAGAACGTCAGAAAGCAGAGGAGGAGCAGAGAAAGGAAGAAGAGAACGCGTCGGAAGCTTCTTCTCAATCGGTTGAGAGTAAGACACCGGCAACAGAGACTTCTGTAACAGAAGTTCAGGCGACCGAAGTGCCGGCAGCGACTTCGGTGCAAACCACAGAAGCTGCTGCGTCAAATGATAATGGGACGGAAAGGCATGGTGATGGATATACGATTCCTGGTCCTGTTTCAAATATCCTTTCATCTGGCAGAGGCTATTCTAAAAACTGGTTATATGATGAAAATGGAAATATAATAGAAAGTACTGTATGGTATAATGATATTTATGGATATGTTTATGATATAAATGGCAACTATGAAGGTTGGAATATGTATTATATAAGGAGGATGCGCATGGCACGAATATGGTTAGCGGGAGATACGCACGGAGAGATCGATCTTGGGAAGGTGGCGGATTATTTTGACGACCTGATCTTGTATGATGAGGTCACGAAGGAGGATTATCTGATCATACTCGGAGATGTCGGTGTATGCTGGGATGGCGGAGCCGGTGATGCATTTGTACAGGAATGTCTGCATAATCTTCCATGTACCGTGCTCTTCATTGACGGCAATCATGAGAACTTCGATCTTTTGGAACAATATCCGGAGGAGGAATGGCATGGTGGTAATGTTCAGTATATTCAAGAGGATATTATTCATCTCATGCGGGGACAGGTCTATGAGATTGGAGGCAGACGATTCTTCACCTTTGGCGGTGGGAATTCCATTGACCGGATGATGCGGACAACGGGGATCAGCTGGTGGCCGGAGGAGATGCCGTCGGATATCGAATATTCGGAGGGGCTGCGGAATCT
>JAFUAW010000026.1 GCA_017460485.1 Lachnospiraceae bacterium | reverse complement strand
GGTAACTGGCCTGGTGTAACCGTTGAAAAAAAGGAAGGTAAGTTAAAGGATAATCATGATGTAACCATTCAGGATCTTCCGGGTATCTATTCCCTTTCACCATATACCTTGGAGGAAGTGGTTGCCCGTGAATATCTGGTAGAGGAGAAGCCGGACGCGATCCTGAACATCGTAGACGGAACCAATATCGAGCGTAACCTCTATCTGACAACCCAACTTTTGGAGCTTGGTATTCCGGTGGTTGTTGCAGTGAACATGATGGATCTTGTCAAGAAGAACGGCGACAAGATCGATACGAAGGCACTTGCCAAGAAGCTTGGCTGTGAGGTTGTAGAGATCAGCGCATTGAAGAAGGATGGCTCCGACGCAGCCGCTAAGGCAGCCGTTAAGGCAGCAGAGAACAAGTCAGGCAATGCACTGGATACATATACCGGAAAGGTCGGAGAGACGATCGAGGCGATCAAGGATTCTCTTACCGGTGTAGTGGATGAGAGCCTGCTGCTCTGGTATGCAGTCAAGGTATTCGAGCGGGATAAGAAGGTATTAGAGACTACCAGCATTCCGACGGATAAGAAGAGAAGTATTGAAGCTCTGATCGAGGAATGTGAGAAGGAATATGATGATGATTCCGAATCTATCATTACCAATCAGAGATATGAACATATTGCAGAGCTTATTTCCGGCTCTGTGAAGAAGGCGAAGTCCAAGGATGGTCTGACGGTATCTGACCGGATCGACAAGATCGTGACCAACCGGATCTTAGGTCTCCCGATCTTTGCAGTGGTTATGTTCTTGGTATATGCCATTGCCATGGGTGGATGGCCGGTATCCATCGGTACTATGGGAACGGATTTTGCCAATGATGTGATCTTTGGTGAATGGGTACCTTCCCTGTTTGATATGCTCTTAGGTGCGCTTCATGTAGAAGAAGGCGGTGTCGTATACGGCTTGATCCAGGATGGTATTGTAGCCGGTGTCGGCGCAGTACTTGGCTTCGTGCCACAGATGTTAGTTCTGTTCTTCCTGCTGGCAATCTTGGAGGACGTTGGTTATATGTCCCGTGTCGCTTTCGTTATGGACCGTATCTTCCGTCAGTTCGGATTATCCGGTAAGAGCTTCATTCCATGTCTGGTTGCTACCGGATGTGGTATCCCGGGTGTCATGGCTTCTCGTACCATTGAGAATGACCGTGACCGTCGAATGACAGTTATGACAACCACCTTCATGCCATGTGGTGCCAAGCTTCCGATCATCGGTCTGGTTGCCGGTGCGATCTTTGGCGAATCCCCATGGATTGCGGTATCCGCATACTTTATCGGAATCGGTTCCATTATCCTTTCCGGTATTATATTAAAGAAGTTCAAGGCATTTGCCGGAGAACCGGCTCCGTTCGTTATGGAGCTTCCGACTTACCATGTTCCTGCATTCGGCAACGTCCTTCGGGCAACATGGGAGCGCGGCTGGTCATTTATTAAGCGTGCCGGTTCCGTAATCGTGATCTCATCTGTAGTGATCTGGTTCCTGTCAAGCTTCGGAACTGTGAACGGCAAGTTCGGTATGGTAGATAATCTCTGGGAAGATGAGACACTTGTAACGGATGAATATGTAGCAACTGTGGCAGAGAAAATGGATATCGAAGAGGATGAAGTCAATGCAATGGACGATTCTCTTCTGGCATCTGTTGGTAACGCAGCATCTGTAGTATTCAAGCCGCTGGGATTCGGCAAGTGGAGAGCTACAGTAGCAACAGTAACCGGTCTGGTTGCGAAGGAAGAGGTTGTAGGAACCTTCGGTGTCCTGTATAATTATGATGATCAGGATGGCGAAGAGGAATTGGAAGAGAATGGTGACCAGATCTGGGATAAGGTCGCAGCAGACTTTACACCGATCGGAGCCTTTGCCTTCATGATCTTCAACCTGCTGTGTGCTCCTTGCTTTGCGGCAATCGGTGCGATTAAGCGGGAAATGAACAATGCAAAATGGACATGGGCAGCAATCGGATATATGACAGGCTGGGCTTATGTACTTGCATTTATTACGAATAATGTAATCGGTCTGTTTGTAGGCCAGACACCATTTGGTGTTGGAACGATCATCGGTTTCCTGCTGCTTGCAGGTCTGATCTTCTTATTAGTAAGAAAGGGCTACAAGCCGGATGATTCTGTGAAGTCTCTGACATCTGTTGAGGCTGCAGCAGCAAAGTAAAACCTTGTAACGATTCTTAAATATAAGGACGATATAATTATCAAGATATCTGCACAGGACGGGTGGAGTCCTGTGTGGGTATCGATAGGATATCATAGACAGGAGTGAGGCATATGCCAAGTATTGTAGGTAACATCATAGCAATCGCAGTATTACTTGTAGTACTGTTCTTCTGTGGACGGAATGTGGTACGGGATATCCGTGGAGAATTATCCGGAAGCGGTTGTGCCGGATGCACCGGCAGCTGCGGCGGTGGCTGCTCAGGCTGTGCAGGCAACTGTGCGTCCTGTAGCGGATGTGCTTCCAAGAAGGCTTGAGCCTAAGCTCTATAAGTAATATTGAATTGCTTATGTGAATGATAGGAATAAAGAGAAAGACGCTGTATATGGATGTACAGCGTCTTTTTTGGGTTTTATTGCTGTCTGTAGGACATACAAATCGGCTTTACTATATGAAATCTCAATATTATAATATAGCTATGAAATAGGCATATAAGAGGAGAATCTGTTTTAGGATATCATATATGATAGAATTGCTGAGGAGGAAGTATGAGAGTGGATAAGAAATACAACTATTATTTTGAAAAATATCTGTCTGAAGTTGAAATTATATCTGATGAACACGAAAGTATTGCTGCCTGGGTTAAAGTTTTAATGAATGAAGGATATGTCTATAATGATTATGCAGATGAGATACTGTCTATCTTTGGAGGATTAAAAGTCAGAGGAAGAGGAGAAACATCTAAAAATTATGTAGAGATTTATTTTAATCCAGTTTTCTTTGCAAGCGGCGAATATGACAGGATGAGTATATATAATAGTCTTGTTAGAGATAGTTTATTTCCGGTTGGCGGTTTGTATGATTATACGATATTTATTGGAAAAAAGGGAAAATATTATATTGCTGATTGGAAAGATATGTATGAATGTGGTAATTCAGTAGATTCTTTTATTCATAATATTTTCATGGATGCCCCCAACTTATTAGAGTTGACAGAATCCTTGTGATACATTAAGGACACGAAATAATATCAACCGACAGAGCCATTATTATGGAACAAGTAAGGATGATAAATATGAGATACATATTCTTTGAGTTTGAAAATGATAAGTATTGGATAGAGTTGGATGATGATAGTTATGCTCTCAGACAAATCATTTTATCAATGAATATATTCCATGCGTCTTGTTTTGAAGATTGTCTTGCTGAAGGAAAAATCATAGATTCAGATTTGTCTGCAGAAATAATAGAGATATCTTCAAATGATTTTGAGGATACTTGGGAAAAGGCGTTAAAACAACATCTAAATACTTGGAATTTGATAAAAGATAAATATAGAATAAATGATTCAATTATTGGAGAATTGATTTATTTTTATCCTCAAGGAGCGATTTTTAGGTGCGATGATGTCCTTGCTAATTATGTAGGAACAAAAAATGTGGAATTGCATGCAAAATTAGAAATGAAAATAGTCGACTTTGATAATACAAATATGTGGATTATAACGGAATAATTCCGTTATTGAATTCCGGCTACAAAGGAGAATTGTTAAGATGGATAATACTATATTTGAAATCAGCGATTATTATGAACTGTTAAATTTACATAAAGCATTATTGGAAGCCAGATTTCATGAAGGAATAGATAATCGATATTTGGCGGGAAGTCCGATTATAGCTCAAATCCATAAGAGAATTATCAGTAGCTTGATTTCTATGGAGCTTAGCAGAAAAGGCAGCGAAAGCTGGTCGGAATGGATCAAAATCAGTAATCGGAAAGATTATTTAGAAAGAGCGATTGATAATATAATAAATTTAGAATCATGGGATAATGATTCTGAAAAAAATGAAATTGTAAAAACATATATAAGTCCGTTTGTGGCTACAGATGAGGAAATAGAGGAAATTATTGAGCAGATTGATTTGAAAAATTGAGGAAAATAATATGGATGATTCTTTTGAAAACGCAGTTTATACATACTATCATTCTGTGAAAGATGCCTGTGTATATTTTATGGAGTATGTGAGACAGACGGAAAACATTAAGATACATGATAAATATGAAATGTATGGTTATTTAAGAAAAACTGGGAAATCTATTTTTGTTATTCGTAATAGAAAGTATGTATTTCACGGGACTGGCTGTACACTCTTCATTAACAATGAAAAGGCTGTAGACTGGGATTTTGGATATAGATATTTGTGGTGTGGCATTGATCCCTATAAAATGGCTGTGACTTTACAATACGGTTTGTATGAACAGCCTGTGTTCTATGATGGAGAATACATAAAAGGACTCTGTGAATCATATGTTTCTCAAGGGTTGATGGTATGTTATAAAAATCAGTATTATATTGATTATTTGAAGAAGGAGACGCAGCGAATAACATTTCCTGCAAATTATGATACATTAGTAATTAAGTATAATGGGAAAGAGAGAATAATACCAAGATCCAAAGAGATAGATAAGTTTATTAGGAAAAGCAATTTGGTATACAAGTATATGGAGAAATTGGATAATAATTATGTTCTGATATTTGTTGATAAAGGGGTAGAGACTGCCCGTGTTATTTATAATGATATTGCTTATCCGGATTCAGCTGTCCAAATTATGAATGCTATTATAAAACCAAACCAGATTGATGATTGGTTGTAATATGAACAGAACCTAGAGCTCCCATTCGGGAGCTTTTTTCTATCCAAACAATCCCTTTTTCACATACGTTTCGCTGTCGATGGACTGCAGGTCGTATCCGGTTTCCCGAATGGCAGATGCAAGCAGCTTTTCGTCTAACGGTTCTTCGGATATGATTTCCGATAATCCCTTTTTATGGGATGATTTTACTTTGGATACTTTGAAATTCTTGCGAATGACTTCGTTGATGTGGGATTCGCACATATCGCACATCATGCCGTCTATGTGCAGAGTTGTTTTTGTCATGGCTGTATACTCCTTGCTGTTATTCATAATGATAAATATAGTGTAG
>JAFUAW010000025.1 GCA_017460485.1 Lachnospiraceae bacterium | reverse complement strand
TGTTGATACACCGGATTATTTCCGCACGGCTTTCGGTATATCGGGACCGTTGATCGCGGCGGCATGGATCATATTTCTCATTATCAGATATGTTCCGCTGCACGGACTTGCGAGAGCGGGGATTGTGATCGGCGCATTAACGGTATTTGTCTGTTATGGAGAGCGGTTAATGTCTGCTATCATTGGAATGCCGGGTACATCGGATTATGTGGAGGTTACAAGATCGACTGTACTTGTGGGTCCCGGAGGCGGAATCAGCTTACTGGTTCTCGGCCTCGCTGCAGCGGCTGTTTTAGTAGCAATTGGATTGATCGTGGGAAGAAAGAAGGGTAGGAGCAATGAATAAGATCGGGAATAGATGGATGAAGATAATGACTTTCGCAGGTGTTATCACTTTGATGCTTGCCGCATTCACAGGATGCACACCGAGAATCAATTATATATATAATAATGCGGAGAATTATACCGCGGGAGACAGAGTGATCACGGATCAGATCGAGAATATCAATATCGATTATATGTCAGGAAATGTAACACTTACGGGTACGGATACGAACACCATAACCATTACTGAGACTGCGAATAAGGAGATTGATGACAAGCGAAAGGTCCACACATGGGTGGATGGCAGCACGCTTTATGTCAGGTTCTGTGCTTCTGCGAAGTATCTTGATTTTAATGATATTGAGAAGGAGCTTGACATAGTTGTTCCTGAGGGCGTGAAGCTTAACATTCTTAAGTCGGATGTATCGTCAGGCGGATTCACATGCAGGAATATAGAAGCAGATTCGATCAGCGCAGAGTGCTCCTCCGGTGGCATCGATCTGGATTGCACCGCCGGGACGATCAATCTTGAAGCATCATCCGGAAGTATCACACTGAATCAGCATGGCAGCTGTGACACGATTAATCTGTCGGCTTCTTCAGGAACCTTATCCGGCAATATCGAACATGCGGGAAAACTCTCTCTCGAAGCGTCTTCCGGTAATATAGAGATGACGCTTGGAACGGTCAAAGAATTTGATTCGGAGCTGTCTAGCGGTAACAGTACATTTACCTTCCTAAGTTTACCTGAGACCTCTGATATCCATGCTTCTTCCGGCGATATAACACTCTATGCTCCTGCTGATCCGGATCTAACAGTATATGTGGACACCAGCAGCGGAGACTTTAATTATGAGCTGCCGTTAGCGAAGAAGGACGGAAACTATGTCTGTGGTAACGGGGCATGTAAGATGAATATAGAGGCATCGTCCGGAGATGTTATGCTGTATAAGCTTGCGGATTGATCATAGAATTTTTTGGGATCATCGCTTACTTACATGATGAATTTGCGAGCAGAAAAAAAGGAATCTGCTATCGAGGAATATCGAATGAATATAGTGTAATATCGAAGGATTATTGGTGACTTTTTCCCAGTAAGATGATATAATTATCCCAATATGGACTTGACGCTCAAGAGCTGTTTCTTGGTGGTCTGTATTGGGATAATATTATTTATAAGGAGGTATAAGAATGGGTGTAAATCGTTTTGTATTGAATGGGGTATCTTATCATGGACATGGAGCGATCAATGAGATTCCGGGAATCGTTCAGTCGAAGGGCTTCAAGAAGGCATTTGTCGCATCCGATCCGGATCTGGTTAAGTTCGGGGTGACTGCGAAGGTAACCGATCTGTTAGAGAAGAATGGAATTGAATATGAATTATATTCAGATATTAAGCCGAACCCGACCATTGAAAATGTTCAGAATGGTGTGGCTGCTTATAAGGCTTCCGGTGCTGATTTCATGATCACGATCGGTGGTGGATCTTCCATGGATACCGGTAAGGGAATCGGTATTATCGTAAATAATCCGGAATTTGCGGATGTTCGTTCTTTGGAGGGAGTTGCTCCAACGAAGAAGCGTACAGTCTTCACGATCGCGGTTCCGACAACCGGAGGTACCGGCGCGGAGTCAACCATCAATTATGTAATTACCGATGTAGAGAAGAAGCGTAAGTTCGTATGTGTAGATCCTAACGACATTCCGGATGTGGCAGTTGTTGATCCGGATATGATGGCTTCCATGCCGAAGGGACTGTCTGCTTCTACCGGTATGGATGCACTGACCCATGCGATCGAGGGTTATACGACCGCTGCTGCCTGGGAGCTTTCTGACTGCTTGAACTTGGAGGCGATCAAGTTGATCGCTGCCAACTTAAGAAAGGCAGTAGAGAATGATCCGGACGGACGGGAAGGCATGGCGCTCGCACAGTATGTAACAGCTATGGCTTATTCGAATGTAGGTCTTGGTATTGCTCACTCTATGGCACATACTCTTGGAGCAGTCTATGATACACCGCATGGTGTTGCATGCGCGATGATGCTTCCGATCGTTATGGAATTCAATGCAGAGGCAACCGGCGATAAGTTCAAGTATATTGCTGAAGCATTCGGCATTGATACGGCCGGTATGGATCAGGATGCTTACAGAAAGGCAGCCATCGATGCCGTTCGTCAGCTTTCTGTTGATGTTGGAATTCCGACCAAGCTGGACAAGCTGAAGGAAGAGGATCTGGATTTCTTATGCGAATCTGCAGCAGCCGATGCATGTGCGCCGGGTAATCCGAAGCCTGCAAGCTTAGAGCAGTTCCGCGAGATGTTCAAGAAGTTGATGTAATCACAGCTTCCTACTATATTAACTGACACGGACGGGCCGGAGGATTCCACGAAACGCTAGCTGTCACGATTTTGGATAATTCTTATTTCACTTATGGTAATTTTCTATAAATGTGTCCCAAACTCGCTTCGCGTAGACCTCTGGACACATTTATGAAAATTAACCATTCGTTCAATGGAATAAGCACAAAATCGACAGATGCGTCTCTTTCGAATCCTCTGGCTCGTTCGTGTCATATCATTATAAACTTATGGTAAACAGCAACATCAAGGGCTTGCGTGCCCCTAAGAAAACCATTAGTCTATTTTCGTAATAATTCCATAGAGTGAATGGATGATTTTCAAAAACGCGAACGCTGTTTGAACGAAGTGAGTTAGTGAGCGTTTTTAGAAAATCACCATGAGCGATATGCGAATTATAGAAAATAGCTACAACCGGTTTTCGTGGGGCACGCAAGCCCTTGATGTTGCGTAACTCAGGTGAATAGGATTATGATGACCCCTGCATTCTCCGCATAATCTCTAAGCACGCCCGTCCGTTGTGATATGGGCATTTCCACTGCTCTAAGATCGGCTTGGCGGTGTTCGGGCTGCCATCTGCGTCTACCTCATAGAACCATTCGGAGTTCGGACGGGAATCTACAATATACTTCTCTGTATAGTCCCATATATCCTCTGCGGCATCTCTGTACCTATCTTCTCCGGTCAACTGATAAGCATTATAGAAGCCGATGATCGCTTCACATTGTACCCACCAGATTCTGGTAGTCAGATCAACACCATTTTCACATTCCGCCATCACGGAATGATTGACATAAGCCTTCTTATAGATCTGATCGGCAAGGTCTAAGAGCATTGGACGGACAGCAGCGGTCAGATCGGAATCATCAAGCACCTCTAAGGCACGATTGATCAGCCATGAGGCTTC
>JAFUAW010000024.1 GCA_017460485.1 Lachnospiraceae bacterium | reverse complement strand
TGTGGAGCACTCCGAACCACATGGGGAGATCAGGGTTCAATATGGTAAGAATCCGGTCTATTCGTATATCCGGACGGAGAATTACGGCGATCCGATCGATCCGGAGGATCTTCCGCATATCTTTGAGCGTTTCTATAAGGGAAAGAATGCCACGCCGGAAAGTATCGGCATTGGGCTGGCACTGGCGAAGACCATTGTGGAAGAGGACGGCGGCGTGATCGAGGTGGATTCCGACGGGGCGAGAACGCAGTTTGTGATCAAATATATTGCTTGAGCATTGTCGGATCATTCATGAGGACAAACTATGCAAATAATCGAATATGGGCTATAATGAAATGCAGAACAGAATCACAAGGAGTTGTTATGCAGAAGATACCAGATAATCAATCCAAAGTAAACCTTGAACTTCAAGACACAGAATGGACATTTGAATATACAGATCATGACAGACAAATCGTAAGAGCAATCGTAGTGGATGACGATGGGTATTATTATTTTGTCAGAGTAGAACGTGATGATGATTTTGGAAAGGCAACTTTGATCGAGACATCGGGCGGCGGTGTTGAGAAGGGCGAGGATCTGCAGACGGCAATCCGGCGGGAGCTTAGGGAAGAATTGGGTGTGGAAGTTGAGATTCTATGCGAAATAGGACTTGTGAGTGACTACTATAACCTGATTCACAGACATAATTTGAATCATTATTATCTGTGCAAAATCATTTCCTTTGGAGACAAAAATCTGACACAAGATGAGATTGAAAGCTTTCATTTGTCTACACTGAAGCTGAAACTTGACGAGGCAGTCAGAGAGTATGAGAAGTGTAAGGGTACTCCGCTGGGAAGACTGGTGGCAAACCGGGAATTACCAATCTTAAAATGGGTCAGAGATAATTCCTGATGTGTCCTATATGCAATATGATTGCTAAGAAAATGAGATATACAAAGGAGAAAGGTCTATGGATAGAAAGGAAAAGGCCGTAGAGCTGAAACATAGCGGATATAATTGCTGTCAGGCGGTACTCTTAAGCTTTGCAGATGAACTGCCGCTCTCCGAAGATGATCTGAAACGGATCGGTGCCGCATACGGAGTAGGAATGGGGTGTCTGGAAGCCACCTGCGGTGCCTTATGCGGTGCGGAGATGATTCTTGGGATGAGAGAATATGAAGGTGTCCCGATCCTAAGAGATGCTTCCGTCTTACACAAGGCATTTACGGAAAAATGCGGTGCATCCATCTGTAAGGAACTGAAAGGAAAAGATACCGGTATTGTACTTTGCGAGTGTGATGACTGTGTGAGAAATGCAGTGGAATTGATGGAGATGAGTTGATGTCTGGAAGGAACGAGAAATCGTTCCTTTTTTGCTGCTCAGCTTTCCGGAATCTGCAGACCGAATTATTTGGACAGTTTTTATAGAAAAGTTTAGTTAACTAAATTCCGGCAAAAATTTGACAAATATAGTGATCAAATTTACAATAATAACACAGCTGTAATAAAAGAGTTTGCAAATCAAATATAGAACTAAACCAAGTAATATTAAGAAAAGGGGATAATGCGATGAACGAGATTAAATGTCCAAAATGCGGAGAAGTGTTTCAAGTAGATGAATCGGGCTATGCAGCGATTGCAAAACAGATACGGGATAAAGAATTTCATAAGGATATCAATGATTATAAAGCAAATCTGGATAAGGCGCGGGAGAATGCTGACGAGCTTGTGCGTGCCAAGACAGAAAGTGAATATAAAGATATTCTTACCGGAAAAGATGCAGAGATCGCAGAGTTAAAAGCACGGATTGAATCCATGGCAAAAGATATTAAAACACAGGTTGATTCCATGAAGAAAGATCAAAGGCTTGCCGTTGCGGAAGCTGTAGCGAAAAAGGAGCAGGAGCTTTCGGAAAAGAATAATGAGATTACCAATTTGAAAGCTCAGATCAAGAGCAGTGAAAAGGATTCAGAGCTGAAAGTGGAACGAGCAAAGTCTGAGGTGGAAAAGCAGTTCCGTGAGCGCGAG
>JAFUAW010000002.1 GCA_017460485.1 Lachnospiraceae bacterium | reverse complement strand
GCGACCCGAACGAGATCGTCGTGGATTTCCTTGCCAGCATGACAGACGATTATTTTATAGACCTGTATCATCATTTGTTCCCGAACGGAACCTATCAGGTGAACTATGTGGGATATTTTAAAACCTCTATACATTCTCCCTCAAATCCGTTATATTGATGATAGATACTAGATATAAGGGGGAAGGTTCATGGAACAACGTACGATCCACATTATCGGTCACAAGAATCCGGATACAGATTCTATCTGCTCCGCGATCGCCTATACATATCTGAAGAACTATGAATATAATCGTCATCTCGATTCCAGACAGCATGCCAGAGGTCTTGAAGAAGGGCTTTCCGACACTCGTGTCAAGCTGTACGAAGCAAACTGTGCCGGTAAATTAAATAATGAAACCAAATACGTTCTGGACTATTTTCAGGTAGATCCCCCGACATACTTAGAAGATGTAAATGTACAGATCCGCGATATTGATTATCGGGAAACGAAGGGAGTATCCGATTCCATCTCCCTGCATGCCGCATGGAAGCTCATGCAGGAGCACGACGTTGTAACACTCCCCATCGTACAGGGCGACAATCTCTTAGAAGGTCTGATCACCGTGAACGATATCGCCAAGTCCTATATGGACGTGTATGATAATACCATTCTGGGCATCGCCAGAACTCCGATCAGCAATATATTGGAAGTGTTAAATGGAACTCTTGTGAACGGGAATCCGCATGCTAGACTGACAAGCGGCAAGATCATGATCGCAGCCGCGAATGTAGACATCGTAGAAGCTTGCGTAGAAAAGGACGATGTCGTAATCGTCGTTGACCGCGAAGATACCCAGAGAGAAGCCATACTTGCTGGTGCTTCCTGTCTGATCGTCTGCCTGAATGCAAAGGTATCTCCCGAGATCAAAGCTCTGGCAGAAGAATATCAATGCGTAGTTATCACGACCTATCAGGATACCTACTCCACCGCGCGTATCATGAATCAATGTATCCCGATCCGTTATTTCATGCGCCACTCCAATCTGGTCACCTTTGAATTAGATGATACGGTAGACAGTGCCAAGGAGATCATGTCCAAGCTGCGCCATCGGGATTTCCCGATCGTCGACGATACCGGTCACTACTATGGTATGGTCTCCCGCAGAAATCTCCTCGCCATGCAGAGAAAGCAGGTCATCTTAGTCGATCACAATGAGAAATCACAGGCTGTGAATGGCATTGAAAATGCCGAGATCTTAGAGATCATCGACCATCACCGGATTGGTTCCTTAGAAACCATCAATCCGGTCTACTTCCGGAATCAGCCGGTCGGCTGCACCGGAACCATCTTATATCAGATGTATCAGGAACAGCATGTTACACCGCCGCAGGATATTGCAGGACTTATGTGCGCGGCCATTCTCTCCGATACCCTGATGTTCCGTTCGCCAACCTGTACACCGATGGACGAATCCGCTGCCATGGCACTTGCCAAGCTTGCCGGAATCGACATCGAAACCTTTGCCATGGATATGTTTGCTGCAGGCAGCAACTTAACCGGCAAGACTCCATCCGAGATTCTCTATCAGGATTTCAAGGTCTTCCATGTAGAAGATACCGAGATCGGTGTCGGTCAGATCAGTTCCATGAATCAACAGGAGCTTGACGATCTCCAGGAGAAGATGCAGACCTATCTGTCCCAGAATTATACGAAAGCCAAGTGCGATATGATCTTCTTCGTTATGACCAATATCTTAGACGAATCCTCCACCATGCTCTGCTACGGGGATGATTCCATACGCCTTGCCGAAGAGGCCTTTGTGGTCGAGATGAACGAGAATACCTGCCGTCTCCCAGGCGTTGTATCGCGGAAGAAGCAGATCGTACCGGTCTTAGTATCCACTCTGCAGGGCTGGGATATATAATATTCAAATAATTATCGGCGGCATCAGGCAACCGGAATTTCCGGGTCTTGATACCGCCGATGAGATTTAATACAATCCTCTATACTTAAAAATGATCAGAACTTGCCTGAACTTCCTCCATGTACAGCTCCGGATGAAGATACATGCGTAGTACTTCCACCACCGCCTCCGGAACTTACCTGAGGTGCCATCCGGAATTCACTGTGGTTGAAGATCTCCTGAGACTGATTCAGAACAACATTGCCAACCAGATAGGAATCGGCTTTCACTGCTTTATGAACCGTCTTTGTCTGGGACTTCAGGGAAGAAGCCCGTAACCACGATATAATAAAGCCGCCTCCCAATGCGATCAACAGACTCCTAAAGAATCGGAACGGCTTCTTTGGAAGGTTGCCGGTTCCATACGGCTGACCGTTTTCTGCCTGTGTCAGAAAATCGTCCGCAAGCTCCGCATATGTCTCAATTGCCTGCGAATAATTGCCATTACTTAAATACGGACGGATCTGACTGATCATGTAATCCTGCCCGGCATCGGTAAATGCCGTAATTCCATATCCTTTTGTGGAGATTGCCCAATCATTATCCTCAAAATTAACCATAAACAGAATACCGTCCGAACGATATCCGCCATAATCATAAGTATCATCCGCCAACTGCTGCGGGGTCTTGCCATACAGGCTGTCATCCAGATACACAACAACATCTACGCCGTGGGAATTGCTGACCGAAGCCAGAACACTGCTCAGATGATTATATTCACTATCCGTTAGATATCCCTGATCATCGATAACATAATCGCCGCTCTCTGCAGCATAGCCGGTATAACTGCTCATAAGATCGGTAATGAACAGACTTACCAGAAGAACCGCACAGAAAATCATGGGAATAAGTCTGTATACTTTCTTTGAATGCTGTTTCATGACTGATTCCCCCTTTCTACCGGAATATTAACCATGCTAAGAACAATACGACAAATATAACAGCAGCAAGGATTCCGCCGAACAAAAATAACTGACGGTTATATGCTCCCTTGTCATACGGCAGATCACCGACGAATTTACCGGTCTGACCGTTCATTGCAAAGCGGTACTGCTTGCCCTGCCATTTGGTATTCAGAATCCATACCGGATACAAGGCATATCTGGCATTTCCCTGAATCATGTTGACATTACTGGCAACTGCCTGCACAGAGTTAAACCCTTGTACGGTTCCTGCCAAAGCGGACGCAACACTATTCTTTAACTGCTCGTCTGCACGAAGGAAGCCCTCCTCCGGGCTGACATCATACTTATCTGCCATATAACCTGCCAGATAAGCCGGTGTAAATGCGACTGCTTCATTGTTGTTAAATGGCGCAATGGAATCCATCAATTCATCCTCCATCTTGCTGGAAGCATCTACGGGAATTCCACGGAAGGACAGATTCGCCCCCCGATAGACATCAAAATGTCCGACTTCGATCTGGTTGCCTGACGGCTGTTCTCTTGTTGCATCGAACTGTACCTCTGCATACACATCCGCATCAAATACCCAGAACGGAACATAGACACCTTTGATCTCTTCAATATGCTTCTGATCCTTGAATACCTTCGGTACCAGCTTTTTACCGGATACAAAATTATTCAACTTCGCCTTGGCCGCCTTCTTATCTAACTTAAACGGAATGATATAATCCGGTTTAAGGCTTCCGGAAAATTGCGAATTACGAATGATCGGACTGTCGCAATACGGACAGCTGGTAGCAGCGGTATTCTCATCGCCTACGATCTCGCCGCCACAGGACTCACATACATAAGAATACAGTCCATCCTCATTCACATTCCATTGATCCTGTTCCATACTCCAGTTATTACCACCCTGTGTGGCTGATTGCTGTGCCTGCTGTCCGGCGGTCTGTTGCTGCATGGCATCATATTCCGCCGCATCATGAACAGCACCACAATATGGACAGATCAGCTTCTGCGATGCACTGTCGAACTCCATAGCACCGCCGCAGCTGGAACATTTATACTCAAATGCGTTTGCCATATCTATATCCTTTCTGATCCGCCCATCCTTTGACGGGCGGATCTATATGTTGTATTTTATGAATTCTGATGCTATATCTTTCTGAAAAAGATTGCATAACTATGGACGCGGATTCCCGCAGCCTTCACAGAATGCACCGGTATTGGTCGTTCCGCAGGCACATACCCAGGTTCCGCCGGCAGAAGGATTCATACCCTGTGCTGCCATCTGCGCGCCCATAGCGGCAGCTCCTACCGCAGCACCCATCTGAGCATTCATGTTGTTCATCCCATTATTCATGCCCATCTGGCCGTTCATCTGATTCATGTTGCCCATGCCGTTATTCATGCCCATCTGACCATTCATATTGTTCATGCTGCCCATGCCGTTATTCATGCCCATCTGACCATTCATATTGTTCATGCTGCCCATGCCGTTATTCATGCCCATCTGACCATTCATATTGTTCATGCTGCCCATGCCATTATTCATGCCCATCTGACCATTCATCTGATTCATGCTGCCCATGCCACTATTCATGCCCATCTGACCATTCATATTGTTCATGCTGCCCATGCCACTATTCATACCCATTTGGCCATTCATATTGTTCATGCTGCCCATGCCACTATTCATGCCCATCTGGTTCATGCTGCCCATACCGTTATTCATGCCCATTTGGTTCATGCTGCCCATACCGTTATTCATGCCCATCTGGTTCATGTTGTTCATACCACTCATCATGCCCATCTGGTTCATGCTGCCCATACCATTGTTCATACCCATGCCCATTCCGCCGGCAATACTTGACGCGATGGTATTTCTTCCAAGCAGAGCATTCTCAATCTGTGCTGCAATCTGCTGAAGATTCTTGAACTTCGGATCAGCTTTGCTCTTCGGACGATCACTGCTGCTATTTAAGTCGAAACGGATCTCATCAAAATAAGGACTATCGATCGTAAGAAGGATATTTAAATCATACTCGTAATTATAACGAGGCGGATTATAGCTGACTCTTCCTTCCGGTGTCTCCTTCTTCAATTCTTCCTTATGCTCCTGAACTTCCATCGTCATGTTCATGACCTGATTCAATCCTACGATATCCGGATTACGATCCCTCCAATTGGTCGAAGAACTAACGATAAATGCCCCCATATTCTGATCAATATAAACCTTTGTATAATCGCCGAGCGTCATGGTCGGATGGAAATTCTTTAACTGCTCCTGGTTCCGTTCTCTGTATGCGAGATGTTCTTTGATGGCATCTACGGTACTGTGCTTTCTGCCGGTCATATACGGTGAGAGCTTGGCAGCACAATCCTTACACAGATTACCATCCTCTAATTTGCGGTTGCCGAGCATACCAATCTTTTCTCCGCAAATATCACAGAATTTCTTCTCAAATAATCCCATGTTTATCTTCCTCCTCTATTATATCTAATGCCGACTCTGTATTACCAGTAATTACTTAATATCATTGTCGTCAAATACATCACCGCATTCTGGACAGAACTTCGGCGGATGTGCCGGGTCCTCCGGCTCCCAGCCACACTTATCACACTTATACAGTGGTGCGCCTGCCGGCTTCGGACTTCCGCAGTTCGAGCAGAACTTGCCCTTATTCACGGTTCCACAGCTGCAGGTCCATCCTGCTGCCGCCTCCGGCTTCGGGCTTCCACACTCCGGACAGAACTTACCGGTTGCCAGCTTGCCGCAGTTCGGACAAGTCCATGCGCCTGCTCCCGGTGCCTGTACCTGTGGAGCGCCTGCGCCTGCACCAGGCTGTGGTGCCATAGTAGCCTGTGTCTGCTGCTGTTGCTGCTGCTGACCCATTGCATAGAAGTTCTGCGCGCTCATGCCTCCCGCCTGCTGTGCCATATTGAGACCCATGAAGCCCATCATCGCGCCGTTCGGATTGCTGGCAGCGGCCTTCATAGCATCTG
>JAFUAW010000023.1 GCA_017460485.1 Lachnospiraceae bacterium | reverse complement strand
TCCGCGATCATTGCCTCCGATTGCTTCCTGCACGCCTCACATCGTTCCATAACCTGTGTTCCCGTAATGATTGCTACGAATTCATCGCCGCCCACCCGGAAACAGCTGCCTTCTTTGCCATAGGTGTTGCGAAGGATATCTGCTGCCGTTTTGATCAGCTGATCGCCCATCTGATGC
Organism: Lachnospiraceae bacterium; assembly: GCA_017460485.1. GTDB lineage: Bacteria > Bacillota > Clostridia > Lachnospirales > Lachnospiraceae > CAG-632. The sequence goes on along the minus strand of JAFUAW010000023.1, from coordinate 2,220 downwards.
CCGATCATATCATTGATCGCCTTTAGGTTGTTCACATCGAACATGGCAATCCCGATTTCAATATGTTCTCTCTGTCGTTCTAATTCAACTTGTTCCAGACATTCATCAAATGCAGTACGATTACCGAGCTCCGTTAAACCATCCTGATAAGCGAGCCGGCTGATAACCTCTGCTTTGGCTCCCATCCGGAAGGTATCGATAGATCTCTCAAGGCTCGATCCGCCATAACATAAGATAAAGATCAACAGACCCAGACGGACGAACCGTCCATTGTCCGAATAATTCCCAATATAAAACCGGATAATATCAATCGTTGTAGTAATCCCGATACTTCCAAGTCCGATCCCCCGGAGAATCCGGAAGAATAACGAGCTGTCCTTCCCGGCTTTTACAGAATGAATAATCATAATTACCAAAAAGATCAAAGCGGAAGTTACCAGAAGAATATGTGTCAAAAACAATGTTTGTTGGAAATCAGCAATTCCGGCAAACTGAAGGATCATATTCAGCACGAATTCCACCGCTGATGTAATAAGCAGAACTCTTGCCAGCACCTTCAGGCGGTCGCCAAAGGATTCATAAAGATATAGTATAATTCCGTAAGGGATCATCATCAGGAGACAACACGACAGAATATGATCCGTTCTTCCGTCCCCCGTAAAGATCTGAACAACATAGGTTGCTACCAGACACCATACAGCGATCATGATCGAGAACATACCAAGGATCGCCAATTCATGATTCTTTACCTGCCCTGCATTTACCGGAATATCTAAGATTAACAGCAGGATCCCGGCAAACAGGAACAGAATACAGGTTACTATCGCAACCGCCTTATCCTGAAAAACCGTCATTATGTAATCTTCCGCTGCACCATACACAATCGTATCCATTGCTGCCTTTGCCGAATCATAAGACGGAACAAACCGTATCTCCAGACTTCTTCCTGCGGCATCCTTCGGAAGCAGGATATAGTGCCAGTTCGTTCCGTAGGCTTTGGAATTCAGTGCCTCTTCCGGTGTCTCTGAATGGTAGATGCATTCATAGTCCAAATAAGCCGATACCAGAATATTCTTACTCCGAAAACAAAGGTGTGTTCCTTCTTCCAGATTCTCAGGAATAATTGTAAAAATTGAAAATGCCTGACCTGCACGAACGCCATCGATCTCGTTCAAATGCGCAAGATCCACGGCATTACCATATCGATCTGTCCATCCAGAGTCCACGGGAATCAAATTCTCTTCGGCTCTGGTAACACGAAAGGAGCTACCAAACCGCGCAGTAGAGACAATGCCTATACCCACCACTGCAAGTATCATAATAATGTATATAATTACAAAGACTCTTCTGTCTGTTCTGGCCATATTCATTCCCCATAAATCAAGCGTCTGATCCTGTTAGGCCGGCATGTCTGATGCCTGTGCCGGTTCAACCACGATCGTATTCGTGAAGACACCCGGCTTAATATGCGCTTTTGCGTATGCAACCGGTGCGTCCGGTGCAACACTTATCGTTGCATCCACACCTTTTCTTGACATACCGTGTGTACAATGAATCGTGTGGGAACCATATGGAACCACCAATCCGATCTTCTGGGTATTCGCCAAATGTCCAAACGGCTTCCCGTCCACATACACACCAAAGCCGACCGCTACACCCAATGGATTACCCATTCTGTACAGGTAGATCAGTCCCATTCCTTCTTTGGAAAGCGGAGTTCCGCATTTGGTACAATTTGCGGCATCTGCTGCCGAGTCGAACACATTACCGCAATTACATGCAAATCTTATCATATCTGCCATTCTGATTTTCCTCCTAAATCTTTATTCAATATGAGCATTTCGCTCCCATTGTCCCTGTTACATCTGCTCAAGCAGTTTATCAATGCTGACCAGCTTCACACACAGCACAAAAATCTTGGATGCCATCTCCATCTCTTCCGGTGTCGGGAAAGAAGGAGCAATCCGGATATTGGAATCCTCCGGATCCTTGCCATAAGGATAGGTAGCACCGGCTCCGGTCAGAACAACTCCCAGATCCTTGCACTTTGCCACAATCGCCTTCGCACATCCGGGCATTGCATTAAAGGAAATGAAATATCCGCCGCGCGGCTTGATCCATGATCCGATCTCAAGCCCGTTAAGTTCCTGATCTAATGTATTCAGAACAGCCTCAAACTTCGGACGGAGCAATTCTCCGTGCTTCTTCATATGTGCCTTT
>JAFUAW010000197.1 GCA_017460485.1 Lachnospiraceae bacterium | reverse complement strand
TATCGGGGAGTTTCTTGCCTGTCTGCCGCATGCTTCGTTTGAGGAGAATCAGCTGCACGCTTTTGTGATCGCACTGGATAAGGATTATGAGCATTGTATTGCGGAGGTTGATAAGTTCCTTCCGTATGTGGATAACTGGGCCACCTGCGATCAGATGTCGCCGAAGGTATTCAAGAAGCATTTTACATCGCTGTTTGATGAGATTGTTAAGTGGATTGGATCGGACCATACCTATACGATACGGTTTGGGATCAAGATGCTGATGGAGCATTATCTGGAGGATGCATTTGACGACAAATATCCGGCGATGGTTGCGGGTGTGGTGTCGGAGGAATACTATGTGAATATGATGATCGCATGGTATTTTGCGACGGCACTGGCGAAGCAGTATGAAGCGGTGCTTCCATATATGACCGAACAGCGGATGGGAAAATGGGTGCATAACAAGGCGATTCAGAAGGCGATCGAGAGCTACCGGATCACGCCGGAGCAGAAGGAATATTTGCGGGGATTGAAATTATAATATATTTCATATTTTTGTTTTCAATCAAATAAAATAATGCTATAATGGGCGCATAAGTGACGAAAGCGAATCGAACATGGGTTATGACAGCAGTAACGTCTAATGAAAATAAAAAGGAGTTAAGTGAACTGATATGAAGAACAAAGAGTATCCATATTATGATGTTCCCGAGATGTCTGACTTGAAGGAAATGGTCTGGAATAAGGCGAAGACTATGCCGAATAAGACTGCATTTGTCTATCCTTGTGAGTCGGGTGAGATGAAGAAGACATATCAGAATTTGAAGGATGATATCAATGCATATGGTACATGGATGTATTCTGAGGGTATTAAGGGAAAGCATGTAGCGATCATCGGGGAGAACTCGTATGAATGGCTGGTTGCATTTCTGGCAGCTACCAATGGCGGGAATGTGGCAGTTGCTATCGATAAGAATCTTCCGGAGGAGGAGCAGATCGCACTGGCTGATATCGGTGAGGTGGAGTTATTTCTGGTGACCGACAGTCATGTGGATAAGGTTAAGCATGGCCTGAAAGACGGAGATTCCCGTAAGGTCTATGATTTGATTGATTTTAACGCGATGCTGAAAAAGGGCAGAACGCTGATCACTCAGGGGGATACAGACTTTATCAATTATGAGATCGTGCTGGATCAGACGGCTGCGATCCTGTTCACATCTGGAACCTCCGGCGTGAGCAAGGGTGTAGAGCTGACTCATCGCAGTATGGCATATGATGTGGTACATACCAGTATGCTGTACCAGCCGGATCTGGATGGGGGTGTGGTTGCAATCCTACCGTTCCATCACGCATTTGGTCTGGTGGTTGCCATCTTCATGGTTGTGAATTACGGTGTGCCGATCTATATCAACAAGAAGATCAAGCAGATTAAGAAGGATATGGAGGAATTCCAGCCGCAGCTGATGTTCATGGTGCCGATGTTTGTAGAGTTCTTCCATAAGCAGATCTGGAAAGAGATTGAGAAGAAGGGTAAGACGGCAGTGTTCCGTCAGTTGATGAATACGACAGATGCCTTACTTAAGACCGGTATTGATGTTCGAAGCAAGACCTACAAGACTGTACAGAATGTATTCGGCGGTAAATTGACCGAGATCATCTGTGGTGGTGCAGCCTTGGATCCAATGTATGTGAAGGATTTCCGGAGCTGGGGTATTGAGATCCTGAATGGTTACGGTACTACTGAATGTTCACCGGTTGTAGCCGTGAACCGTCCACATCACCGCAAGGACGGAAGTGTTGGTAAGCTCGTTCCGGGTGTTAAGGTGAAGGTGACAGAGGATGGTGAGATCGCATTTAAGGGTGATCTTGTTATGAAGGGCTATTATAAGAGACCGGAGGATACCGACAAGGTATTGATCGATGGTTGGTATCATACCGGAGATCTTGGATATGTGGATGAAGAGGATTTTATCTTCCTGACCGGACGGAAGAAGAATTTGATCATCTTGAGCAACGGCGAGAATATATCTCCGGAGGAGCTTGAACAGAATATCGCACGGGATAAGGGTGTGCAGGAGGTTCTGGTCTATGATGAGAATTCCAAGATTGTTGCGGAGATCTTTCCAACAGAGGAATATTTGGGTAATACTGAATATTTTGAAGCGTTGAAGGATAAGGTCAATAAGGGACGTCCGATTTATAAGCAGATCACCAAGGTCCGCTTGCGTGATGAGGAATTCATTAAGAATGCGTCTATGAAGATCGTGCGCCATAAGAATATTCCATCCTATAAGGAAGAGGAACGATAAGAGATTCTTGGATGTTCATGCTCAAAGTAATAGAATCATAGAATAACGGAATTGGATAATGAATACCGAGAGGGCTGTTTCTGTGAGAGGAACAGCCTTTTTCTTAGCGATTCAATATATGTTGATATATTTCTTTACCGGAAGGAGAAAATATTTGATATACTGAGGATAGTATTTTGAAGAGAGTAATATTATGAAATAGGAGGTAGCCGTATGGGAATATTAGCCGGTTTTATGGTGCCGCATCCACCGATGATCGTGCCGGAAGTGGGATGCGGCAGTGAGTCGCAGATCGAGGAGACAACGAGAGCCTATGAATATGTAGCGGATCGGATCGCAGAGCTTCAGCCGGAGACGATCATTTTATCTTCTCCGCACTCTATTATGTATGCGGATTATTTTCACATATCGCCGGGCAGGTATGCAGAGGGGAGCTTTGCGCGGTTCGGCGCGCCGAAGGTCGCGTTTCATGTGGAATATGATAAGGAATTGGTGGGTGCTATATCGAATCGCGCGTATGAGCATGATTTACAGGCAGGTGTGCTTGGGGAGAAGGACGCCGCGCTGGATCACGGAACGATGGTGCCGTTATATTTTATTACTAAGAAATACAGGAATTTCCAGCTGGTGCGGATCGGTTTGTCCGGATTTCCGTTGGATATCCATTATCAATTGGGGCAGCAGATCAAGGAAGCCGTGAATGATCTGGGGCGCAGAGCGGTCTATGTGGCGAGCGGAGATCTTTCCCACAAATTACAGGAGTACGGACCGTATGGCTTCGATGAATACGGACCGATATATGACGCACGGATCATGGATGTGATGGGGCGCGGTGCCTTTGATGAATTACTGGATTTTGATGAGAACCTTCTGGATCGGGCGGCGGAATGCGGACATCGGTCATTTGTTATGATGGCGGGGGCACTGGATCAGACGGAGGTGGAGATTCAGAGGCTGTCGCATCAGGATGTGACCGGAGTGGGATATGGAATCTGTTCTTATATTGTGAAGGAAATAATAGAAGATAGTAGGGCAGGAAACCGCGCATTTCTTACGATATGGCAGGAGCGGCAGAAGGAGAAGTTGATGGAACAAAAGGCGAAGGAAGACATTTATGTCCGATTGGCGAGGGCAAGTATAGAATCGTACATTCGGGATGGGAAGCCGCTTGATTTTGAATTGGTAAGAGAATCGTTGATTCAAGCAGGAGGGGCGGATGCGGTATTTGAAATGATGCATAAGGAGGCAGGGGCATTTGTGTCCTTACATATAGGAGGAAGACTTCGTGGCTGCATCGGAACCATTCAGGCAACCAAAGAATCCATTGCGGAGGAGATCATAGGTAATGCGATCAGCGCGGCACTTCATGATTCCCGCTTCGAGCCGGTTAGAGAGGATGAGCTTGATCGGCTGGAGTACAGTGTGGATATTCTGGGACCGAGAGAAAAGATCGATTCGCCGGATCAACTGGATGTCAAACGATACGGTGTTATCGTTACCAAAGGATATAAGAGGGGACTTCTTCTTCCGAATCTGGATATGATCGATACTGTGGAACAGCAGATTGCCATCGCCAAGCAGAAGGCGGGAATTCCGGTCGAGGAGACGAATGTGCAGCTGGAACGATTCGAAGTAGTGCGGCATTACTAAGAGGGAGTCGCCATCGCCGAAGGCGATTAAAAATGCGACGACCGAAATGTCAGGGCTGACGCAGTCAGGCGTGACGCTACCCGAGGGAGTCGCCATCGCCGAAGGCGATTAAAAATGCGACGACCGAAATGTCAGGGCTGACGCAGTCAGGCGTGACGCTACCGCCTTAAATAAGCCGCCAGGTGCAGTCATTTACATTGTAGTAGATCCGAAGAATCTTCTCCCTTCCGAAGACATGGATGATACACTCAAATGGCAGGATCGTATGTGTCGCGATCACACCATTTGGCAGGGTAAATGCTCCCTTGTGAGACAGCTCTTTGTAAGCCTTGACTACATAGGTCTGGAATTCGCCTTCGTCGTCCTGAATCCGAATCTTGATCGGAATAAGTGCACCTTCCCGTGTATGCTGGCAGATGACATCAATGGGACGGCTGTAGTCTGTGGTATTCGTATGGTGGTTGTAATCTATATTCGTTGTATATGGATGATCATTGTGATCCGCTTTACATTTCTTATGGGGCGTATATGAATCCGGCATACCCTACACCTTCTCCCGTTCTTATTCTTGCAATGAGTATCCTATAATGTATGATCCGTTAGAGTAATCTGAGATAAAAATAATCTGAGGCAGAGTACACCACAAGAGAAAGCTCTTGTGGTGTATTGCATATTTTCTAACTATTGTTATGCACCATACGTATTAGGATTGTATCAATATTATAGAACATACGTTCGAATATGTAAAGTGGCAAATCATAGAAAATTAGATATTATCGCTTGAATTGATTAAAGAATCGTGCCAATGGTTCCACGGTATCCGAGAAATCATTGATTGCCTGATTTAATGTTTCAAAGTCGATATTATTCATTTTCTCAACGGCTTCCGTCAAATTCTTGGAATTATCTGTGATGGTCACATTCAGGTTGCCCACCATCTCATCAATCTGATCCAAAGATTCTTCCGCTTCGGTAATCATGACCTCTGCTTCATCAACGGTCTGATGCAGCTTTGACAGAAGTTTTACCGTCCGAGGAACCAAGATTGCCAAGGAAATTGCCAGTGCACAAAAGATCGCGACAGTTGCACCTGTCATGATCTTCTGAAAATTCAGATGTGTCCGCTGACTTTTAACCATTTCTACCAATAAGTCGTGATCGTTCATTTTGTCAAGATTCATAGTGGCTGTACTCATAGTTATCCTCCTTATGTATGTTGAAGATTGTGATATTGTGATTGAGAATCTGTATTGTGTAACCATTATAATATATTTTGAGGGGAATGCCTATATGTGAATAACAGGAAGAAAGGGTTGCTTTTAAAATATATTTTGTTATAATAATGGATAACAGATGTTAACAATTAACAAATGTTATCCGATATAGCATATATAGAAAATGTGAAAAGTGCTTTTTTGATTTTCTTGAAATAGGAGATCGGAGGTATCGAATATGAGAGGAATTACAGGATATTCAGCATTATTACAGAATCATGTGTATTCCGGAAATTATCGTTCCGGCAAGACGGGAAGGGGCGATGCAGCCAAACAGACTATAGCGAAGGCGACCGGAAGTGACGTTGCCAAACAGACCACAGCGAATCGGACAGCATCGGGAAATAATACGGCGGCTTCAAGCCGGATCGATCAAGGCAAGCCGGTCTGGGACAGCCATCAGGTATTTAATTATATAGAAGATATGGGGTCTGCCGGAATTGCTTATGGTGAAAAGGCAAAGAAATACTATGTATCTCAAACCATGCAGGATGGGGAGATGAGTATTGATGAGTTGAAGAAGCAGATTCAGGATTGGTTTCCGGATTATACACTGACAGACCGTGAACCGCGGAAGGTGGTAAATGGCAAGCATTATTTGTATATTGACAATTCACAGCTTGCACAGATGGCGAAGGATCCGGAATACCGGGGCAGAGTCTATGGTTTGATGGATCGGGAAATGGAGACCGGAAGATCTTACACCATGAAGTACAGTGACGGAAGAAATGTGACATCGCATATTACGGGTAGTATATTCTCTCTGTGTGAGAAGAACCGGAAATACGATTGCGGAGATGGAATTCCTTATCTGGGAAGCGGCATGTCTGATCATCCATTTTCTTCCTCCGATTCTCATCCGATGGTGCGGAGCATGAGTTATCTGCGGGATAATCTTGATCCGGACAAATCGGCGGCAAAGAGCCGGGCAACGCTTGCGGCGAAGAAGGCTTCTGAGAAAGCGAAGGTAAAAAAGGCGGCAGAAAAAGCGCAGGCGAAGAAGGCAGCGGAAAAGCTGCAGGCAAAGAAACAAGTGGCTAAGGTTTCCACGAAAAAACAGACCTCTACGAATATGCAGAGAAAACGAACGGAGCAGTTATTAAAACAGTATTATACGCAGACGACGATGCAGGGAATTATGGGAAGCGGCAGGCGCGGACGCGGCTCTGACTGGAAAGCCTGATACTGCATGTAACAAGATGATAACAGGAGGAAGATATGAGAAAAGAAGATTATACCCCAAGTGAAAGTGAATGGCAGATTATGGAGGTGTTCTGGCAAAGCGGTGAGGAGACCTTGACTTCCTCCGATGTGATCAAAGTCTTGACAGAGAGCAGTGATATGACGGCGAAGATGATACGGGTGCTGATTAACCGCTTATGTCAGAAGGAGATTCTAAGCTATACGGTGGATGAGCATGACAGCCGGGTCTATCATTATCAGGCATTAAAGACCAGACAGGAATGTGAGCAGGAGAAAAGCGAATCCTTTGTAAAGAGTTACTTTTCCGGCAGCCAGACCAGTGCGGTTGCGGCGCTGTTACAGAATGTGGATCTGACGGAGGAACAGATTGCAGAGCTCGAGCAGATCCTGGAGAAGCAGAGGAAGAAGTGAGGAAGGAGACGCTCATATGCTGGAATATATGAGGCAGGTATTGCAGATATGGAATTTCATAAGTGTCTATTATTCCATACAGATCGGGCATTGTATTCTGATATCCTGGGTCATGTTGGTACTGGTACTGCTTCTTAGGAAGACGGTTTTCCGGAATCGGGTCTATGCCAAGGGCAGCTTGTGGCTTCTGTTCCTTCCGGTGCTTCTGTCCGGAAGACTTCATTTCTTCTATCAGACGAGAACAGGCGTCCGTTTATTCTATTGGTGGCATTCGCTCTGTATCGATCATGTGTGGATCAGCTACATCTGTCTGGGCGGAATCGCTGTATCCGGTATGATATCCCTGATCCGGTATCTTCGATTGCAGCATTATGTGAGAGGGCTTAGAACATGTATGGCTGCAGGTCATCAGATCTATGTCTGTAAGGCGAGAGTAACACCATTCAGCACCGGTCTTATTCACTGCAGAATTGTGATACCGGAGCATATATTGGATTCCTGTACGGAGGAAGAGCTTACTATGATCGTGCTGCATGAGCAGACCCATGGAAGACTGCTGCATTTGTGGATCTATGCGGTGTGGAATCTGATGTGTGTCATTCTCTGGATGAATCCCCTGCTTAGTCTTGCCGGCAAATACTTGCGGGAGGATATGGAATTGATCTGCGACGCGCATACGATCCGGGCATGCGGAGATCAGGCATACACATATGGGCATGTTATCTTAAAGGCGTATCGGGAAATGCGGGTAAATTCTGCATTATCCGGGTCTTCCGGTATCGGTGCATTCATTGATGATGATTCCGGTAAGGAGGAAGAAACCATAACAGAGGACTGCATTCGAGAAGAAGAATATATTCGGCGGATGACGGCAACATTTGTCGGAGAATCCGGATATGACAGTGTGAAGCAACGGATCCTGGCGATCGGGAATTATCGGAGGATGTCAAAATGGAGGCGGATACTTGCCGGAATTCTGATCGTGGTGCTCGCTCTGATACTAACGATAGGAACGAAGCTTCTCTCTTATCGACGTTATACGGAGATTGCAGAGGGCGGGATCGTCTATAGCATGCGACTGTTTTATAAGGCATACGAAGCCGGGATCGATCAGCCCTTTACAAATGGTATGGTGTTAAGTGATTATAAGGGCGATGTGATATATCTTCGAGACGGTCAGATTCATATTGACGGCGGAAGGCTGATGGAAGAATTCCCTGAGTATGCATTAGAGACAGAGCCGATGTTTGTATATTGCGGTGGGTTCTACAAGCTCCCCGGTATGGGCGGCGGCGGTGGATTCGGATATCTGGATAAGCAGGAGATCCATGATGGAGAGATTGTAATTGATTATGAAGGTCCCAATGATTATTGGGAGAAGTTGTTGAAATGGATATGAAGGGCGCGAACCTTCATTTGTGAAAGCAAATAAGAAAGACTTGATTGAGTGAGTTCGTGGAGTAGATATGAAGGGTTCTGGCTGCATGGAGAGAAGAAGGTCAAGGATTACAGGGTTCAGAATGATTAAAGACCACAGGGTGCAGATGGAATCTTATCATATAGATAGAAAAGGATTTCTAAAATAATGATTCAAGGAGGAATGATGTATGAGTATGGAAATTAACAACAACGGAGCGTATGGATGGAATGCGGGAGTCCCGCTGACGGGAACGGCATATGCCAACATTCAGAAGGCAGATGAGATCGTAGCGGAACAGACATCCGGAACAATCGGTAAGACTGCGGCAGCAGGACATAATGAGAATTCTGTAACGGGAAGCTACGGCAAAGACAGTAATACAGCTGTGGTATATGAACCGTCGAAGACGGCACAGGCACTTGCATCGATTACAGCATCCGGAACCGAACAAGAATCGGAGAAGAGTGCCGGTCTGGCTGCGGCAGAGAAGACGTCCGCTACGGGTTCGGCAGATTCGTCTACAAAGAAAACAAATGTGAATAAGATGAGTGCCGAAGACCGCGCAAAGGTTGCAAGCCAGTTGAAGGCGGCTGCCGATGCAAGACAGAGATCCTTGATGGATATGGTCAACAAGTCTTTGGCAGGACAGGCATCCGCCGTCGCTAAGTCAAAGGGGCTGTACAGCGTATTTTCCAACATGAAGGTCGATGCAGCAACTGCGGCACAGGCACAGAAGGAGATCTCCGAAGATGGATACTGGGGGGTTAAGCAGACCTCACAGCGGTTATTTGACTTTGCCAGTGCACTTGCCGGCGATGATGTAGACAAGATGCGGGAAATGCAGAAGGCAATGCAGAAGGGCTTCAAGCAGGCAACGAAAGCCTGGGGCAGGGAGCTTCCGTCAATCAGTCAGCAGACAATGGACCGCGCCAATCAGTTATTTGAGGATTACTATGATTCCAAGTCGAAGGATGAAGAATAGAGATACCACTCCTGTAATATGGGAGAACGGAGGGGGATGCCTCAATCACTGCAAGAAATAATGGGTAAAAAAGGTTGTGCTACTAATCTGATATATAAGGGCGCGTGACTACCAGCGCGCCCGAACTTTTTTGAGGGAGGCGCTTCGCCGAAGGCGAATTTTAATGCGCCGACCGACCTGCCGCCGAACGAATGTGAGGGGGCGATACAATAAATATTAAGAATGAATGCGTAATCCCCGATATAATAGATAAGTCGCAGTAGCGTTGCACACAGGTAAACACGGACGGATTGGAATCAGCAATTACAAGGTACAAGGAGGTACGCGTATGAGCTCAGTGAATCATGGAATACATATCACGAATGAAGATAAGATTACCGCAAGACATCATGCGGATGCACTTAGAACGACATCTTCAAAATCTAAGCGGTCTAATGGAACATCCAATACAACAGCAGTTAATGCCACAGGCTTTCAGGAGCGGTTTGATCCGATCACGCATAAGAAACAGCAGGCGAGAAAGCAGGTGGGACATATCTTATCCAAGGCATTCTCGAATGAGAAGCTGGTGGATCAACAGTTACAGCAGCTTCGCGATCAAGCCGGAAGCTTTCGGAGCAAGGCCGAGGACAATTACCGTCTGATCCAGGAGAATACAAGCAGAATTGAAGACTTGCGGGTAAAGCATGAGGTCGATCCGGATAGTCAGGAACAGAAGGATCTGGAATTCCTGCAGGAATATGACCGGAAGCGGTACTTTCGGGAGTCCATCAGTGAGGATGAAAAACAGCGGGTAGCAGAGCTTTCGGAGCAGGGACTGACGGAGTATCAGGAGTCTGCCCGTACATTAAGTGCGCACAATCTGGAATTCACAAGGGTACGGAATGAAGCCTTGCAGAAAGCGGATATGATTGATGGCAATGTCCGTCAGGCAGAGATTGACCGCCTGGGCTCACAGGGAATACTAGATGCGGTGCAGCAGGCAGATGAATTAGAGAAAGCCGCCAATAAAGAGATCCTTGGTATGCTGATACAAGAAGGAAAGGATCAGGTTGACGAGGATACGGAGAAGGTCAAGGAACAGCAGAAGAAGCTCAAGGACGAGAAAGAGGAACAGGAAGAGAAGCTCGAAGCCGCAAAGGAGATTCGGGAGGAAGCCGAAGCACGTGTAGAGGCAGAACGTCTCCGCAAGAAAGAGAACGAAGAGCTGACTGAGCAGATGGCACAGGCTTCTCTGGATATGCAGCCGGAAACACAGGTAGCTTCCCAACAGGATCAAGCGCAGCGGGAGATCAATCTGGTATTGCAGAAGGCATCACTTCTGCCGGAAGATGTCAAGGGATTGAAGATTGATGATACGATCTTTTGAGGATGGCGCCCTATATGCGCGGGGACCACATCAATTATAGAATTTATAAAGTGTGGACTGTGCCCTATATGCATGGTTCACACTTTTTCTTGATTTAGATGATCTAATCAGGTATACTATTTGAGATTAGACAAGACTAACTGGAATTGGAGCAAGCTGTGAATCATATAGTTTGAATCCAGGAAATCAAGTCGGGGTAACGGTGTATGAAGATCAAGAAAATCATATTTATCCTATTAGGGTGTATCTGTCTGGGGCTCGGAACGGTCGGAATCTTTCTGCCGATCCTGCCGACGACTCCGTTTTATCTGGCAACGCTCTTTTGCTTTGCCAATAGTTCGGAAAAGCTGCATGACTGGTTTATAGGAACGAAATTATATAAAAAGCATTTGGAATCCTTTGTCGAAAAGAGGGGCATGCTCCTGCAGACTAAGATCTCCATCATAACGACCGTGACACTGTTGATGGGATTTGGATTCTTCATGATGGCGAGGAAAGGAATCTGGATTCCGTGTATCATTCTGGCAGTGGTTTGGCTCTGCCATGTCCTGTATTTTATCTTCCGTGTAAAAACGGTTAAGGCAGGGGAAGATTTTTAAGGGAATCCTATTTGATTCTGTAATAGCAGGTGCTTTTGCCGTTTCCCTCCCGTTTCAGTTCACCGGAAGCCACCAGCTTCCGAAGAGCGCCTTCTACGGAACTTATGCTGAGTGCCGGACAAAGTTCACGGATATCCTGCTTGGTAAAGCGTCCGATCTTATTCTGTGTGGCAAGCCGTACCGTATCAAGTGCAGATCGTTTGATCTCCACAAGCGCAAAACGATCTTCAAAATCCTTGTACGCCGCAAGGATCGTTCCGAGCAGATACTTGATGAACGGGACCGGGTCATCTGTTCCCTCATGCCAGCCATCCTGTGATGCGGACAGCGCATCGTAATACAGATCCTTGTTCTTTGCAATCTTAGCCTCCAGTGAGATATATTTTCCAACATAAAATCCGCTTCTATAGAGAAGCAATGTCGTCAGCAGTCTGCTCATGCGGCCGTTTCCGTCATTAAACGGATGGATGCAGAGGAAATCGTGAATGAAAACAGGAATCGCAATCAGTGGTTCAAGCTCCAGATTTCCGATAACACGGTTGTATTCCTCGCACAGTTTGTTAAGCGCCTCCGGTGTCTCATATGGAGCAAGCGGAGTGAAGAGCGTCTCCGTATGTCCGTCCGGATAAGTTGCGCTGATATAGTTCTGCACGGTCTTTGTCCTGCCTGCCACCGGATTGTTCATGTGGCTGTATAGGATTTTGTGCAGCTGAAGGATATAGTTCTGTGTGATCGGAATTGAGTCAAAGCTCTCATGAATAATTCCCAGTACATCCCTGTAACCCGCAATTTCTTGCTCGTCCCGATTCTTCGGTGTTGTTTTCTTCTCTACAAGCTGTCTGATACGGGTATCAGTTGTTACGATTCCCTCAATGGCATTCGAGCCTTGAGTACTCTGAATCTTGGCAATCTCAACCAGCTTCTCCAGTTCCTCCGACCTTTGCTTAAGATATAATTCCTGCTTTCCGGCCTCTTTATATATGGCGGCAACAAGACTCAGCAGATCGGAGTCCCATTTTTTATCCCTGATCAATGAGTAGTTGAATTCTCTCATTTCCTTACCTCCCTGTCGTCTCCCTTAAATAGTAGCATATTTTAAGGGAAAATTCAAGCGCTTAAGGGGATTTCCCCTTAATAGAATTTCACTTTTAAGGGGAAATATTCAAGAGATTCATGCGTATTTTCTCTATTCTACCCTATAAATCATATTTGATATTTTGAATATAATATGCTAGATTATAGATACAAAGAGGAGCAACCGCCCACAAGGTGAGTTAACCTCCCTTCGATTAGCTGAAAATCAGCCCATCCAAGACCCGCTAAAGTGCAAGGATAGGCTGATTTTTATTTTCGCTTGTTGTTCCTATCGTTAGAATTCAGATAGGCAAGCAATGCAACAATGAACGTATTATTCAGAATCAACAGAGTCAAAATTTTGTCTATCGACCATTTCTCCCGAATTCTTAAGCCATTCCTCCCCAAAAACATTGTATAAAATTAAGTACATTTAAATTCCGCAAAAACAATTGCTTTTTTTGATTCTATATGATACTTTTTAGTCGAGTGATATTCTTGGGAGCAGGAAGTGCCGAGAAGTCATTACTGTTGGTAATGATGGCAGCCTGGAACGGAAATCACATCGGGATAATATGCCACCGAGCTTTGAATAGAAAGAGGGAGGTGGTAGCATGGATATAGGAATCATAGGTGCGGGCAAGGTTGGTTGTTCCATCGGCAGATATCTGAAGGATCATCAGCAGCCGTTAACCGGATA
>JAFUAW010000196.1 GCA_017460485.1 Lachnospiraceae bacterium | reverse complement strand
GGTCTATGAGATTGGAGGCAGACGATTCTTCACCTTTGGCGGTGGGAATTCCATTGACCGGATGATGCGGACAACGGGGATCAGCTGGTGGCCGGAGGAGATGCCGTCGGATATCGAATATTCGGAGGGGCTGCGGAATCTAGAGCGCGTGGGGAATCATGTCGATTATATACTGACGCACACATGTCCGAAACATGTGGCAGAACAGCTAGTGACGATAATGTATCCCGGAGAAGAACCGTTGCAGCAATATCTGGAAGAGATCTCTAAGTCTGTGGATTTCGATACTTGGTACTTTGGGCATTGGCATATGGACGAGGAAGTAGAAGGACGGTATATCTGTCTGTGGAATGAGATTGTGGAGTTGGAGGAGTGAGATGGAGGAGTGAACTGGAGAAGAGACGCAATTGGTTGAACTGTTATTTGACACTTTGATGTGCGTCACATATAATATCACTAGAAAACTCTAAGTTCTTACCGTGTATCAATCATTACAGAGGGTACGCCGGGAATGTATAAGAACGCCGATAATTTGAATAAGAGATCGATGATCGCCATTACGAAGCAATCAGATCACATACGGATACGCAGAAGGGAGAACCGGAAATGGAATTAATAGCAAGTTTTTCTGTAGATCATACCGCCATTGTTCCCGGCATATTTATCAGCCGGCAGGATCAGGTCGGTAATGATGTAATTACAACTTATGATATCAGACTTACAAGACCGAACAGGGAGCCGGCAGTCGATGTGGCAGCCATGCATACACTTGAACACATTATTGCTACCTATCTTCGGAATGATCCTGACTGGAAAGATCAGATCATCTACTGGGGGCCGATGGGATGCCTGACCGGATGCTACCTCATTCTCAAGGGCGGCCGCTCCCCTCGGGAGATATATGAACTAATCTTAAAAGCCTTCCAATCCGTACAGGATGCAGAGGAAGTACCCGGTGCTACAGCAAAGAATTGCGGACATTATCTGATGCATAACCTTGGAATGGCAAAATGGTATGCGGCAAGATTCGCAGATTATCTTGCATCCAATTCCGATAATCCTGCTATCTTCGAATATCCGAAAACGGACCGGCTTGTAACAGATGATGGACAACAGTTCTTTGATTCATAAAAAAGTTATTCCGGCAAATGCCTATATGAGCATGATATATCATAAGAAAAAAGAATGCGTAATTAAACGATTTATAGTCGAAATATAAAGGATTAACAAGGAATTATGGGACTGCATATTAAGGATTATCCATATCTGTATGAGACACATTTACATACGAATCAGGCAAGTGCCTGCGCGCATAATACCGGTGCGGAGATGGCGCGCGCGGCGAAAGAATACGGCTATACTGGTATCGTGGTAACGGATCATAACTGGGGTGGCAATACCTGTGTTTCACGGGCACTTCCCTGGAAAGAGTGGGTGGACGAATTCACAAAAGGCTATCAGGATGCCTATGAATATGGCATCAAGCATGATCTTAATGTGTTCTTTGGTTATGAGGCCGGATATAATGCTACGGAATTCTTAATCTTAGGGCTGACACCGGAGTGGCTTCAAAATCATCCGGAGATTAAGGATACTTCGATTGAGGAACAGCTTGAACTTGTACACAGAGGCGGCGGGATCGTGGTTCATGCGCACCCATTCCGGGAGGAGAGCTACATTCCGGAGATCCGGTTATTTCCGGGCTATGTGGATGCGGTCGAAGGGATCAATGCAACGCATTCCTGCAGACGCAGCCAGAGTCACAACAATCCTGCATTTGATGACCGGGCGGTGGCATATGCGAGAGAGCATCATCTTCCGATGACTGCGGGATCGGATGTGCACAGTACGGTAATCTTTGGCGGAGGCATGGCATTCAAGCGGAGGATGACATCCATTCAGGATTTGTGTCAGGCAATCATAGGTGGAGAAGATTATGTGCTGACGAACGGGGATACGGTATATGACAAGGAAGGAAGTATCTTATATCATTTATAATTAATGGACAGTGTCAAGGATGAGATAGAATAATAATTAAGTATAGATGATCCTAAACGAATATTCGAAAATAAGCAGTGATAACCAATCAGTTGATTCCGGTAGAGGTTGCCAAGAGGTTCTACCATTCTGCAGAATTCCAGAATTTGATCAAGAGTTATGGCTATTAAACCGGCTCAAGGATCGTGTATAAGTAAATAAATGCTAGAATGCATCAGTCGTTATGTCTGGTGCATTCTTTTTTTGTTGACATACGTTTTCATCAGACAAATCAGTTCTAATTGTTTCTTTTTTTTGAAAATGATGATAGTATTATTATAGTATGATAAAAGATATATCAGGGGGTCGGATTATGGAGAAAGAAACCTTTGTATCATGGGATTTGATGAATTCATTTTTAACAGATGCGTTTGTTGGATACGGAGTTCCCAGGGAGGATGCGGTTATCTGTGCCGATGTTCTTCTGGAATCGGATCGGCGGGGGATTACGAGTCATGGATGTAACCGCTTTAAGCCGATCTATATTGACCGGATCAAGAAAGGTACTCTTCTTCCGGTAACTGAGATAGAGATTGTGAAGGAGACGCCGACAACGGTTGTTATGGATGCACACGATGGTATGGGAATGGTGGCCAGTCATCGGATGATGAAGATGTTGATCGAGAAAGCCAAGACTTATGGTATGGCAGGCGGAGCAATCCGGAATTCCACACATTACGGAATTGCCGGATACTGGACATCTATGGCAAGTAAGGAAGGGCTGATCGGTGTTACGGGAACGAATGCAAGACCATCGATTGCGCCGACCTTTGGTGTGGAGAATATGCTGGGAACCAATCCATTGACATTTTCCCTGCCGACGGATGAGGAATTCCCATTCTGTCTGGATTGTGCGACATCCATTGTACAACGCGGCAGGATTGAGTATTATGCCAGAGAGGGGAAGGAGACACCGTCAGGAACAGTGATTTCAGAAAATGGCACTCCAATGACAGACAGTGAAGCAATCTTACAAGCACTGGTGGACGGTACAGCAGCGTTGGCACCGCTTGGTGGTATAGGAGAGGAGTTGGCGGGCTATAAGGGCTATGGATATGCGACGGTGGTAGAAATTCTTTCTGCAGCCCTTGCTGGTGGTCAATACATGAAGGCACTGACCGGTGTTGCAGAGGATGGCAAACCACAGATGTACCATCTGGGACATTTCTTCTTTGTGGTCGATCCGGAGGCATTTGCAGGACGTGAAGAATTCAAAAAAATAGCAGGTAATATCTGTCGGGAACTGCGTGCGTCGAAGAAGGCACCGGGCAATGACCGCATCTATACGGCAGGCGAGAAGGAATATCTTGTCTGGCTGGAAAGAAAAGATAAAGGTGTGCCGGTAACGAAAGCGGTGCAGAAAGAGTTAATTGAAGTACGGGATGAGTTAGGTCTTAGCTATCGGTTTGCGTTTGAATGAAAAAAGGTATACTTTAATCTTGACTATGAGGCAGGACATTATATCAGGAGAGATTAATATAATACTGTATGGAGGATGAAGCATGTTAGGTATTATCGGTGCAATGGATGAGGAAGTGGATCAGATCAAAGAAAAGATGACTGAGGTTCAAGTGAAGGAGAAAGCATCTATGAAGTTCTTTCGGGGAAAGCTTTCCGGCAAGGATGTGGTTGTGGTGCGTTCCGGGATCGGTAAGGTGAATGCGGGAATCTGCGCGCAGATCCTTGCAGATGATTATCAGGTAGACGGGATTATCAATACCGGAATTGCCGGATCTCTGCGGGCTGAGATCAATATCGGGGATATCGTGATCTCGACGGATGCGGTACAGCATGATATGGACGCGGCAGCATTTGGCTATCCATATGGTCAGATTCCGCGAATGGAGATTCTTAGCTTCCCGGCGGATGAGAAGCTGATAGACGCAGCATTGAATAGCTGTCAGGCGGTTCTTCCGGAGCTTGGTACCTATAAGGGACGTGTGGCCAGTGGTGATGAATTCGTGGCAAAGAAGGAACGGAAGGAATTCATCTTGGGCGAATTCGATGCGTACTGCTGTGAGATGGAGGGTGCCGCGATCGCGCAGGCAGCTTACTTAAATCAGATTCCGTTTGTTATCTTACGGGCAATCTCGGATAAGGCGGATGACAGCGCGCATATGGATTATCCGACCTTTGAGAAGCAGGCAATCGCCAATTCGGTAAAGATTATTATGGAGATGGTAACGAGGGTATAGATATCGATCGAATGGGAGATCTATAGAATGAATGTGAAAAAGGAATATCGGGAAGTCCGATTGTCTACCGGTTCACTTCCCTATACTCTGGAGCGTAAGAAAGTGAAGAATATGATTCTTCGGATTAAGTTGGACGGTTCTGTATGGGTATCTGTGCCGAAGAGGGTGCCGGTCTATGAGGTGGAACGGTTTCTTCGCAAGGAGGAGGAATACATACAGCGGAGACAGCAATATTATGAGCGGGAGAGGGAGAAGAAGCGTCCTCCGCTTCGGCTGGTGGACGGAGAACAGATCTATTATCTTGGCCGATTGATGACATTAAGAATCAGAGAATGGCCGTTGGAGGCTGTCTGGATCGAAGGAGAGGAACTCTGTATTCAGGTATCTGACAGTGAGAACCTGGAACGTAAAAAAGAGCTGCTGCAGAACTGGTATCGGGACGAGATGCAGTCCATTTTTTCGGAATTGGTCGGTCAGGTATATCAAAGATTTGAACCGTATGGTGTGGAATATCCGGTGGTGAAGATCCGAAGTATGACATCCAGATGGGGTTCCTGTACACCGCAGAAAAAGAAAATCACTTTGAATTCGTACCTGATCTTTCAGCCGCTCCCAAGTATTGAATATGTAATTGTTCATGAGTTTGCACATTTTATTCATTTGAATCATTCGAAGGATTTCTGGAATATGGTAGAACAGATGCTCCCGGATTATAAGATGCGTAAGCGCGAGCTGTCCTTAGACCGGGTGCAGGGAATCTGAGAATAGATTATTGAACGATGAACTTGGTATAACCGGATAAAGAGAGACAAACTAATCAGGAGATATGTTGTAGACCATAAATGAAACAAGGAAACGGAGGTATCATATATGATCCGATTCTATAATGGCAAGGTGCTGACCTGCGCAGATGGAGATTGGAAGGTTCATTCGGATTATGAAGTTCGTGTGGATATGGACCGGATTGTGTATGTGGGTTCGAAGGATGAAAAAAAACGGACAGAGGCTGACCGGGAGATCGACCTTCACGGTAATCTTTTGATGCCGGGATTTAAGGATGCGCATACCCACTCTCCGATGACGTTCTTAAGGTCTTATGCCGATGATCTGCCGCTTCAGGAATGGCTGTATCAGCAGGTATTTCCAATGGAGGATCAGCTGACGCCGGAGCTCATTTATGAATTCACCAAGCTGGCAATCTTGGAATATCTGACGAGTGGGATTACTGCAAGCTTCGATATGTATGTGGAGCCGGAGGCAAATGCGCTGGCGAATGTGAAAATGGGATTCCGTACGGTATTGTGCGGTACTTTAAATGATTTCAAGGATTCGATCCCGGCACTTGAGGGGTTCTACAAGAAGTTTAATCAATATCACCCTCTTATCTCTTATCAGTTGGGCTTTCATGCAGAATATACAACCTCAGAGAGTTTGTTAAAGGACTTGGCAGCTCTTGCGAATGAATATCAGGCTCCCGTCTATACGCATCTTTCAGAGACGGAGAAGGAAGTTGCGGAGTGTCGCATGCGGTATGGAAAGAGTCCTGTAAAACTGCTGCATGATCTAGGCATGTGGAACTATGGCGGTGGCGGCTTCCATGGCGTGCATGTCTCGGAGGAGGATCTGGAGATCCTAGCATCCTATGTGACATATGAGAGTATTGGTTCGGTTCAGATGAAAAAGAAATCCCCAGTCTATATTGTGACGAATCCTGCAAGCAATGCGAAGCTTGCTAGCGGGATCGCCCCGATCACAGAATATATAAAACGGGGAATCCCGCTTGCAATCGGAACGGATGGACCGGCAAGCAACAATGCACTTAACATGTTCCGGGAGATGTATCTGGCGACTGTTCTTGCCAAGCTTAGAGATCAGGACGCGTCTTCCTGTCCGGCGGAGAAGGTTCTGTATATGGCAACCGTGGGCGGTGCCAAGGCGATGGGACTTCATAATTGCGATTGTATCGCCGAGGGGAAGCAGGCGGATCTGATCGTGATCGATCTTCAGCAGCCGAATATGCAGCCGGAGCATAATATTGTGAAGAATCTGGTATACAGCGGCTCGAAGCAGAATGTAAAGCTGACAATGATCGCAGGTAAGATTCTGTATGAGGATGGTGTCTTTCAGGTGGGAGAAGAACCGGAAGCCATCTACGAACGGATTAATCAGTTAGTAAAGAGGATTAAGACAAAAGTCGAGGGATTCTAAGGCGGAATTTGTCGACGTTATTAAGTTGAATATCATAGAACGGGAATGCAATACTAGACAGGAATCATCTTGAGCGCAGCAAGAGGGTTCCTGTTTATCATTTTAAATATCATCATGATTCAGGGGGAATTATTATGCAGAAAATATGGCTGTTCATTCAAAATCAGAGTGTCTTTGT
>JAFUAW010000195.1 GCA_017460485.1 Lachnospiraceae bacterium | reverse complement strand
TGCACTTACAGTCTTACAATGCGTTGGTGGATTGGATATTGCCGGTTTGGTTGGGGTAATGTTCGGCGGCGCCTATTATCAGATACCGATCGTATTGGACGGTGTGATCAGCGCGGCAGCAGCTCTTGCTGCAGTGCGGATTCTTCCTGCGGTAAAGGATTATCTATTTGCTTCTCATATGGGGAAGGAACAGGCGATGGGACCGGTCTGTCAGGAGTTAGGTCTTAAGCCTGTTATATATGGAGAATTGGCGTTAGGCGAAGGAACCGGAGCAGCCATGTTCTTTTCTCTGCTGGATCAGGCACTTTCCGTATACCATGACCAGACAACATTCGGGGATATTCAGATCGAGGCGTATGCACGATTTCAATAGTAGGATAGATTAGGATATAATAGAGTTAATACCGAAAGGATCATGTGATGTGAAAACAGTATTTGTATCGAGTACATTTAAGGATATGCAGGCAGAACGGGATGTTATCAGAAATGAGGTGCTTCCATATCTGAACGAATTGGGTAAGGAATATGGGGAAGGTGTCAGTTTCTGTGACCTCAGATGGGGTGTGGATACCAGCAGTCAGTCTGAGGAGGAAGCCAATAAGACGGTTCTTTCTGTCTGCCTGAATGAGATCGACCGGGCAAGGCCATATATGATCGTTTTAATTGGAGACCGGTACGGATATATGCCGGGATCTGCAATGATAGGGCATGAAGTTAGCCGGAGAAAGCGATTTTCTCTGGATGATCTGGAAATCAGTGTTACACAGTTAGAGATTGAATATGGTGCCTTTTCAGGCAGCAAGCTGAATGAACATACCTTTTTTTATTTCCGGGAGCTGGAGGGAGCGGAGATTCCGGGGGATTATCTGGCGGAGTCGGAGGAATACCGAAGGCGGTTGGATCAGCTGAAGAATAGGATCCGGAGTATTGCAGGCGATCATTTGTATGTCTATCATGCAAAGTGGGATGGAAGCAAAGTAACTGAGCTTTCCGGATTAGTGAATAGGATTCAGAAGGATCTTGGCGATGAATTCCGGAAGTCGTGGGAAGATATCGCTTCTTTCGGAATTGCGGAACGAACGAAGAAAATACAGGAGAACTATGTGATAGAACGATTGAACTTTTTTTCAAAAGATACTTTTCATCCCATTGTCTCTCCGATCTTGGATCGTTCCATTGCAAAAGATATTATCAAGGATTCTTCTTTGACACATGATTTTAGTTATATGAAGCTCCGAAACACGATTCATCCGGAAGGATTGTCTGATATTATAGCAGCTGCGAGAGCACATTCAGAATATGATCTGAAGCTTGCCAAGACTCTGGCAAGGGATACGATCATAGTGCATGGCAGTAATTATCCGGTCCGGATCATTACCGGTGTTACAGGCTCCGGCAAGACGATGACGCTTCTTCATATTGCGCGGATCATGGAAAAAGTCGGATATAAGGTAATAGAAGTCTATTGCGGAATTACATCTCTTCTGTCTACTTCAAGAGGAGTGCTTCTGTATATTATCTATCATTTGGAGAAGCTGATGGAGATGGATCACAAATATCTTCGGGAAGAAGACCTTACAGCGGACAAGCTGATCCGTGAATTGGATACGGATCAGGCATTAGATTATGCCAATATGCTTGCCGCGCGTTTTACGGAGGATAAGAAGTATCATAAGAATTACAGAATATTGATAGCCATAGATGGAATAGACCGGCTTCAAAGCGGCAGAGAGCGTGATTCTCTGCAGTTCATACCGGAGAAGCTGTCCGATGACCTGCGGGTAATTATGACGGCGGATGGACGTATGGATCTGCCTTTTATAGAGTCTGTAAACGAGCTTTCGGATATTACGGAAGAAGAGGCACTTGATCTGATCGAAGGCAGTCTGCAGAGTTTTGGCAAGCAGATGGCAGAGGAAGTCAGAAATGTGATCATCAGTAAGGAGCAGGCATATATTCCGCTGTATCTGTATATGGTTATTTCGCGGCTGAGTATCTTTGGAGAAGAGGACTTTAAGAAAATCCGGGAAATGGGCGACGGAATTGAGAATATCAATCATTATCTGTGTTCGGTTGTACGTGATCTTCCGGAGGATCGTTATGCCATGTCGTATGAATTGATGCGGGCCAGTGCTGAGCATATCAATTATACATTATTCATGAAGGTCGCAGAGTACCTGGCAATCTCAAGATACGGTCTCAGAATCTCTGATCTTGAAGAATTGGCTGCCATGGATCGGGAGCTTGTCGGACATACATTTACCAGACTTCAGTTTGCTCAGTTTGTGAATTACATGAGTGAACTCTTTATGCTGAGAGAGAACGGTGCTTATGATTATCTGCACGAGTGTACCAGAGACGGTATCATCAATGAAATGGGAGACCGTGCATTTGAGATCAATGATGCGATCATTACATTTCTGCATACTTTACCGGAAGAAGATGAGATTCGTTCTCGTGAGCTGATGTGGCATGTTCTGATGACAGATCGTATTCCGGAGATCATCCGGACGATCTATGATATATCGACAAGCGGTAAGGAACTGCAAGATATTGTTGTAAGTGATATTATTGACTGGCTTGTAAATGATCAGGCAAGGAGTATCAGGGAATATCTTATGCTGCCGGAAGCACAGGAAGAGACAGATGCATATCTTCCGACAGTACTTCATTTTCTCTGTGACAGGATTGTGCCACAGATTGGAGATAAAGCAAAAGAGGAAGAGACTACATATATCCTGACGCACGGCATGCTGGCGGCTGCTGAGAACTGTGTAAAACGAAGAGATAACGCCGGATCGCGGGAAGTATTGAATCATGTCAGGCTGGCAGCGGGAGAGTTCCTGTTAAGTCTTGGAGAACGTAATCGTATGAAGCTGTGCAGGAATCTTCTGGCTAAGGCACATGACGGCTTTGATCGGTTATATGATGGCGCGGAAGACATAAGGAAAGATGAGTACAGAAGATATCGCTGGAAAAGCTTGTATCTGCTGTATCAGTTGACATTTGTATGTGATGATCCACAGTATATCGCGGACCGATCGAGAATTATGGGTGATATTAAGCTGGAAATACGCCAGATGGATCCCGGCCGGGAAGAAGACCGGATGCTGATGCTTCAATCGCGGCTAATGATGGGTCGTGATCTGTATGAACGGCATGGAAAAGAGAACCTTGTTGAGGCAAAAAGTTTGGCGGATAATGTATATCATGAGCTTTTGACGGCGGAGCCGAAAGAGATTGCCGACTCAAAGGGTAATATGGATTCGTGGATTGATCACAGTACATATAACAGCTTTGAAGCAGATCGTCTGATGATCGAAGCCTGCAATCTGCTGGGGGATATTTTACTGGAGAACAGAGATCCCGGATCCGTGGATCTGTCTCTTGCATTCAGTCGATTGGCGGTTGCAATCAGTGCGCATCGGAGAGACCGCGATAAGAGCCTAAAAGGTCTTTCTCTCTACCGGGAAGCTTATGGAAAGCTGGCTGAGAAGATCTATATGTCTACCAGAAACGGATTGGGATTTGGAGATTATCAGAAACAAGAGGATGCGGATTTGTCCCTTGGATATGTGATGAGACGGGCAATAGAACTGGATGAACAGTTCCGTACAATGCGAAGCAAGCGTATAAGGTGCGAGGCAATCCATGAGAAGGCAAGGATCATGACGGAGATGTCAACGGAGAAGCAGAATGTTCAGGCAAGAGCAGCGGTTCAGCATTATGAGATAGAACTTGATCTCAGAGAAGAATTGGGAGATCTGTATCCGTATAGTGAAAGAGATTACGCGCGATGTCTGTATGCATTAGGAAGTGCCAGGTTAGAGGTAAACGGCTGCCAGTTTGAAGAAGTATATGAGCCGGTAAAAAAAGCATATGATATGGCAGAAGAATTATGCGCGGTAGATGGAAGCCGGGATAACCTCATATTCAAAGCGGATGTGGAAATGAAGCTGGCAGAGATACTAAAAGATACCACCCGGCCTGATAATCTGCGGCATGCCGCAGATTACTCGGAAGATGCGGTTAAGATATACAGGCAGGACAATGAAATGAGACAGAATGTGGAGACGTCAATCCGTCTGGCAGCAGCACTAAGATCGGCAGGATTCGTATATGAGCTGCTGGGGGATAAAGACAGTCTTCGATGCGCATATGATCGGATCCGGGAAGCTGCCGACATTAAGGAACAGCTTAAGAGGAGCGGCAATGCCGGAAAAGAGATCCATGAACTGATGGGGCTTGAGATAGTAAAGAAAAGAATTGAGAGACGGTTATAATCCTGATAAAGAGGAATACGGTATTGGTAGTTTTGGTGATCTTTTTTACAGATCTATAGTTTCCAGACTCTTAATTGATGCTTTCCATGACAGAATCGTTACAATTATATAGATAAGGATTCCGCATAGAAGGATAATAAGCTGTACCGGAAGATCTGCGGGATTTGTGGAATTAAGAAAACTAAGACCCGGTATATGATGCAGGGTCTCGCCGATTCCGACTGTCAGGAAAGCCATGACCGCGAATATGACGAACGGCTTGCCGAAGTAGTAGGCGGTCTTGAAGAATAACCGGATGAAAAAATAGTTGAATTCGGCAAATATGATCAGTACAAATGCGAGATAGACCGGATTCGGGAACATCATCACATTCGTCTGATAGGCGGCGGCATCCTTCAATACGGTCATTCGAAGGATCGTGAAGACCGTGTTTAAGAAAAATGCGGTTATCTCCAGTGTCACGGAAAAGATATATTTGGATGTGACGATGTCTTTCTTGGCGATCGGCAGTAGGACGGAGTAATGGATGTCGTCTGCTTCTCTTGCAGCCTGAAACGAATGAAACAGACCGAAGCTGACAAAGAATGCGCCGACTAAGATCGGATACTGTGGGATAAAGGTCATACATGCAAATACAAGAAAGAGAAAGCTTAGTGGCGAGGAAGCAAGCTTGATTTCTTTATTCAGTAATTGGATCATGGCGCGCCTCCTTTTCTAATCGTAACATGATATCTTCAATGTTGTCTGTATCGGTATCGGATCCGGTGTTCGCACTGTATGTCTGAATGAACTCCTGCATCGGAAGAGATGCGATGATCTGTCCCCTGCGGATATAGGTAATATGGGATGCACATTTATCCAGATCGGAGGTAATGTGGGTGGAGAAGAGGATCGTGGCACCGCTCTTAACGACCTCCTGAAATACGTCTAAGAGTTCATCTCTGGAAAATGGATCTAATCCGTTGGTCGGCTCATCTAAGATCAGGAATTCCGCCTTGTGAGACAGGGAAAGTGCCAGATTCAGCTTGACCTTCATACCTTCTGACAGCTGCTCCGGTGTCTTATTTTCTTTTAATTCAAATAATTCAAGATAATGCTGGTAGGTGTCCTCATCCCAATTATCGTAAAAGGTCTTCGTCACAGCAACGATATCCTTGATCTTTTTCTTCTTGTAAGAATTGGCGGTTCCGGCTGCATAACCGATCCGCTGTTTGATCTCTTTCTCATGCTCTAAGAAATCCAGTCCGAAGTACCGAATCGTTCCGGCCGACGGGTGTACCAGATTAAGGATCGATTTGATCGTGGTCGTCTTACCGGCTCCGTTGCGTCCGATAAAGCCCATAATACTTCCCCGTTCTACTTCAAATGTGACGTCCTTTAACTCAAATTCCGGATACTGCTTGCAGAGACCGTTGACGGATAATATAGGTTCCATGAAGTACCTCCTCTTGATTCTGGTATTTACCGGATGGTGGTAAGCAGAATCGTTTCATTCCTGCATTTCATACTTTTGCAATCATTTGTAACATGAGTATATAACGACAAAGGGGATATTGCAATCAACCAGATGTAACATTTTATATAGATTTATGTTAAGAAGGGTTGACAGAAATCGGCAGAGACTTTTTTCAAGTCTCTGCCGATGATTGGTTTCCAGTATCGAATATTCACTTATGAAAGTATCGGAATCCTAATGCCAGTGACAGCCGATAGGATTTAAGATTAGATTGCCTTCAGGTTCACCGTTACCGGCGGGATGAGCCCTTCCCATTCTTCCGGCGGGTTGACGGTAAGGGTGATATCGCCGCTCTTGCCAATACTCTTAACATAGGTTCCACCCATGCCGCCTGCCATGAATGCGCGCTTCGGTCCGATGATCTCGGCCGGTCCGTCGATGGTGAGCGGAAGAGAGGAGTTGAACATGCATACAGTATTGTTATGATCGTCACACATCCGGATACGAAGTGCGGCAACATCATAGGTATTCTTTTCCTCTAAAGTATCATGGTCTAATTTGACTTCGATGTGTACGCTTGACATGGTGGACTTGGTAATGGATTTCACTACCTCGTCTCCGATCAGTCCGTCAAAACGGAAGGTGGTAGAGGTCTTGCCCCAGTTACCGACATATTTACCATAGAGGGCGTAAGCATCCTCGAACTTCATGTGGTAGACTGCCATAGCCTCGCCCATCTTTGCCTGAATATTAAGTGGAAGATGGTTCATGCCGTATTGTCCGATATAGTTCAGAGCAGTCTTGACCAGCTTGTTCTGATGATCGGAGAAGCCTTCTTCTTCTTTCATGATATCTCCGATGAAATCATCGACTAAGATTGGAGGATTCTTCATGTTCTTGTATGGTGTATCCTCTCTGGTATATTCCCGGATGAACTGGTCGTTCTTGTAGACACGGACCTTCTCCACATTGGTAAATACATAGACTTGTCCACGGTTGCCGGCCGGGTGTTCGCCGATATCCATGGATGAGCTGACTTCCATATACGGCGCATTGTTCTGCTGGGAAGCGTATACGGCAGCCGCTAACTTAGGATTCCGGAACATATCGGTCACACCGTGATAACAGATCCGGTCGCCACTGCCGAAGTCCTTATGCGTATTATAGTCAAACATGCACCAGCCGAAGGAACCGCTGATCTCATGATCGCCCGCAACCGCATTTAAGACATTGGCATGGCGAAGCGCGTGCTCTAAGCGGTGCGGCTCATCGTCAAAGGTCTTGGTCGGATACATATGACCGTTGAATTCGCTGATGAGATATGGCTTGCTCATATCAGAGGTTACTTTGGACTTCTTATCAACCGGAGCAGTCTTGCCGTCATGAAGGAAATCATTATAGGTATAGACATCTTCTAAGAGATGGCTCTTCTTCAGATAACGGACACCGCCGGTCTGTCTGGTCGGATCTAAGTCGTGTGCCACTTTGTTGGTACGAGTATAGAATTCGTCATCATCTAAGGATTCGTTGATCCGGACACCCCAGATGATAATGGATGGATGATTGCGGTACTGAGTTACCATCTCGGCAACATTCTCTACCGCCTGATCCTTCCACTCGGCGTCGCCGATATGCTGCCAGCCCGGAATCTCGGTAAATACCAGTAGGCCGATCTCATCACAGCGGTCAATGAAATAATGAGACTGCGGATAGTGTGAGGTGCGGACGGCATTGACACCCAGTTCAAAACGCAGCATGTCCGCATCTGCTCTCTGCTGGGACTGTGGCATTGCGTAACCAACATACGGGAAGGACTGATGGCGGTTTAAGCCGCGGATATTTAATCGTCTTCCGTTTAAGTAATAGCCGTCTACTTTGAATTCGCTCTTGCGAATGCCGAAATGTACCGGGTATTCGTCAATCGCAGCATCTCCCTGATATAAGGTTACTTTTGCCTGATAGAGATTCGGCGCAACCACATCCCAGAGCTTTGCGTTGTGAAGACGGACTGTAAATTTCAGAAGGTCGTTTTTTTCCTCCGATGCATCAATGGAATAAGTCTCGGAGAAGAGAATATCGGTCTTGTTATATTCCGTAATATTGATCTGTACTTGATCTGCCCGGATCTCGTCGGTATAGTCGAGTGAGATATCAAAGTTCACATCTGCCTCGCAGGCATAGGTCTTTAATTTCTCCGCCATTTTCTTGCCGTTATTGGCAATGCCCGGCAGTGCCAGATGGTTATCCGGAGCGACCTCCGGACGGACAAAGATATCGGATATATAGGTGGATTCCTTGATATCCAAGTAGACATCGCGGTAGATTCCACCATAGGTCATATAGTCAATGGCATAGCCAAATGGCGGTATGTTCTGGTCTTCCATGCTGTCGACCTTGACCGCTAGGATGTTATCCTCACCGTATTTTAGTAAGCTTGTCAGCTCTGTGGTAAATGCGGTATACCCATTATGGTGTTCTGCCACAAGCTCTCCGTTCAAATATACATAAGCACCGTGTCCGACACCGTCAAAGGTCAGAAGAACGCGCTTGCCCTCCCATTCCTTCTCGGCATGCAGGATTCTGCGGTAGCCGCTTACCATCTGGTATATGCTCTCATCAAAGTAGTGAAATGGTGTCTCTTTGACGGTATGCGGGATCCGAATCTCTTGCAGTTCTCCCTGCACCTCGGTACCACATAGATCATCTGTGAACTCTGTCTTGAATTGCCATTCTTCGTTCAAATACATTCTTGTTGCCATTGACGTTCTCCTTCCTACCATCTTTTTATTCTGTCCTTGGATCTTCTTTTGATTTTTTATGCTTTTATTTTGCCTTTTCAATCTGTCTTCATTCTTCCTCCATGAAGTACATCCTGCTCGCAAAGTCCGGATAGTATCTTACCTGATCGTTATATCCGGAGCTGGAGAATGCCGGACGGAGACGAACGCCGCCATACATGATCACATCGCCGTACATATGGAAATCTTCACAGGCTTCCTTCATCTTCATTACCTTATCCAGCATATCCTGCAGAACCCCTTCCGGCTTAATATGCACTGGAGATACATAGTTGACCAATGATCCGAAGTCCTTAACAGAGAATTGCAGTTCCCGGTTGTAGAAATGATATTTGGCAGTTTCACTTAAGCCCTTCGGATGAATGCAGGTGTACTGGGTATTCGGATGTACCAGTAACTGATAATGCATGGTAACGGCTTTGGTCTGATCCTCGGATACGACCGTCCATTCCACTTCATTTCCGGAGAAATTGGTGCTCAGGCTGACACTCTTTGCATCCTGAAATCCTCTGCCGCGGTAGAAGGTACCGAACTGGAAGACCTGACGCCACTGCTTATAGGTCTCTACCTGTGTCTTGATGATCTCTTTCTCCTCCTTGGACAGATCGGCCAGATTGCATTCATAGCCGAGAACACCGAAGGAAGCAACGTTATATCTGGTCTCTAACGGCGTTCTCCGTAAGGTCTGATGGTTCGGCGCGTCGGATACATGCGCGCTGATGGTTGACAGCGGATAACCGTAGCTGTAACCGGTCTGAATCTCGGTACG
>JAFUAW010000194.1 GCA_017460485.1 Lachnospiraceae bacterium | reverse complement strand
AGAATAGAAAAACTGTGGCAGATAGCTTCCAAAGTATGTCTCCAGCTGCTCCACGCCTTCTCCGGCAAGCTGAACCACCTCCGCAGTCGGAACCTCTAAGCGGTAGGAAGACCCCAGCCGCAGAAGCTTCTGATAAATGGCTCCCCGCAGCTCCTTCTTCACGGATTTGGAAGCATAGAAGCTCGTGGTTGCCGCATATTTGGTACATACGATCCGAATGATCACTGTTACCAAAGCAATCCCAAACAGATACGGGAGTTTGGACAGTGCTTCCTGTGATCCTCCGATACAATATCGTAAGATCCACGCGATTGCATAGACCATGACCACATTCGCCATCATAGAGAACCATTGCAGGATCACATTTGCAATAATATACTTCTTCGCATCGGTAACCAGGGTAAATAACCTTGTTTTAATCATAATATGCAACCTTTCCCGTACAAGGAAGGCCGTCCGCTTCCCGGTACTTCTGATGATTCATTCTCTTTCGTTATTATACCCTTAGTTCCCGAAAAAGAAAAGCTATATTCTATTCCCGGTTCTTCAATACCTCTGCCGGCGTACATTGATTGATCCTGCGAATCAGGATATTATTGATGATAACATATAAGATTAGGATTCCCCCAAACAAGATTCCGTACAGATACCATGGGAACTTTAAGTCCATCGCGCAGCCGACATTCGAGACAAGCAGCGGATAGACATTGTCCATTGCCCATTTGGCAAACGGAATGCAGATCAGGGAGCCGAACAGTATGACATAGAAATTACCGTTTAAATATAGCTTCTTAACCTCACGGTTCCGATATCCGAAGATCTTCACCAAGGAGATGTGGAAGGCCGCCCGGTCGATCATGACCTTCATCATCAGATACATAACAACAATGAAGATTACAGTGGATACCGCGATCAGGGTAACGATCATTCCATTCATCATTGATATGAAGATATCTGCCGACGCTTCAATATCCGCCTTACTGGTCACGCTGTATAAGCGCTCCACCGGGATAGTAAGCGGCTGATCGGAGAAGACTGCATTATAATAATCCTCGTCCTCGCCAAATAATTTGCGCATATCCTCAATGTTCATAAAGACATACAGCGATGGGGAATACTCCGTCTCTCCCATGATCGTGAATACATAATCCCGATCCTCTAATTCATCCGACAATACAACCGTATCTCCGACCTTCACGCCGAATTTCTGTAAAAATGCGGAGCTTGCAACGATCGAGTTCTGACCGGACATGACCGGAAGATCAAAATAAGGATTCTCCTCCGTCGTTCCCACGATGGTCACATCCAGATTATATCCGAACCGTTCCCGTTTCAGACCGGTAATATACGCCTCGGTCCCTCCCTCCGGAGCCTTTCGTTCCGGATATTTGTAGACATACATATATTCATATCTCGTGTCCCGTTTATTCTGAATACTGATATTCTTACACATAACATAGCAGTCCAGACTCAGCATGATAATAAATAAGGACACAAACATTCCGAAGATGACCGTCACCGCCGTCCGGCGTTCCCTAAGCATCTGCCTGATCTGGAACCTGGTAGTAAAGCCTAACTTGTTCAGCTTCACATGACTGACACTGCCCTGCTTCTGCTCATTTTTGATCAATCGAAGCGCAGGTACAGACAGCTTGCGGTTGATAACCAGAACATTCACAATGACTGCTACTACCGGCGGAATGACCAGCCCGTAGATCAGAAGATAGACCGGATATACAATATGCATCTCCGGAAGGGAAAAATAGGCAAAGGAATCCATCAGCTGCAGATCGATCGCCCATCTGGAGAATCCGATCGCGGTTCCCGCAGCCGAACCCAGCCAGGTAACAATGACCGGAAGCGTAACATAATGCCGGATCAGATGCCGCCTCGTAACACCCATCGCATACAGGGTTCCGATGATCGGTGCCTCCTGTTCAATGCTATGTACCACAAAGACAGATATCACATACGCGATCAGAACGATAATGATCACACCTGCCGCAAGTCCGGCATACCGGTTGATCAGCACATCATCCGTGGTTGCGCCGATTCTAGCATTATCCGATGCCGGAAGAAAGGAGGTCAGATTCGTGATCTTCACATCCTCTCCGTGACCGGTCAGCTTCGCCATGAACACAGACATAGGATCGGTTCCGTCCTGTTCCTCATAATATTCCCGAAAGGTCTCATCCTGAATATCATCCGGCGATAATTTCATCTCTTTCAGCAGATCCTTTAATGCGATCTGGGCACGCAATACTTCTTCCTCACTTAAGCTCTCTGCCGACTGCTTCGCATTCTCAGAACCGGTTCCGTCAGAAACAATTCCATTAGAGCCCATTCCGTTCGTAACAGTCCCGCCTGAAGATGACAGAAGTGTCTGTCTTACTGTCTGCGGATTGAATCTGTACGCATAGTGGTATTCCTCCGCTTTCGAGCTGTTCTGCTTCATTTTTAAAGTCTGGTAATCCTCCGGATTCATATACACAGTACCAAATGTCACGCTGTCAACGCCGGTATCCGAGAGATCCTTATATGGAGCCTCATAATCAGGAGAGACTGCTACAGCAACAATTCTATAGGTCTCACCGCCGATCAGAATTGTGTCTCCAATCTGCATATTCTGATCTTCATAGTGACGGCGTTCCATTGCCACTTCACCAATCTTAGGTGTGTCTCCTTCCACAATCTCAATCAGATTCATAGACTTCCGAAGGGCAAAGACCCGGAGCGTCGTATCATCCGCTAATTTGTAATCCAGATAGAATTCTTCCTCCAGTTCAATCCCCTGTGCCTCTATCCTCGCAAGCTCCTCCTCGCTTAACGGAACGAAGGTTGCAAACTCGCCATCCTCTACCTTCGTCCGTTCTGCATAGCGGGCGGTTTCCGTGATCGCGGTCTCTGCGGCACCGACAACACTGATCACCAGATACATACTGATGATGATCAGAACCGCTAACGCCAGATATCTTAACAGATTCGTTTTTAAATCTCTGAGCACACGTTTCATTAATACTCTTTGCATGATAGTATCCTCTCTATAAATCCTCTAATTCCGCCGCAGGAATCCGTGTATCATTCATGTACTCTCTACTGATCAATCCATCCTTGATATAGATGACGCGGTGAACCATATTCTTAATGGAATTGTTATGTGTTACGATCAGCATCGTCGTCCCATAGATCTCATTGACACGCTCCAATAGGATCAGGATATCTCTAGAGGTCTTCGAATCAAGTGCTCCCGTAGGCTCATCACACAGGAGCAGCTTCGGATTCTTAATAAGTGCCCGGGCAATGGCACAGCGCTGCTGCTGCCCGCCGGACAACTGGGAAGGGAACTTATTCTGATGCTCGGTCAAGCCCAAAATATCAAGCAGCTCCTCCATATCCATCGGTGTAGAAGTCAGATACTTGCAGACCTCGATATTCTCCTTGACCGTCAGATTCGGGATTAGATTATAGAACTGAAAGATAAAGCCCAGATGATCCCTCCGGTAATCCGCCAGTGCGGATGGTTTCAGCTTCGCAATATCCAGACCGTCTACATTGACCGCTCCGGCGTCGATCGTATCCAGACCGCCAATGCAATTGAGCAGCGTTGATTTACCGGACCCGCTGGTTCCCTGAATAACACACATTTCTCCTTGCTCCACGCCGGTATTCACGCCCTTCAGGACCTCTATATAGCTTCCTCCTTCGCCATAATGCTTCTTAAGATTCTTCACTTCTACATACATACTATGTACCTTCCTGTTGCTTTTCTAAGATCATTTATGCGCCTAATTATAGTTAGTTATCACTAACACATAATATCTCTTTTTCATACGAATTTCAACCATTAAAACACAAAAAATGCGGTTCCTATAACTGAAATTATCAGAAGTTTTCCTTATAATGACATGGGAGAACCGGAGGATTCCACGAAACGCTAGCTGTCACGATTTTGGATAATTCTTATTTCACAAAATCAACAGATGCGTCTCTTAGGAATCTCTCCGGCTCTCCCGTGTCGTTTATCATAAGAATCAAGAGAATAATATAAACATATGGAAATAATTACAGTTATAGGAAAAGTATATCCCTTCTATGAGAATACTCCCAGCGAGCCCAAGAACAGGATGAACAGAAGAATTGGAGCCACAACCTTGATCATGACGATATATAGATACTTACGTCCGAACCGCTCACCATTCTTGGTGGCTTCTTCAATGATCGTCTTCGGCTTCACGATCCAGCCGATCAGGATACAGGTTCCGATGGCAACTACCGGCATCAGGATATTATTACTGATATAATCAAAGATATCCAGGAGCTGCGCCGTAGATCCGTTCGGCAGACCCACCTCAAAGTAGAAGGCATTGTATCCCAGACAGATGATCACACCCAGAACAAGTGCAATTCCGGTCTCAATCAGGGTAGCTGCTTTTCGGCTCAGATGGAATTCATCTATCAGACTGGATACTACTGCCTCCAAGACAGAAATGGAGCTGGTAAGTGCAGCAAAAAGCACCATGACAAAGAATATCGCGCCGATAACACCGCCGGTCTTCCCCATCTGAGCAAAGACCTTCGGAAGCGCAACGAACATCAATCCCGGTCCGGCCGTCATTCCCTCTTTTCCCATGAATACATAGACGGCAGGAATAATCATGACACCGGCAAGAAATGCAACCGCGGTGTCAAAGATTTCAATCTGATTAACTGACTTCATCAGATTGTCTTCATCCCGGAAATAAGAACCATAGGCAACCATAATTCCCATGGCAACACTGATACTGTAGAAGAGCTGACCCATGGCATCCATGACAACGATCAGGATATCTTTGGCACCGAGTCCTTCCACACTTGGAATTATATAGACCAGAAAGCCTTCCAGACCGGTCCTTCCTGCGGTCTGTGCAGGATCTCCCTTGATCGTCAGTGAGAAGATAGCCACACCGATTACTAATAGCAACAAGATTGGCATCAGGATTTTGGATAATTTCTCAATTCCCTTATCAACGCCTTTGTAGATAACAAAGCAGGTTGCTGCCAGAAAGATCACATCGAAGATGATCGGTGACCAGGTCTGTGTAATAAAACCTGTAAAATAACCGTCCTCCGCCGCTTCCAATCCGTGTCCGGTTACAAATGCAACACAATATTTCAGTACCCATCCGCCGATAATACAGTAATACGGCAGGATCATAAACGGGACGACAGCCGCGACAATACCCAACCATTTCCATTTTTTACGTAAGGTACCATAAGCAGTAAGCGGACTCTGCTTGGTCTTCCGCCCGATGCTGACTTCCGTTACCAGCAACGTAAAGCCAAATGTTACTGCCAGTATCAGATACACGACCAGAAATAATCCGCCGCCATCCTTCGCCGCCAGGTACGGAAATCTCCATATATTACCCAATCCTACTGCGCTTCCGGCCGCAGCTAATACAAAGCCGATAGAGCCGGAAAACGAACTTCGCTTCTCATTCATCGAATCTATTCCTCCTGTATCTTCTCATTCCCTCATAACCGAATACTAACGATCTGCTTCTGCCAGCAGCTCACCGGATTCATACAGCGCATTTACTATCTCTACCACCCTCTCACTGAGCTGCGTTCCCTTTACACGATTGAGCTCGGCAATAACTGTCTCGATCGGAAGCTGCTTCCGATACGGCCGGTTGGAGTACATCGCATCGAAGGTATCTGCAACAGCTATGATCTGAGCGATCTCCGGAATCTCATCTCCCTTTAGCCCCATCGGATATCCCTTGCCATCTATTCTTTCATGATGATAACCGGCTCCGAGAGACAGGCTCGGCATGATCGTGATATCCCTAAGAATCTCGTATCCATTCGCCGCATGAGATTTAATGATTGCATATTCTTCATCATCCAGCTTGCCGTTCTTGCCCAGAATATGATCCGGAATACTGATCTTGCCAATATCATGCAGCAGGGCAATATTATAGATCTCTTCCAACCGTTCTCCTTCATAACCCATATGCTTGGCAAATAATGCGGTATACTTGGCAACCCGGAAGGAATGACCATTGGTAT
This sequence comes from Lachnospiraceae bacterium, assembly GCA_017460485.1. Taxonomy (GTDB): domain Bacteria; phylum Bacillota; class Clostridia; order Lachnospirales; family Lachnospiraceae; genus CAG-632. Next base: position 15,425 of record JAFUAW010000194.1, on the reverse strand, counting down.
ATTTGTCCTTCATATCGATACATTTACCGAAAGCCTTGATCATCTCATTGATAAAGATCCGGTTTTCTTCCTGCTTTTTCTTGTATTTTTCGGTTCGATACCGGATGTAGCCTCTTACGATCAATCCGATCAGCAAAAGCCCGAGAAGAACCACCAGAACCTTGAACCATACCGTCTCATAAAATGCGTTTTCTTTGATGATCGTCAGCTGAATGGATTTCTGTGCTTCTCCTGTTCGCGGATCCACAATGGAGAAATGATAGACATAGGTTCCGCCATCCAGATTGGTATATGTCTGTGGCTCCAAATCCATCTGAGATACGATCTCCTGTTGGTCATCAAAGCCCTCCAGATAATAGCTGATGCTCGGATTCTGAAGGGAATAGGTAAACGCATAACCATAGATCGTCAATCTTTTGGCATTGTACGGAATGGTTACCCTAGTATCGCTGCCAACATAGATCTGTCTGCCGTCAACCTCCACATACGGAACCGCCAGCTTAATCTCATTACTGATCTCCTCATGCTCTTTAATATTGACCGAACAGATTCCGGCAGAGCAGGCAATATAGAGATTACCGTTCTCATCCAGATAGTTTCTGGAATTCGCTGTTGTCGTATACGGAAGACCGGTTCTCGAATCATAGAAGGTATAGCGCAGCTCATCATCCGTCTTCAGATCATCTCCGTTAACAATATAGATACCATTACTTGCAAGAATCCAGACCTCACCATCTTCCAGAAAGAACATATCAAAATTATTGGAATACGGGAAATTCGTTACTGTGTGGATCTGCTGATCCTGCATATACGCAAGTGAATTATTCGTAATAACCCAGTACAGATTCCGGTACGGATCCTTTTTAATCCGCAGGATAACGCCGGATTTTAATCCGTCTTCGATTCCAATGCGGGATACCATACGATCTTTTACAATATAGATTCCGTCTCCGTCGCTTCCCAGATATAATTCTCCGTTATCGCCCTCAGTAACTGTCAAGATCTCGGTATTATGAATGCCGCTGTCGCCGTTATAGAGATCGGTAACCTTACCATTATCCAGAATCGCAAGGCCTCCGCTGCACGCGACGGCAATCCTGCCGTCCGACAATTCCGTTACTGTACGTACTCTGTTCGACGGAATACCATTCTCCGTGTTATAAATGATTATCTTCCCATTATCGTAGCAGATCAGTCCCTTTTCACTAAATGTACACAGCCACAATCGATTCTTAGAATCCTTTTTGATGGAACGAATACGAATACCGCTTAATTCTTTCGTCAACGCATTAGTTTTTTTCTTATAACCGGAATCCAGTATCAGAAGTCCTTCATCCGTTCCCACATACAGATTACCGTTATAGATACAGGTCGTATTGGCAACCATAGGATCCAGTCCTGCTGCCTTATTGATATCATTGAAGACACAGGCTACGATCTTCATTACACCTTGTCTGGAAGAAGTAAACCAGAGGTTTCCTTCATAATCCACCATGATCCGGTCAATGGAATTATTCATTTGAATATTTTCCAGCATATAATAATTATATTTTTCATCCAGAAAACCGATTCCATTATCGGAACAGATCCAGATTTTATCATCAATCTTCTCTATGGCATTGATCGTAACCTGAGGATTCACGGAATATGTCTTGTAATTCTTTAATCCGTCATTATAATTACCGTAGATGATCTCCGACTGATCCGTTCCGATATATACATATCCCGGATGATCCGGATCCGGATATATGGTATTCGCTCTTCCGAATCTCATTTGATCTTCGTTATAATACGATGCCACACGGCGGTCTTTGATCGTGAATATTCCACCGCTTAAGCCTACACCATAGATCAGACCGTCCGCTCCAAGACGCAGTTCAAATATATATTCATTGTTAATCTGGGGATCATTGATAAGATGGAATTCCATATTCTGATCTACATATGCAATTCCCTGTGTAGAAGCGATGATGATATCTCCTTCCGGGGACTCTACGATAGAACGGATCGAATATGAATTCAATCCATCCACTTGACCGTATATTGTGAACTCACCATTCTGATACATAGCAAGTCCGTTGTCATTGGTACCGATCCACAATCTGTCCTGACTATCTACAAACAGACTTACCACACTGGCAATTCCCACTGTGGCATCAAAACGGGAAAATGAATTACCGTCATACCGAATAAGACCGCTGTAGCTTCCGATCCAGATAAAACCATCCTTGGTCTGAGCGATTGCGTTCGCTTCCGGTGTAGGAAGTCCGGAATTGTTGTCATATAAGAACGAAGTATAACCTAAACCGGACTTTGATATATCAAACGGAATGGTCTCTCCGTCTTCCTGTTCCGATGCTTCTGCTCCGTATACGAAAGCAGCAGCCGGTCTTGTTACGCATAGCTCACAGATGACCAGGCCCAATACAAGCAATATACCAATGGCTTTTTTTACATTATATTTCATGTTTTCCTTACCTTTCGTGAATCCGGATTGTTTCCCGAAGCAGCGTATTTTACGCATGCTTCAGGAAAGCTACATATCCTTTTTGGGCCTCGTATACATCTGCCTTACTTGTGATCTCCCATGGGGCATGCATATTCAGCACTCCAACCCCGCTATCTATTACTTCCATACCATACAAAGACAGAATATACGCGATCGTTCCGCCTCCGCCTATATCTACCTTGCCAAGCTCGGCTGTCTGATAGTGAACTTCCGCATCATCTAAGATTTTGCGAAGTACCCCCATATATTCGGCATTGGCATCATTAGAACCGGACTTTCCGCGAGAGCCCGTGAATTTGTTGAATACCATTCCCCTGCCGAAATAACAGGCATTTTTCTTCTCATACGCATCTGCATATAACGGATCAAACGCGGCACTGACATCCGAAGACAGCATCCGGGAATTCTTCAAGGCTCTGCGCAGAATGAGCTCTGAAGTCTCTCCCATTGCGCCAAGCAGTTCCGCTACTGTATTCTCAAAAAACTTCGACTGCATGCCGGTTGCGCCGACACTTCCGATCTCTTCCTTATCTGTAAGCAGACAGCAAGTCGTTTTCTTAACCTTGTCCACATCCAGCATGGCAACCAGAGAAGTATAGGCACAGACACGGTCATCTTGTCCATAGGACATGATCATACTCCGGTCAATTCCGCACTCTCTTGCTTTTCCCGCCGGCACCACCTCCAGCTCTGCTGAAAGAAAATCTTCCTCTTCCATATCATATTGTTCTTTCAGGATCTTCAATACGCCCTTTGCTACGGCGTCCTTTTCTTCATCCTTCAAAGGAATACTGCCGAATAAAATATCCAGTCCTTCTCCTTCAATAACCTTGTTTGCTTTCTTTTCCTGCTGGGTTCCTGCCAGATGGATCAGCAGATCCGTAACACAGAATACAGGATCATCGTCTTTTTCACCAATTACCACATCTATAACAGTTCCGTCCTTCTTAACCACAACGCCATGGATAGCCAGTGGAAGCGTAACCCATTGGTACTTCTTGATTCCACCATAATAGTGGGTATCCAGATAAGCCAGTTCTGTATTTTCATACAAAGGATTCTGCTTAATATCCATTCGCGGGGAATCAATATGAGCGCCCAGGATATTCATTCCCTTTTCGATCGGATCAGTTCCAATGTTGAATAAGGCAATGGTCTTCTTCATGCATACAGCATATACCTTATCACCTGCTTTTACGGATTTGTTCTCGCTAAGTAACTTGTCCATATTCACGTAACCGGCATCCTCTGCCTGCTTGATAATCTCTTTTACGCACTCTCTCTCTGTCTTACATGTACTTAAGAATTCCAGATAGTGCTTATTAAGCTTATCTAATTCCTTTAATTGCTTTTTCGTGTATGATTTCCACGCATTTGGTCGTTCCATGAAAGTACCTCCTTTAATACAGCATATCAAATAACACGTTATATATCAGATTCTGTAACATCTTTATCAATATCACACCATTCTATATAGTATAGTACAAAATCAAAGTAAAAACAATATTTCAAAAGAATCTTCTTAGTCAAACCAAATGCGTGAAAATTATCATCAACCCTTGACGATCACCAATTTCTGACCCGCATGCAGTTCATCCTGCGTCAGTTCATTGACACTTCTCAGATTGTCAATTGTTGTATAGTATCGTTTGGCAATATTCCACAAGGTATCTCCGTCCTGAACAATATATCCGACGATACCGGCCAGTTGATTCATTGCCTCATAATTGATATCCGACACCGACATATCCGTGATCACCCGGCATTTTTTCTTCTCAAACGCCAGCAGCTTCAAATTCACTACCGCTTTGATCTCCACCTCATCGCTGCCAAGCATGATACTGCTGATCTGCTCTAATGAAGGACGAATGCGATAGATCGTATCCGGCGACAGATCCTTGACCTCTACCAGATATGTGAAAGGAAGATAGCCGGTCAGACAGTTCATAGGATGCGCATCATCTTCCGCAATATATAAGATTCTTACCGCAACGGCTCCTTCGACCTGGATTCCTTCTTGTGTGGTATGCATATCATCTACTTTTACATCTCCTTCAATATAACATACCTGAAGGATCTTCGGTTGATTATCCTGACGCCGGATCCGTTCTACGATCCTTGTCTGCGCATTGTTATGTACTACCAAGGACTCATACTCCATGGCTTCCGTCTCTGCTTGAATATCGGAAGTCGTTGAGAACATATCCCCAAGCAGAGCCATCTCTTCCTCCTGATAGATCCGGATATCCAGATCCAGATTCACTTCTACGTTCAGAACTCTTGCTTCTCCGTCTTCGTCCGGCACAACAGTAACGGAAGTATCTGCCAAAGCTACCCCGATATCTGCCGTCATACCTTCCATACAGCCGGTACAATCCACTTCCCCGGAGAACGGAATATCCAGATTCAAATACTGAAGGGATGCCTGATCCTCCGAATGATAGATCAAAAAGATCTCAAGTTCTCCCCGAACCGCAATCTTATTATCCAACGGCTTGGTCTCTGCTTCATTTAAGGTTACACAGTGCCATATTAAATGATGAATATTCGGCTTACTCTGTGGAATTGTCACATTTTCACGAATCCTATAGATATCTTTCTGATCCGCCACTGTCCGCATATACGGAACCTTTATGTACATACACTGAATCTGATCCCCGTTCTCTATATCCGTTGCTCCTTCGATCACATCCGGCTCTGTCACATGGATCGTAAGACTCACAAGGCCTTTTACCTCAACCTTGCGGGAATGGATCATAGATACTGTCAGATCCTCAAGTTCACAGCTGACCTTCGTCTCATAAGAAGGAAGCAGATTATCAACGTTAATTGTCTCTTCAAAGGACACTGTTCCATCCATAGCATCCAGATCTGCTTTATCCCCTCCAGCAGAATACAACATTTGAAAGCTGACATGTCCTTTTACCCGTATACGGTCCACCATCGGTTCACTTTCATCGATCACAACCTTTCCCTGGCTTAAGATAAGCTTATCCATGTCTTGCCTGCTGTCAGGAACATTCACATCCTCATCAATTGTCAACTGTATATTCCGTGTTGTCTTATGATTATTGGTACGAATTTGCTGTTTCAGAAGCTGCATGTTTGTCTCTCCTTCTTATATCTCATCATACTTTCACTAATACTATTGTATGTTGGACAATTCCAGATATGACTGTTCACAAAAAATTCAAAATTTATTCAAATATCATTGACCTATAAAAATCATTGTGCTATCTTATATATATAGCAAATAATCGGGAGGGATAAGAATGCGACGCAACAAAGGTTTTTCAATGGTTGAACTAATCATAGTCATTGCGATCATGGCAATATTGGCGGCTGCACTTGCTCCTACCTTGATCCGATACATAAGAAAAGCGCAAAAGACTTACGACATTGATACCGGTCGGGTAATCGGAGAGACTTCTCAGGCAATACTCGCAGAAGAAGAGACCTATGTCAGTACACTGAACGCGGGACGCGGCACATTAGTCATGAGTCCGTATGAATCATTTTATAAACACAATACTACAGAGGTAACCTGCAATACCGGTGGAGATGATTATACACTTGTCATCGTATGTAATACTCAGAGCAATGGGCAAGGAAAGTTAGAAATCCGACCGGGCAACAATGAATCCCAATCTTTTGTTCAGGCATTAAATGAGCAATTGGGAGCAGGTTTCAAGGTTCGATGCAAAGATCCTGCAGGTGACGGAACTAAAATGACATCCTATATCGTAGGCTATCAGAAGGACAATCCGAACCGTGTGGAAGTATGGATCGGTTCCGGTAACACTTCGCCGGAATACATTCTGTTTCCGGATCAGGCACCTGTATATCAGACTCCGTAGTACATATCTTTCAAAAACAAAAGAACCGGATGAACGGACTACAATGTTCCGACATCCGGTTCTTTATTATTCTTATATATGGTCAAATCCTTTAATCTTATTTTTACCGTCTTTCTTGGCTTTATAGAGCAAAGAATCCGCATCATGCATGACCAGATTTGCGTCCTCATATCCTTCACAGGATGTAATACCGCCGCTGATGGTAACAATCAGATCCGGAACTTCTTTCCATTCATACGCACTGATTTCTTGCCGGATCTTATCCACACGATGGTAAGCTTCTTCCGGATCAGGTGCGCGAAGTACACATACAAATTCCTCTCCGCCATATCTTGCTGCCAGTTCTCCGTTATCTTCAGACATCTGATTTCTCATAATTGCAGATACAGTTGCAAGAACCTGATCACCAAAGATATGTCCATAGGTATCATTTAACTTCTTAAAATCATCAATATCAAACATTGCTACATAGCAATTTTGCTTTGACGCAGGAATACTGTCGCCGGACTTATTCTGATAGATAGTATCCAGTCTCCGAAACAGTTCCCGCCGGTTATATAATCCGGATAATTCATCCTTTATTGACAGATCCCGCAACCGTTCAAGCAGCTCTTCAGAACGATGCCGTTCCTTATCATATGCATGGACAATCATAGATATAATCACTATGATCGTTGCGCTGGCAATGATCAACGTAATAAAGACATCCTCAACAAATTTACCGAATTCCATATCAACAATAAGATCCGGACGTAAATAATTCAAGGCGATCGTTGTATCGAGAACGATCAGACAGATAATATATGCAATGATCCTCCCCTTCCCTTCTAACAGAACTCCAATAATAAATAGTGTCAAAAGATAATATACCGGCATTCCGCTTTCCACACCACCACACGCAAAGAAAATAAGCGGCATAAAAATAATATTTACGAAATATGCCATTATATAGCGTCCAATCTTCTCGATATGCAGCCATATACTTAATACTAATAGTGTTACCGCAAACACAAGACAAATTGCAGTGGTTATAATAGCCGGTGCTCCATATCCTTGAATAATCGTAATGATCAGAGATGTGAGGATAGCAGCTGCTCCCACCACCATAATCACATAATACATCCGGGTCTTTAAGTCCGCTTTCTCTTTCCAAAAAGTTTTAATACGTTCGACTACAGACATTCTCTCAAATCCTATTCTAAAAAATATGCCATTCATTATACATTAGCATCCGGCAAAAATCAAATTACTGATTTGCCAGATAAGCTCCTATACCATTTGCCAATCCTGTGGCAATCTTATCTTGATATTCTGGCGAAGCCATGAGAGTATCCTCCGTCGGATTTGTCATATAACCGACCTCAACGATCGTAACCGGAACCTGACACCAGTTAATTCCACTCATGGAATCCGTCTCCCATACATATTCTCTCCGACAGCCGGTTGCCGCTATCAGATCCGTAAGCACGCAGTCGGACAATGCCCGACTCTCCGCATACAGATTACCATTATAAGGATTCGATGGTGTCTGGCATATCGTCATGGCTCCGTTAATGCTGGTATCTGTGGATCCATTAGCATGAATCCGGATAAACGCATCTGCACCGGCATTATTAGCCACTGCCGCCCGCTCCGAATTACTGATATTCACATCATGAGATGTTCTTACCATAATTACCTGATATCCCTGGGATTCCAATATGGACTGCAGACGCTGTGCCAGTTGAAGCGTTAATTCATATTCCGCAAGACCGCTGGTCGCACCTCTGGTTCCAGAGCTGACCTTCGCCTTCATCTCCGCAGAGCCTGGGCCTACCGGTTCCTGTTCGGAATTCCCCTGTGCCTGATGCCCTGCATCAATCACCACGATCTTACCCGCTCCATTATAGCTGCGAAGCTCAGCCGTTCCGATCGATGTGATCGTAATTGCAGAAATCTCGGACGAGGAATTATCCGACGATTCTGCCACACTCTCCGTAGCCGGAGCTTCTTCCGACAGGTATTCCGATGCCACATAATAGATCGTATCATCCATCCATATCCCGCTCCATGTTCCCTCCGTGTCGATCACGGAAACAGACTGCCCGAAATACAATTGCTTATAGATGTCGGAATCTGTAGATGCCTTGGTTCTGATATTTACCGTTGTTGTTGCATAGTATTTCTGAAGGGAATCCGGATCGATTACTTCAGCTTCCGTACTTGATGCTTCTTCATCTGACTCTGCAGATGTCAGATCCACTTCCGATACATAAGCATCTGCTTCCAAACTATCTATATCTCCTGCCGATACTATATTCTCAGGACTATCTTTTACCACTGTTTGTGCCTCAGAAGAATAGTCAGACAATGCACCGGTATCTGACTTTCCATCAGCGCCCGTACTGCTGCAAGAGGTTAATAATAATCCACTGCAAATCAAAGTGCAGCACAGAGCAGCCATATATCTAAATTTATGTATCATAATCGTTTTTCAATCTCCTTAATTACCGTCTTAAGTGCCTTAATTCTGGCATATTTCTTATCATTGGATTCCAGAATATGCCATGGGGCAAAAGAAGTATTGGTCTTTTCCAGCATCTCATTTACCGCTGTCTCGTACAGATCCCATTTCTCACGGTTTCTCCAGTCTTCATCCGTGATCTTCCATTGCTTCTCAGGCGTATTCTGCCGGTCGGTAAAGCGGGCGAGCTGGGTATCTTTATCAATCTGTACCCAGAATTTAATGACAATAGCACCCCAATCGAAAAGCTCCTTTTCAAATTCATTCATCTCATTATAGGCCCTCTGCCAATCATTTTCACTGCAGAATCCCTCCAGACGTTCTACCATTACACGTCCGTACCATGTACGGTCAAATATGGCGATATGCCCGTCCTTCGGCAGTCTTGTCCAGAATCGCCACAGAAAATGTCTCGCCTTTTCATGCGGCTCAGGACTAGCAATCGGATGCACCTCATAGCCTCTCGGATCCAGCGCGGAAGCTATACGCTTAATATTGCCGCCTTTCCCGGCAGCATCCCATCCTTCATACAGAATGACAACCGGTATTCTCTTTCGATAGATCTCATTATGTAATTTACGAAGCTTTTTCTGGCACTCATCTAATTCCTTACGGTATTCTTCCTCAGTCAATTCTTTATCCAGCGGAATATCGGCGAGCTTTTTAGTCGGCAGCAGTTCAAACGTATTTTGTACCAAAAGTGCCGATTGTTTTTCATTACTAAGTGCCGTATCGATTGCACGTACCATATACTCCGTTACCTGAAGCTCTGCCCATTTCTTATCCTTGGAATCAATCAGATACCATGGTGCTTTGGACTGATCAGTATCGAACAGATACCGGTCAAAGATCTCCAAAGTTCTCTCATAATGATGGTTCTGCCATTCATCTGCTTTGGACACCCTCCAACTGGTATTCTTATCAGACTTTAATTCATCGATCCGCTTCTTCTGCTCTTTTTCACTTATTTGGAAGAAGAACTTTAACACCAGATATCCGTTGTCCGATAAGGTTCTTTCAAATCTTCTGACACTGGTAATCCTCTGACGATATCCCTGTTCATCCAATCTATCATGAAGATAATCGTTAGTTACCTCCTCTAAAAGTCCGCCGTCGAAGAACATGAACTTCCCTTCCGCAGGAATCTTACAAAAATACCGATATAAAAAAGGCTCTCTCAAATCTTCTTCACTCGGTTTACCCATAGTCGCAACTTTGAAGAATCTCGGATCCATATTCTTAATGATCTTACCCAGTACACTGCCTTTTCCGGCTGCCCCCCAGCCTTCCAGCATAACCATGACCGGCAGTTTTTTCTCCTTTACCTGTACTTGTCTGGCAGCAAGTTCCGCTCTTGCTTTCTCTAGACGCTCATTTAATTCGATATCTTCCGGTCTAGCCATTTTTACCCATTCCTTTAACATAAACACTCCTCCTTATAATATCCGGCATTACCTCTTCATAATCATTTTATAAGCAATTCATAATTACCTTGTAATCCCGTCAAACAATCCCCATACAGATGGTATTTGATCAGCCTTCACCTACCTGATTCAGTTGATATAACCATTCAATGTAATTCCACCAGTTCTGGCACGCATCCTCTGTCATATGATACATAGGATCGCTGCTGTCTTCAATCTTCAGCACATTGCCGTCAACCAGAAAATATTCTGTCTGATCATTACCTGCTGCTTTCTCATAAGTAATCCAAACTCCACACCTTCCATTTGACATTACTTCATACCCCTCGTATCCGATAACCCGATTGGCACGAATATTCCCCGTTACTTGTATGAACTGTTGAAAACTATCCTGATCCGTCAGACTGTAATCATATGTCACGGACTCCCCATTCATATCAAATACACCGCTGATCCTGACTTCCTCGATCACAGTATCCGGATCAATACGGATCGGCCGGATCCGTATCTGAAACCACAGAACAGAAGCCAGATAACTGATTGCCAATATTGCAATCAATGCAGTCAGAATATATCCGACTACTTTAAGTCCCGGCGGCAGTTCTTTCCTGCCTTTTTTTGATCCGGATTCCGTCATAGAATCTTCACCTTCGGAATCCTGTATTAATATATCCTCTGCCATGTATGACACCTCTCTATCCACATTATAGTCATCTTTACATATGACTGTTCTTTCTTATCTCAAGAGCTTCGTTCATGAACGAATTCACATAAATGCATTTCTGTATCATTATATCATAAGAATACTCGAAAATGCGATAAGAAACAAGGGGGACATTCACAAAAAAGTATTTTCAAAATGTCTGTTCTCATTTACAATGATGATAGTACCACTGACAAAATATATTATTTCATCCATGATTAGTTACTACACAGGAAGGAAATCCATTATGAATCAAAAATTATCATTAGCAGGCACATGGCAATTCCGGCTGGATACAGAAAAGATCGGAATGAAAGAGCATTATGAAAATCTGACATATTCAGATATGATCACTCTGCCAAGTACTGTATCTATGGCTAAAAAAGGGACCCCCAATACCGCAAGGGAAACCGGCTATCTGACCGAACCGCATCATATGGAAGGATATGCATGGTTTCGCAAGGAGATCACGCTGCCGTTTCAACATCCTTCCGAACAAAAGGGACTACATTATCAATTAAAAATGGAGAGGACAAGGATCTCATATGTATGGGTAGACGGCACTTATGTCGGTACCTTAGACAGCTTTATAGCTCCTCACATCTATGATCTGACACCCTATATCCATTCACTTTCCTTCACACTGACGATCATGATCTCCAATACGGATTATAAGACTCCGGGAGGACACATGACCTCGCCGGACACCCAGACCAACTGGAACGGGATCCTTGGGGACTTCACTTTGTCGTGGGATAAGGGGATCCGAATCGAGCATCCCACAGCAGTCAGTGATACTACGAACCATGCCCTGTCTCTTACGCTGCCTGTTATCAATATGACAGAGCAGGATACAACAGCAATATTGTCTGTATCCGCTATCAGGATCTCTCTTCGGGAGGATTGTATGATACAACTTCGTAAGGATAATACTTACCTCTCGGAACAAGCTGCCCAGCCAACTTCAGATGATACGTTGCTTCACAAGCTTTGTACCATCAAAGACGAGCTTCCGGTACATTCTCAGTCAGTATCTATACCGGTCGGCAGCTGTACTCTGCAGTTTACCTATGATCTTACCGGTCATGAAGCTCTGTGGTCAGAATATCATCCGGATGTCTATGCTGTTACTGTAAAGTTGCTGAATAGCGATTCCAATTACACGATTTCTGCAGACTCTGTTCCTAAGAGTTCAGATGATACCGATAGCTGTAGCACTCCCCTATACGACAACTCCATGGTAATATTCAGTAAGACATTCTTTACCGGTCAAAGATCATTCACTACCGAGAATGGTTCATTTATCATCAACGGATACAAGACCTTCCTACGCGGCAAACATGATGGTATGATATTCCCATATAGCGGATTTGCGCCAATGAATGTAGAAGCCTGGCTTATGGTCATGAAGACATCAAAAGATTATGGGATCAATCATTACCGTTTTCATACCTGCTGTCCTCCGGAGGCTGCCTTTCTAGCTGCCGACCTGCTGGGCATCTATATGCAGCCTGAGCTGCCGTTCTGGGGGAACTTCTATGGACCGGAGGATGAAGAATATCCGAAGGAGGCACAGGAATTCCTGCGTGAAGAAGGCTTCCGGATGCTATTGGAATTCTCCTCGCATCCATCCTACTGTATGATGTCCATGGGCAATGAACTCTGGGGCAATCCATCCGCGATCAACAATCTGATGGGTGATTATAAAGCCTACCGCCCGCACATCCTCTATACACAAGGGTCCAACAATTTCCAATGGACACCGAATATCCAGCCAAACGATGATTTCTTCAGTGGTGTCCGGTTCACCATAGACCGGCAGATCCGCGGATCGTATGCCATGTGTGACCAACCGCTCGGACATGTTCAGGTTGACCGTCCGGAAACACGCTTTAACTATGAAGAAGCGATTCATCCGTCCTATCAGTCCAAGGCATCCGCCATGTCGGAGGATGGAACTATCGAGATTCAATACGGCACCGGTGTCAAGCGTGTCAAATTAACTGAAGTACAGGAAGAACTGAACCCAACTATTCCTGTTATTTCTCATGAGGTCGGACAATACTGTACCTATCCGGATTATAGGGAGATTCCAAAATATACCGGTGTCCTCAAGGCAAGGAACTTTGAAGTATTTAAGGAGCGGCTTGACGAAAAGCATCTGGGAAGTCTCGCTGACGATTATTTTAAGAATTCCGGCGCGCTTGCTGCAGCCTGCTATAAGGATGAGATTGAGACCGCCATGCGTACACCTTCTCTTGCCGGATACCAGCTCTTGGATATACAGGACTTTACAGGACAGGGAACCGCTCTTGTCGGGATCTTAAATGCATTTATGGAGAATAAAGGAATCATAAATGCCTATGATTGGAGAGAGTTCTGTTCAGATGCCGTTGTTCAGGCAGAGTTCGACTCCTATATCATAAAAAGTGATCAAGACTTCTCCTTTACTGTCAGTCTTGCCTATTACAGAGAGGAAGCTCTTACAGATGCCGAACTATCCATTACCTTGAAATCCGATATGTCAGGCGCATGTGTCACTGTCATAAATGAGCCATGCCCTGCGATCAATGAAGCTGGCCGCCACATTCTCGGCACATATACCATACAGCTTCCGGAGGACGTAAAAAAAGCACCTGACAAATGGGTGCTCACTCTAACTCTTAATAACACGGATATTCATAATCACTATACACTATGGAGCTATCCGACTGCTGAAAAGGCACTTCATAATCCATCTACAGATAATGAAACTTGCTCTTTGAAGAATTCTGCTAATAGCAGTCAGATAATCTCAGAAACTTCCGCCATAGCATATTCCATGGAAGAAGCTAAGAAACTTGCAAAGAATCATAAAAAGGTATTGCTGTTCTTATCTGAAGAAGACAATCCGGATTCGATTCAGGGAACCTATTGCACGGATTTCTGGTGCTATCCAATGTTCAGAAGTATATCGGAGAGCATCGGAAAAGAAATACCGACCGGCACCCTTGGTCTGCTGATCCAGAAAGATCATCCGGCTCTTGCAGGCTTTCCTTGCGAGACCTATACCACACCACAATGGTATTCCATTGTGAATGCGTCCCGTTCCACGATCTTAGATGATACAGAGATCCGCCCGATTGTACAGACCATTGATAACTTCGAACGCAATCACAGACTCGGGCTCCTCTATGAGCTTCCGGTTTTGGAATCAGATGCTTTCATATTGGTCTGCACCAGCAACCTTCCGAAGCTGATAGAACAAGGTGTCATAGAAGCAGGGCAATTATATTCAAGTCTTGTTAATTATATACTGCAATAATGAAAAAGACATGCCATACTTATCTGCAACGATAAATATGGCATGTCTTTAAGAATAATTACTATTATTGATAATACCATTTCTCGGCTTCTTCGCTCCCCTCCTCCGGCTTCGGCATCAGCTTTCGAAGAATCCACTCCATCGGGAAGGAAAACCCATACATGAAGACTCCCGGTATCACAAGAACCGCCCACGGCATCAGATAGATACCAACCAGTCCAAGAAGGAATGCTGCCATGATCCCGATAGTAACCGGCAGGAAACGAAAAGCTACAACAAAGCTCATCTTCATAAGCTCCAGATTCCGTTTATCAAATCTGGACAGAAGCGGCCACAGATAAATGGATAAGCCAACTGCCAGAAATACCACCAAAAGCAATACAATGAATATTGCGTCATTGGTCGCATTCTCATTTCCCCACAGATAAATCAAGTCAAAGGCAAGCATTATAACTACCAGATCAAACAGGATCGTCATCGGCAATGTCTGCAGGAAATTCGTCTTAAAAGAATGCCAGAATGATTTCCATGGGCGTCCGGCACTATAGCGGACACACTTTGCCATCGCATAATAAGCCGCCGTCGTTGAGGCACCGATCGTAAATAACGGGATCGATACGACCAGCCACAATAACCCAATCAGAAGTACATCGCCGAGCGCGTTCATGAACCTCGCGAACTTCGAATCATATGCAAAGATCCGTTCATTTAAAGTCCGGTCATCCTGCTGCTTCGCCTTCTTCTTTTTCTTTTTTGCCGTCTTATCCACCGCCTCCGGATCTATGGTCTTATCCACATCCGAGAATTGGTATTCATCCTTCCGAAACATTCCGAGCCTGTTCCTTTCTTATTAAGAACCCGACAGAAATGCTTCTGTCGGGTTCTTTGTATACTTATATGTCAGCGTTCTGACATGATGATTGGCGTCTACTTAGTTAAAGTAAGAATCCAAACCATCCTGTACCTGCTGCTTGTAGGTCTCCTGGAACTGTGCCGGAGTAACTTCACCCTTCATTACAGACTCCAGATCGTACTGAATATTCATACTGTTCCACAGGTCAAGCTGAGAATGGGCACCACAGTCATTCATAACTTCGAAGTTCGCATTCTGCATCTCTTCTGTTT
>JAFUAW010000193.1 GCA_017460485.1 Lachnospiraceae bacterium | reverse complement strand
TATTCCTTATTGAGATTAAAGATGATAGAAGGAGAATGTCATTATGGCACAGGATAAGAAGTTAGTGGAAGCAATTACATCCATGGATGAGGACTTTGCCCAGTGGTATACCGATGTGGTACTGAAGGCCGGTCTGATCTCCTACACCAATGTTAAGGGATGTATGGCGATCAAGCCCGCCGGTTATGCGATCTGGGAGCTGATCCAGAGACAGCTGGACGACCGGTTCAAGGAGACCGGCGTGGAGAATGTCTATATGCCGATGTTCATTCCGGAGAGCCTCTTGGAGAAGGAGAAGGATCATGTCGAGGGCTTTGCACCGGAGGTGGCTTGGGTAACGCATGGCGGCTTAAATGAGCTGCAGGAGCGTATGTGTGTCCGCCCGACTTCTGAGACTCTGTTCTGTGATTTTTATAAAGATGAGATCCAGTCCTATCGGGATCTTCCGAAGGTCTATAATCAGTGGTGTTCGGTGGTCCGTTGGGAGAAGGAGACCAGACCGTTCCTTCGTTCAAGAGAATTCTTATGGCAGGAGGGGCATACCGCGCATGCGACTGCGGAGGATGCAGAGGCACGTACCATTCAAATGTTAAATGTCTATGCGGATTTCTGTGAGCAGGTACTTGCAATCCCTGTCGTGAAGGGAAGAAAGACCGAGAAGGAGAAGTTCGCCGGCGCGGAAGCTACGTATACGATCGAAGCCTTGATGCATGACGGTAAGGCACTGCAGTCCGGAACCAGTCATAACTTCGGCAATGGATTTGCCAAGGCATTTGGCATTCAATTTACAGATAAGGACAATAAGCTGCAGTATGTCTATCAGACCTCATGGGGTATGACGACTCGTCTGATCGGTGCCATCATCATGGTACACGGAGATGATTCCGGTCTGGTACTTCCACCGAAGGTTGCACCGACCCAGATCATGATCATCCCGATCCAGCAGAAGAAGGAGGGCGTCTTAGAGAAGGCGGAAGAGCTGCGCGAGAAGCTGGGCGCTTTCCGTGTGAAGGTCGATGACAGTGATAAATCACCGGGCTGGAAGTTCTCAGAACAGGAGATGCGCGGAATACCGATCCGTGTGGAGATCGGACCGAAGGATATCGAGGCTGGTCAGGCAGTGCTTGTCCGCCGGGATACCAGAGAGAAGATCGTCGTATCTTTAGATGAGATCGCCGAGAAGGTCGGAGAACTGCTTGAAACTATCCAGCATGATATGTACGAGAAGGCAAAGGCACATCGGGATGCCAACACACATACGGCACTTAACTGGGATGAATTCAAGGATATCATCGAGAATAAGCAGGGCTTTATCAAGGCGATGTGGTGTGGTGAGACCGAATGCGAGGAAGCCATCAAGGATGAGACCGGTGCTTCCACCCGCTGTATGCCATTTGAACAGGAGAATCTGTCCGGCATATGCGTGCACTGCGGTAAGCCGGCAGTGAAAATGGTCTACTTCGGACGTGCCTACTAATAGTAATGTTTGACGGGAGACGTTGGGATAAAGCTTTTAATTGATAGTTTTCCCTTGAAATATTGATATATTTCGTGTATGCTATTAACTATGTGAATGATAAGGAATTCTTGGGACTCATGTATACAGGGATTCAAAGACTCAGAAGAAAAGGAGATAAGCAAATGAAGAAGTTTTTACAGGAATTCAAGGAGTTTGCCTTAAAGGGTAATGTAATGGATCTGGCAATCGGTGTTATTATCGGCGGCGCATTCTCAGCAATCGTAACGGCACTGACAGACAGCTTTATCAATCCGTTGATCAACAGTATCGGCGGTGCAGAGATCGCGGGTATGATCCGTCTTCCATGGGTTGACTACAGTGGAATGACATTAGAAGAGATCTCGGCACTTTCATTGAACTATGGAGCGTTCATTACCGCAATCATTAATTTCCTGATCATTGCATTGATCCTCTTTATCTTAGTTAAAGCTATGAATAAAGTGATGAGCATCGGCAAGAAGAAGGAAGAAGAAGAGCCGACAGAGAAGGAGTGCCCATACTGCAAGATGATGATCGCAATCGGTGCAACACGCTGCCCGCATTGTACTTCTGAGATCAAGGAATAATATAGAATTATCTTCAGGGCGGGGTGCAAGTCCCCACCGGCGGTACAGCCCGCGCGCCGTAAGGCATGATTCGGTGAGACTCCGAAGCCGACAGTATAGTCTGGATGAGAGAAGAGAATGCAGATTTTTGTGGAGCTGCGATAGAACCAATGGGAATCCATTCCGTGTTCTATCATGGCAGTTATTATGACAGAATCGTTCAAAGCCCTGTAAGTGATTACAGGGCTTTTTTATGCGCGTCCCCCGAGGTAAGCAGGCATGCTTGCATGGATATTTGCCGAGGAACGTGGCAACAAGTATGGAAGGATTAGATAAATGATGACAGATACAGAATATATGCGGCGCGCGATCGAACTGGCACGGCGGGCAGCCGGACATACGAATCCGAATCCAATGGTGGGGGCAGTGATCGTCAAGGATGGCAGGATCATTGGAGAAGGATACCACAGGCGGATCGGAGAGCTTCATGCGGAGCGGAATGCTTTGGCTGGC
>JAFUAW010000192.1 GCA_017460485.1 Lachnospiraceae bacterium | reverse complement strand
TAACATACGGAGTAAATCAGGATCAACTTCTGGTGTGTTCTGCATCTTTATATTATCCATTGCCATATCGACACCTCCTCATTATTTATGGTGAGTATACTATAATTATTATGTCGGCTTTTGATAATTTCTCTTTAATTAATTTTATCAGATATTATATTATATCACAAGCCTACATATTTTTCTTCAAAAAGATCCCCCAAGAAGAATCCGGTCATCCTCCCAAGTGCGGAGAAATAATCGCTTGTCCTGCAATAGAAAAAGCCCACACAGGAAATCGTTTCTTCGCTATGTCTGCTCCAAGATGACCGGCATGCTCCTGAAGCCGCAATAATAGTTGTATTTCCCACTCAAAGTAAAATGTGTTTCCCATATCATTCCAGATTCTCGATTTATATTTTCAAATACGAACTCATATGTTCATTCGAGTTTTTCCATGCGCTTTTATTCCCTTACTTGTAACAAACAAAGTCATAAACACTATAAATAAACCTATGCTTTGTTGCCCCATGCTGAATATTCCGTTTACAAAAGGGGTCTGCGGAAGAATCTTGGACAACGCCACGCAGATAAGCATACATACCAACGGATTTATAAAGCACATCCATCGCTTCGGATATATGTTTCCCTTAAGACAGGATATGAAAAACACCACTGTCATACACGCATATCCTATTGCCGCAGGTATGCTTACAAGAATAAAGGTATTGAATATATCCATGGATATATCCTGTGCCTGATCAAATCCGCAAGCCATAAGTTTATTGTAAGTATATGCTGTGACGGCAAACACATTATGGTAAAGTGTTCCCACCGATACAAATACAAACGCCGACAACAAAAACAAGCTGGATAGACCGTCGTTACGGTCCTTCATTCGAAGATAAATTCCATAAAAGCCCGAGAACATGAGAAGAAGTGCCACACTGCCTAAGAATCCGGCAATAACAAATCTTACAGGTTCAACATCCGCCCACTCATAAGAGAAACTAATCCCGACGATTTTATTCCCAAATTCAAGTGCCGGAGTAAATAACCCCAGAAGAATGTCTCCTATAAAGCAAATGACCGCTCCGACCATCGCGATATTGTATAATCTCTTTTCTTTCATTTGAAATGAAACCTTTTTGTTACTGTAGAGTTCGTATAAACTCTTTTATATCCGCGCTTATCCGCTCGTACTCGAAGTCGTGAACATAATGTCCGCAGTCGAGGCGTATTAATGTTCCATTTGAGGAAGCGTCCACCATTTCCTGCATGCCGTTTGCCCACTGTTCATCATTACTGAAATCACTGGAAACATACATAATCATCGGAACCGTAGGAAGGGGAGTGCTGTTCAATTCGTTTATTGCTGCCATTTCATTTTCGTAACTACCTTCTGCCAAGATGGTATCATTGAGCGAGATATGACAGCAGATCTCAGTGAATATGGCATTTTCATTGTCAGACAAAGTGCCTGATTGATCAAGGCTTCCTATTCGCGTAAGCCCGGTCATCTTCTCAAACTTTTCAATCGGAATCACTACCTTCAAGAGCTTTTGTTCGAGCTCAGCCATTTCTATATCCTTGCTGTTAGGCGTACACATATCCAGTCCTATGATTGCCTCTACTTCGTCAGGATATTTCTGTGCCCAGAGGGTAGCTTCATAGCCGGAAAATGAGTGGGGACACAACACATAGGGGCCGTCAAGATCGGCCTTTTCAAGTGCTTCCCTGTCTTGGCGCAAAATAGTATCAATATCACGTTCACCGTCGGCCATATCACTGAATCCGTAACCTAATCTTTCGATAACAACTATTCTGTATTCATCGCTAAGACTACTATACAATGCCCTGAAATCCAGTATCGGAGATGGTGTTCCCCATCCCGACAAGAACACTAATGTATGTTCGCCCTCACCTTCAGTATAGATACTCATATTGTGACCGTCCACCTCAACAAGTTGTCCGAGAGGGGTCTCATAAAGAGCTATATTCTTTCTCAGCATGATCTGATTGTATATTGTCATAACAACAAGGAATATCGCAAACAACGCCAGAATTCCCAGTAGTATTCTCCCTATTACTTTTAATGCTTTTTTCATGTTTATATCCCTTCTTGATATCGGTGAATAACGTTATCAATTTATTAAAAACCAATTAATCGTCTGTATATATTCTTCGGTATGATCTTCCCAGATACATGCATGTTCGCTATCATCTACCGTCCACATCGATTTGTTATCACAGTTAATATTATTGAAGATTTCTTCCCCCATAAAATAAGGTGTCACCTCGTCAGCCCTACTGTTGATAACGAGTGTAGGAACCTCGACTTCTCTTGCTATATCGATTGTATTTGCATCTTCATACGAGAATCCGAGTCTTTGTCTGTTTAAGATATCTCCAAGCCAGAGCATATACTCCGTTGGAATTCCCGTATCCATCTTTTCCATTTCCGCAGAGATCATATATTCCACATTTCCCAGGGGACAGTCAAGAATCATGAAGTCTATCCGACTCTGATCGTCAAGAAATGCAACAGCCTGAACAGCAGTAGCTCCACCAAAAGAAGTGCCCCATATTCCGATCGTTATCCCCGGATGAATTCGTTCGGCATAATCTATAAGATCGATTACATCATATTTCTCCCAGTAGCCGTATGTGGTTCTTTCAGCCGTGTTCTCATTAGAGCTTCTTTGGTCAAATGTTATTACATCAAATCCCCTCTCGACAAAGTACTTCGCAACAGGATAATTGGTATATCTGTTTCCGCCGAGGCCATGTATCATTATGACCAATTTATCATGTGACTCTCCGGCATGGATATATTCTCCCGGTATAACATGTCCATCAAACGTAGATATTTCTGATATATTTTCAAAAACATAATTGGACCTGAATTCATCCGGATCCATATTCATCGTTGTCCAGAAGCCGTCCGGCACTTCCGTTGTGCTTTCACAGGTCACAAGCTGCGTCGCTCCTTCAAAAACCTGACCCCCTATATAATATGATCCTCCGACAGCAAGAAGTAGTATTAGTACAAGTACGATTGAAAGTATGACAAGAAATCTTTTAACGCCTTTTCTCATTTTTTTTGCTCCTTCAATGCTGCTATACATTCATCGCACCATTCAATAGTCATCTTCACCCTTTTTCTTCCATACGATATGGTAAATCCCCAAAACATGGATCTATACAGATCCTGTAATTCATCGCTGTAATAGTCCTGGCTCTGATCCGCCTCAACAAAAGCTTGATACCTGATCTCATTTGCCGCCTTGAGTTTCATAAAAAAAGCTATATTCTCATCTATGGATTTTTCACCTAAGAAGAAGACTTTCATAAGAAGCGGCGTTCTTACCGATTCTTTCTCATCTTTGGAAAGCCATTGAGCAAGTTCTACACGTCCTTCATCCGTTATTGAGTACATCTTCTTATCCGGTTTTCCATCCTGCTCTACCCATGAGCCTTGGATATATCCCGAATTTTCCAGAGCAGTCAGTTCCCGATAAACTTGACTTTTCTGAGCATTCCAGAAATGATTCAACGAATGCCGAAAGGTTTCAAGAATTTCATATCCATTCATGTCATTGTAATTAAGAAGTCCGAGAATACCATGTTTTAACATATTTCACCTCAATAGTCCACTTGTGGACTATAATAACATCCTGTTGATGTTCTGTCAATAAATATCTCACCAAAACAAAAAGATCTTTTCGCTTGCCACTGCATCTTTGAATCTTGCTTAAGCACTAGATCCGCCATGTCGGACAATAACTCGGTTGCTCGTTATGTCTTTCTGGCCTCTTGCAGAGGATTACATATCTACGCCCATGGTTCAAGAGAATCCAAGCGCACCAGCGCAAAACTCTTGGATAAGGTGGTCGGATAAAAAAGTTTCCCTTGTAAATACCTCATAAGGGCAAAAACAAGGGAAAACAGTAATCCAGACACTTTATAAAGGTTCAGAAACCTTGAAAATAAGGGAAAGTCGATGAAATAATCAGACAAACTGGAATTTGCGCGTATCTACAAGCGGTGCCGGATGGAGCAATTGAGCAGGCATGAGCTTGCTCAATTGCCTGCTCATATTGCGAACAGACGATAGCGCGACAGCGCGACATGAGCATGAAGCGCAGCGAAATGCGAATGGCACCGCAACAAACTTCGATTTGTCGTACTCAATTATCTTTAAAACTATTAGTTCTCTCACCTGTGGGATATAATCCTTCCCATCTTTTATTTCCATTAGTACTTTTCCTCATCCTGACAATTTATTCTATCGAAGCCCCTAAATCATATGCTTCTCTTAATGCCTCAGTTTTCTTAATATCACCTTTATCCTTAACCCCTCTCACAAGCACCATTCCTGCATCTTCCAAATGAAAGAAGTTAAGTATTAACTGATATTGCATCTTAATAGAGTCAAACAATTCCGGCAATGTTGCTGCACCTACTAATAACAGAGCAAGCTTCTTTATATGAAACTCATTCCTC
>JAFUAW010000191.1 GCA_017460485.1 Lachnospiraceae bacterium | reverse complement strand
GTTAAGATTAAGATGTCTGCCCGCGAAAAATTATACAATTAAAGGAGGATTTTTACTAATGGGTTCTGAATGGAATGGATTTGTAGGTGGAGAATGGCAGAGAGTAATCGATGTTCGTGACTTCATCCAGAAGAATTACACACCTTACGAGGGAGACGACGCTTTCTTAGCTGGTCCTACTCAAAACACAAAGGATCTGTGGAATCAGGTGCTTGATCTTTCTAAGAAGGAAAGAGAAGCAGGCGGCGTTTTAGATATGGATACGAAGGTAGTATCTACATTGACATCACATGGTCCTGGATATCTTGATAAGGATAAGGAGACGATCGTTGGTTTCCAGACAGATAAGCCTTTCAAGAGAGGTATGAACGTATATGGTGGTATTCGTATGGCTATGAAGGCTTGCGAAGATAATGGTTACAAGGTTGATCCTGAGATCGTTGAATTCTTCACTACACACAGAAAGACCCACAACGCAGGTGTATTTGATGTATACGATGCAGAGATCAGAAGATGTCGTACTAACCACATCATTACCGGTCTTCCGGATGCTTACGGACGTGGACGTATCATCGGCGATTATCGTAGAGTAGCACTTTATGGTACTGATCGTTTGATCGAGGACAAGAAGGCACAGAAGGAATCATTTGGTAATGTATATACCGATGATGTTATCCGCGGCAAGGAAGAGATTTCCGAGCAGATCAGAGCTCTTCAGGAATTAACTAAGATGGCTTCTTTCTATGGTTTCGATATTTCTAAGCCGGCTTCTAATGTTCAGGAAGCAATTCAGTGGACATATTTCGGCTACTTAGGAGCAGTTAAGGAGCAGAACGGTGCAGCAATGTCACTTGGCCGTACCTCTACTTTCTTGGATGTATATGCTGCAAGAGACTTAGAGAATGGTACATTTACTGAGGAGCAGATTCAGGAATTCGTAGATCACTTCATTATGAAGTTAAGACTTGTTAAGTTTGCTCGTACACCAGAGTACAACCAGATCTTCGCTGGTGATCCGGTATGGGTAACTGAGTCACTTGGTGGTATGGGTACAGACGGACGTCCGCTTGTTACTAAGATGAGCTTCCGTTACCTGAATACCTTGAATAACTTAGGTACTTCACCAGAGCCGAACTTGACAGTATTATGGTCAACAAGACTTCCAATGGGCTGGAAGCAGTTCTGTGCTAAGATGTCAATCAAGTCTTCTTCTATCCAGTATGAGAACGATGACTTAATGAGACCATATCATGGTGATGATTACGGTATCGCTTGCTGCGTATCTTCTATGGTAATCGGTAAGGAGATGCAGTTCTTCGGAGCACGTGCTAACCTTGCTAAGTGTCTGTTATACGCAATCAACGGTGGTGTTGATGAGTGTACCGGTGTTCAGGTTGGTCCTAAGTATCGTCCGGTTGAAGGCGATGTGCTTGACTATGATGATGTAATGGCTAAGTTCGACGACATGATGGAATGGTTGGCAGGCGTATATGTAAGTGCTTTGAATATCATTCACTATATGCATGATAAGTATGCTTATGAGAGAATTCAGATGGCATTGCATGACAAAGATGTTAAGAGATACTTCGCAACAGGTGTTGCAGGTTTATCTGTAGTCGCTGACTCTTTATCAGCAATCAAGTATGCAACTGTTAAGCCGGTTCGTAATGAGCAGGGTGTAGTAGTAAGCTACGAGACAACCGGAGACTTCCCGAAGTATGGTAACAACGATGACCGTGTAGACTCTATTGCAACCTATGTTGTAACAACCTTCATGGATAAGATTCGTAAGCATCATACTTACAGAAATGGTATCCCGACACAGTCTGTTCTTACAATTACATCTAACGTAACTTATGGTAAGAATACAGGTGATACACCTTGCGGAAGAAAGCATGGTGCACCATTTGCACCGGGTGCTAACCCACTTCACCAGAGAGATACTCATGGTGCTGTAGCTTCTCTGTCTTCAGTAGCTAAGATTCCGTTCCGTGACGCACAGGATGGTATTTCTAATACATTTACCATTATCCCTGGTGCTCTTGGTAAGGAAGATCAGGTATTTGCTGGAGATATCGAGATTGACTTAAGCCAGAATAAGTAATTCGGGCTGTAACGAAGCGTATGATTCATCTGCCAATGATAAATCGGTTCGCTGGAATTAGATATCGGAGGTTAGAATGGACGATAAGTTGAACACAGTTGACGATATTGTCAGTATGTTAGACGATATGATGAGGAATGGACACGGTCACGTAGATGTGACCGTGGACAATACCCAGGGAGAGCTTACCAAGAATGTCGAGACAGCCAACAGCCTGGCCTGTAAGTCCGGCATGGCGTGCTCTGTACCGACTCTTATGGAAGGTATGGACGACGAGCTTCGCGGTACAGTCTGATCCCGGGAATAATAGAACAATGTATATGATATTAGGAGGTAGATAGAAATGGCAGCAACACAGCAGGTTGATAACTTAGTGAATATGTTAGATGGATATGTATCTAAGGGTGGATATCATCTTAATGTTAATGTATTGAACAGAGATACATTATTAGATGCACAGGCTCATCCGGAGAACTATCCACAGTTAACAATTCGTGTATCAGGCTACGCTGTTAACTTTATCAAGTTGACAAAAGAACAGCAGAATGATGTAATTTCAAGAACATTCCACGAGGCTATGTAGTTCACCTGAGCAACTGCGAATATGGTTTCGGACAGTATGAGAAATGCTTGCATTTCGAAGACTGTATGAAACCATATGCATAGGATGCGAAGCATCCTAGCGCCAAACATAAGCACGAAGTGCGGCAGACTGCGAAGCAGGCTGGTTTGGCGATTAGTAGTTGCGAAGCAACTGCTAAGACCACTTTGGCGATTAGTGGTTGCAAAGAATACTACGAGGCAAACAAAAGAAGCCGAGACCTTCTCGGCTTCTTTTTTACAAGTAAGTAACCCGTATGCTTCATGAATTCCCGTATTCATGAGGAGACGGATTAGAATCTGGGAGGGTACCAGCCATGATCGGACACATTCATTCGATTGAAACCTTCGGAACCGTTGATGGTCCCGGCACACGATTTGTTGTATTCTTCAAGGGCTGCCCTATGCGGTGTGCCTACTGCCACAACCCAGACACATGGGAGCTTGGCGGCGGCGAGGAATGGACAGCAGATAAAATCTTAGAATATTACGATGAGAATAAAGAATTCTATATGAATAACGGCGGATTGACGGCCACCGGCGGAGAACCGACGGTACAGATCGACTTTCTGCTAGAGCTCTTTACGAAGGCTAAGGAGAAGGGAATCCACACCTGTCTGGACACCTCCGGTATCATGTTCCGCAGAAATGAGCCGGCGATCCTTGCCAAGTACGATGCGCTTTGCAAGGTCACGGATCTGGTCATGCTGGATATTAAGCACATCGATCCGGAAGGGCATAAGGAACTGACCTTGCAGCCGAATGATAACATTCTGGATTTTGCAAGGTATCTGAATGAACAGCAGGTTCCACTCTGGATCCGGCATGTCATCGTTCCCGGTATTACCGATCAGGTAGAGGAACTGACCCGATTGGGATATTTCATCGGCGGCTTATCGAATCTGAAGGCATTAGATGTACTTCCATATCATACGATGGGAATTGTAAAATATGAGAAGTTAGGCATTGAGTACCGCTTAAAGGGTGTAGAAGCCTTAACAAATAAGGATGCGATCGAAGCCAAGAAGCACATCTTAGACGGGATCCGCAAGCGTCGGGCAGAGCTTAATCAAAGCCATGAATTAGAAGAACAGCATAAAGAAGAAGAATCAAAGACAGAGAATTAGTACACATAAGGTACGACATGTATAACCATAGTTAGTTGTATATAACTTATTGACAATGTATGGTTAAAAATGGATTTATTGATAAAAAATGTTGACAAAAACAATAAAAAACACTTGATTATACCGCAAAAATCTCGTACAATCATATCAGAAAACAAACAAGGAGGATTTACGTTATGGCATTCGTTATTTCTGACGCTTGTTTATCATGTGGCGCTTGTGCCGGTGGATGTCCGGTAGGTGCAATTTCTGAAGGAGATGGACAGTTCGTGATCGATAAGGATCTCTGCATTAGCTGTGGAGCCTGCGCAGGTACTTGTCCTGCAGGTGCAATCTCTGAGGAATAAGATTGATTAACAAGGAATACGTATAAAAACAGCATGGCAGCCGCCATGCTGTTTTTATATTCCTAATAATGTATAAGAGTCCAATGAACAATCATCGGACTCCTTATACTATCTATTCACAATTATAACATTCCCTTACAGGATCTCACCCTTACCCAGCAGTGTCGCCATAACCGCCTTCTCTGCATGTCTACGGTTCTCGGCCTGATCTAAGATATGCTCTAAGTTCTCATCGACAACCTCCTGTGAGATCTCATATCCCACGTGCATTGGCATATCATGAAGGACGATAGCCTTACTGCCTTCCAACAATTCCTTGTTGATCTGGTATGGCATCATCATTTTCAAAGTCTTCTTCTTCTTCTCTGCATAGTCCGGATTATTGAAGAATTCCATATCTACCCAGGTATCTGTATACAGTACATCCATATCCTTCACGTACTTCTTCGCCTCTTCCATGGACATCGTCGGATCTAATTCCACATAATAGCCGGATGCCTTCCCCTTCTCGTAGAAATCACTCTCGACGGCTGTATCATTTACAAGCGGTGTCAAGCCGTATAAGGTACCGCATTCCATCTTGGCAAAGAATTCCACCAGAGAATTAAATACATTATTCTTAGCGCCGATATATAAGAACTTCACGTTCAGGGTTCCGAACTTCTCCAATAAGGTCAGCGCGTCTGCCAAGATCTGACACGGATGATATGTGCTGTCACAGCCATTGATAAATGGCACCGTTGTCTGCTCTCCGAAGAGCTCTACCGTCTCATTCTTGATCAGGCGGGCCATGATGATATCCACATTACGGCCGACATATCTAAGCTCCGATACCGGTTCGCCCAGCACGAAGTTCGAATCCTTCCATAACTGATTATAATAGGTTCCGCCCAGCTCCGTCATACCGGTTGTAAATGACAGGAAGGTTCTGGTAGATGTCTTCTCAAATAAGGTGTATAGCTTCTTGCCCTCTAATATCTTGGAATACTTCGCCGGATCCTTCTTCATATCCAGAGCAAGATTCAGGATCGCCATTAACTCTTCCTTGCTGTACTCCTTAAAATTCAACATATTCTTCATGGGTATTGTCTCCTCCCGTTCCTAATATAATTCAAGGATTGAGACTTAATCATAGCACAGCTTTATAGGTTTTTCAAGAGTTCCAGAAAATAACTGCGGTATTCTGTCTCTCTCGTCTCTTCCGGAAATTGGAGCAGAGAATGATACTCTTCCTGCGTCAATACATGCTGCAGCTTCTCCTTGCCATCCTCGACAACTACGCCGCCCGCAACATCCGCAAAGCAGAGTCCCGGATAGACGACACACCACCAGTTGCCACCCTCGGCATCGCCGATATCGACCCGCAGAGCTTCATAGGAACCGGATGGAAACAACAGATCTCCATATGATTTCAACGGGAATTCTTCTTTCGTCAAATAGACCTGCACCGGATAATCATACCCCTCTTCCCGAATCACATCCTGTGCGATCGTTGTCATGCTCTTCAACTCCTGTTGTAACAGCTGTCTTGCCGACTCTTTATCCCGAACCTCCTGCATGATTGGCCGCAGCTCCTGCAGTATCGCATTCCGCACCTTCATTTTCAAAGCCTGATCCTCTGCGGAATCCGAGTTTGCCCGGACGTGAAAGCGTATCACTGCATCCTGAACATCGTCATAGATACTATCCGGATCTGTATATATAGATGCATCCTCATAGGATATTGTTGTATTATCTGCCTCCGTAATTCGATACTCCGGCACTTCACCACTTGCCTCTTCGATCATTTTAATCGTCTGCTCGATCTGCTCTGTATGCTCTGTCGTTATCTGCTCCGCCTTCTCCTTCGTAGCCTGATACCCATGTATCATATGAACACTGACTCCGCCGATGATCGGCGCGATCAACAATGCTGATAATGCTGTCTTGTATAGATTCATACTCTAACCTCCGCTTTTCATCTTTCTAGCAGAGATTATTGACTTATAATCTATGATTTATACCTTTCTATTCCTTGTGCTTTCTCCCATACAGCTTCCGCTTCTGCTGGCCTCCCACAACCGCAAGCAGAACCGAATTTGGGGCTAACCGCATAAGAGATGCCCCTACACGAAGCGGCAAGGATGGAATAATGATCACCTGTCTCCGGAACATTTGGCGGATCGCATACGCCGCACAGGATCTTGCCGATATTCCGGGAAGCGCAAACTCTACCTCAGCCACCCGGTTGAATTCCGTATCCACCGGCCCCGGACAAAGCGCTCCGATATAGACATTCCGCTTACTTTCCCTGACTTCCTGTGATAACGCCCGCGTCAGACTGACCACGTAAGCCTTCGTTGCATAATAGGTCGCCATATAC
>JAFUAW010000190.1 GCA_017460485.1 Lachnospiraceae bacterium | reverse complement strand
TTCATAAATATTTCTAGCATATCCGGTTGAACTTTGGTATACTGTTCCTGTAAGTAGTATGTCATGCTTGTTTTTGACCTGAATGGCAGTATGTGCCGGGCAGCAAGGTTTATGGCGAAACAGATATTGATTCCTATATATTACGGAGGGGTACTTATGTCAGAGAAGAGAAAATACCGCAGATTACCGATCAAATTAGAGCTGGAAGTATCCAGTCTGTTCAGTCAGGATGGTTCCATTGATATTGGAAATGCTGAATTCCACGTGATTAACATTTCCAAAGCCGGACTTGGTTTTATAACCACTTCTGTTATTCCGCTTAATTATTATTTCAATGCGACGATCGCATTTGAGGGAACCAGTGATGTATTGAAATATGTGGTGAAGGTTATACGGACGGAAGAATTAGAGAACGGCGAGCACTTGTATGGATGTGAATTTGTCGGACTGGCCAGCATCTATGATTCCATGTTTGAGAATTATGAGCATCTTGTTGATGAGAAGGATCAGAATTCCTGATTAGGTTCAGGTATTAGGTTGGAATTATCCCGGAACAATGGCGGTAAGCTGTTGTCCGGGATTTTTTTGTTGACAGCCGGATACTGAAACTCGTACAATATTAGTATCTGTTTATACTGTATGATAGGGTAAGGGGGAAACATATGAGTAATAATGCTAGTTTATCAGGTATGAATCTACGTAAGAAGATGGTTCTTATCATGCTTCCGGTTGTCATCATTTTCAATATGCTGACAGTGCTATTCACGATCCGGCAGACAGGTAAGATCATGGAACATGAGGCTGAGGCACAGATGATGACGCTGTCGGATTCAGTGGATTATGAGATTGCGGCCGAGCTTGCCCGGGTCAAGGGTATCATGGAGAATGTAAAGAGCTCTGTGGAACTGTCCTGCAGTAATTCGGATGAGATCTATGATTACATATATAGTGTTGCGGACGGATATCTGGATATCATTCCATTTGGTATCTATGCCGGTCTGGAAGAAGGAATCTATATTGATAAAATGTGGGAGCCGGATGACGACTGGGTTATGAAGGAGCGTCCGTGGTATATCGGGGGATTAAAGGCAGATCAGGTAGAGTTTGGTGAGATGTATCTGGATGCTAATACGAATCAGTATATCATCTCTGCATTCTCGAACATTAAGGATAAGGATGGCAATGTGATCGGGGTTATCTGTGCGGATGTGGATATTGAAGCTGTGAATCAGATTCTGACCGGTAAATCCTTATACGAGAACGGTTATATATATGGTGTGGATAAGATTACCGGAATGGTACTTTCCAATAAGGTGCACCCGGAGCAGAATGGTGAGTTGATCCAAGACTTAAGTGATGATCTGAGTAAGAAAATCTCTTCCATGATCAACAGTAATTCCTACGGATCCGTGGAACTGTATAAGGACAATTATATTCTGATCAATGAAGTGCCGGCAACGAATTTTATCACGGTATGTATCGCATCAAAGAAGGATGTGAAGGCGAACATCTCTTCTCTTCAAAGATTGACCTTTGTGATCGCATTGATTGGATCGATCCTAATTTGTGTTATCATATACATTGCGCTGAGACATTTCCTGAATCCGATGGGACAGATCACGGGAGTGATCGACCGGATGCATGAGTTGGATCTGACGGAGCGAACGAGTCTGGCGACGAAGGATGAGTTCGGTGTGATGTCTGTGAAGATCAATCAGTTTGCGGATCATCTGGACAGTGTCTTAAATGATGTGAAGAATGCGGTTATCGATGTGGATCAGAAGGCGGATCAGAATGCGGATACGGCATCGCACTTAAGCGGACTGGCAACGAAGCAGGATGACTCGGTTCAGAAGCTGCAGCAGACGATTACAAATATGTCGGAAGCGATCAACAGTATTGCCGGTGATGCCGCAACGCTGACAGAAGAAATCGCGGAAGCGGATCAGGCGACGGAAAGCGTGTCGCAGATGGTGAAAGATACTGTAAGTTATGTATCGGAGGGACATCTGGATATGGACCGCATGACGAGTACGATGCAGGAGATATCCGAATTGTCGGAGAGCCTTAAAGATGCAGTCAACAATATGCGGCAGGGTCTTGCGGGAATCAATTCCATGGTAAGTGTGATCAACGGGATTGCCGAGCAGACCAATCTGTTGTCGTTAAATGCTTCTATTGAGGCAGCACGCGCGGGAGAGTCCGGCCGTGGCTTTGCAGTAGTTGCAAGCGAGATCGGAACCTTGGCGCAGAACAGTTCGGAATCGGTTACTGATATCGTGAATATGACAAGCGAGCTGGATACCTTGGTTAATGCGGTTATCGAGGCAACGAACAGCAGCATAGAGAAGATTAGTTCCAGCAGTGAAATTGTGGTTAAGACCAATGATACCTTTGGCAGGATTCAGCAGAGTATGGAAGAGATCCAGGATTCGATCCATACGGTAGTGACGGCAGTCGGCAAGATTGAAGATATTGCAACCGATATGGCGTCTAAGACGGAGGAGCAGAGTGCCGGTACGTTAAGTATCTTAGATGACTGTGAGGAGATGTTGAACATTGCGAACCAGTTTGATTCCGAGGGTCGGGAGATGTTAAGCTCCAGTGAGGATCTGAAGGAATTGTCACGGAATCTGGATAATACGATCGAGCAATTCAAGCTGTGATGATCGATATAAGCTCTGTAATGAGAGTGGATATTCTTGAAAAAGGATAAGCTCCGTTTCAGGCGGATATAATTGCAAGGATATATAAAAATACATAAATAGTACAGGAGGAACCCCATGAGTAACAATGATGTGTATAAGAGTCCTTTATCAGCCAGATATGCGAGCAAGGAGATGCAGTACATCTTCTCGCCGGATATGAAGTTTAAGACCTGGCGGAGGCTGTGGATCGCGCTGGCAGAGACAGAGATGGAGCTCGGACTTCAGGATGAGAAGGGTGGACCGCGTATTACTCAGGCGCAGATCGACGAGTTGAAAAGCCATATTGATGATATCAATTACGAGGTTGCGGAAGCACGGGAGAAAGAGGTGCGTCATGATGTCATGAGCCATGTCTTTGCGTACGGGCAGCAGTGTCCGAATGCGGCAGGTATCATTCACTTAGGGGCAACCAGCTGTTATGTCGGGGATAATACGGATATTATTATCATGACGGAAGCCATGAAGCTGGTACATAAGAAGCTGTTGAATGTAATCGATGAGCTTTCGAAGTTTGCGGATAAATATAAGGATCTTCCGACACTGGCATTCACGCATTTTCAGCCGGCACAGCCGACAACGGTGGGGAAGCGCGCAACCCTGTGGATGCAGGAATTGTTATTGGATTTAAGTGATCTGGAATATATGATCGGACAGCAGAAGCTGCTTGGCTGTAAGGGAACTACCGGTACTCAGGCAAGCTTCTTAGAACTGTTCCATGGCGATCATGCAACCGTCCGCAAGATTGATGGTAAGATCGCAGAGAAAATGGGATTCGCGGAGTGCTATCCGGTATCCGGACAGACCTATTCCCGCAAGGTAGATTCCCGAATCTTGAATGTCCTGTCCGGCATTGCGCAGAGTGCACATAAGTTCTCAAACGATATCCGTCTGCTGCAGCATTTGAAAGAGGTGGAAGAGCCGTTTGAGAAGAATCAGATCGGTTCCTCTGCAATGGCGTACAAGCGGAATCCAATGCGGAGTGAGCGGATCGCGTCGCTTGCAAATTATGTGATCGCCGACGCAGTGAATCCGGCGATTACCTCTGCAACCCAGTGGTTTGAGCGGACGTTAGATGATTCTGCGAATAAGCGGATCTCCATTCCGGAGGCGTTTCTTGCCATTGACGGAATTCTGGATCTATATTTGAATGTAGTAGATGGTCTGGTGGTATATGATAAGGTCATTTATCAGCATTTCATGCGTGAGATTCCATTTATGGCGACGGAAAATATTATGATGGACGCAACCTTGAAGGGCGGTGATCGGCAGGAGCTGCATGAAAAGATCCGTACCTATTCTATGGAAGCAGGAGCCAGAGTGAAGCGGGAAGGCTTGGAGAACAATCTGGTAGATCTGATCGCGGGAGATCCATCATTTGGCATGAGCAAGAGCGAGATTGAAGCCCTCTTGGAGCCGAAGAAC
>JAFUAW010000189.1 GCA_017460485.1 Lachnospiraceae bacterium | reverse complement strand
GGAAAGATATCGGTATATAATGTTTTGTTGGGCATAATTATTGCGGCTACTGTACTTCCAATGATTATCCACCACCGGCTGGCATGGTTTTGGTGGATAGAACTGGTGGCAGCAGCTGCATTTTTAATCGACTATCTTCTCCGGTGGCTGACAGCGGATTATAAGGTGGGGGTATCTGGAAAGAAGTCTTTTTTTCGGTATCCATTCATGAGCATGGCGGTAATTGATCTGGCGGCAGAAGCGGTGTATGTATGTCTGGTGCTGAGCCCGTCTCTTGCAGAACGGCGGTTATTTATGCTGTTAAGAATCAGCAGTATTCTGAAGTTATTGAGGTATACCCAGAGTAAGAATCTGATCCGGCGGGTGCTGATCCGGCAGAAGACCTTGCTGCTTAAGGTGATTATGATTGCCTTGGAGTATATCTTTATTACGGCACTAATTATATTTAATGCGGAGCCTGAGACATTTCCGAATTTTTTTGAAGCAATTTATTGGTCTACAGTATCGCTTACGACGGTAGGATTCGGGGATATCTATCCGGTGTCAGTAATCGGTCAGATAATAACTATGCTGTCGTCATTTTTCGGGATTGCGATTATCGCCATGCCGGCAGGTATTATTACGGCGGGATTCATGCAGGAGTTGAAGGAAGAGTAAGATAGGAAAACGGGATGAATAACAGGTGGTCTGATTATCGATCAGGCCTCTTTTTTATGCAAAAATTGACTATAGACAATAATTATTTAAAAATATATACTATAATAGTGTTCCGCAAATTAAGATAATGAATTGGTGATCGTTAATGAGAATGCAATTATATGATTTTCTTGTGAATCGAAAGATAGGAATACGAATTCGGTATCATAGAGCGCATGATGGTGCGGAAGGATTTCGAAGGCTGGTTTCCTATCTATATCTGTTGTGGATGAATCTGGCATATTATATTCTTTTTCTTCGATTCTATGGTGATGTGCCTGAGATAGAATACTATGAAAGTAAGAAGATTCCTTCTGACATGAGTGAATCCATGGCGCATAGGATTAAGTATCCGAAGCTTTCGGTTGAGGACTATGTACATACGCTTATACAGTATGATGTTGTATCCTTCGATGTGTTTGACACCTTGATCTTAAGACCGCTGGATGTTCCTGCAGATCTCTTCTATTTGATTGGTGAGAGAATAGGAATGTTGGATTTTAAGAATCTTCGGATATGGGCGGAGGCAGAGGCTCGCAGGAGATGTAAGCAGAGAAATGGTCATACAGAGGTCACATTGGATGAGATATGGAGGGTTCTTGCAGAGGAGACAGGCTGTGATGCCGAATATGGAGCGCGGCTGGAGCAGGAGATCGAGCTTAAACTGTGTTATGCGAATCCGTATATGCTGGAGGTATGGGAGCAGATGATCAAGCAAAATAAGCTCGTGATCGTGATTACAGATATGTATCTGCCGCAGGATATACTTCAACAGATACTCCTTCAGAATGGATTCTATGGGTATAATCGGCTCTATGTATCATGCGAATATGGATGCAGTAAGGCTGATGGGGTTCTGTATGAATGTGTGAAGAAGGATTGGAAGGAGATGACGATCATACATGTCGGAGATAATCTTCATAGTGATAAGAAGATGGCAGAGAGACATGGATTAGCAACTTTGTTATATCCGAATGTGAAAGAGAATACGCTCCTGTATCGTCCATATGATATGTCCTATCTGGTTGGAAGTGCCTATCGGGGAATTGTCAGTAATTATCTGTATAGCGGATGGAAACAATACGACATGGAGTATGAATATGGATTCATCTATGGAGGCCTGTTTGTGTTGGGGTATTGCCATTATATTCATGACTATTGCCGTAAGAACCAGGTGGACAAGTTACTGTTTTTGTCCAGAGATGGTGATATCTTAAAGCTGGTATATGATAGTCTTTATCCGGAGGATACTACTCAGTATGCGTATTGGTCGCGGCGGGCGGCAGCCATTCTTATGGCGGGTGAGGATAAACATGATTTTTTTCGGCGGTTTGTAACACATAAGGTGAATCAACAATATAAGATTTCAGAGATTCTTCATGCAATGGATCTGGATTTCTTGACAGATGAATGGAATCCGGATGGTATATCGACGGATGCGGGGCAGGGAATTCACAATCGGAATATGGGCCGTACATATGAATTGCATCTGGAGGATGAACTGACACAGAAGAATGCAGAAGCTGTTAAGGCATATATTGAGGAAAATTGGTCTGCTGTTCTGGAGCATTATCAGAGCCAGCAGGCAGCAGCAGAGAAGTATTATGCGGCGGTGCTAAATGGGGTGTCTCATGCTGCGGCGGTGGATATCGGATGGGCAGGCTCCGGAGCATTAGCCTTAGATTATCTAGTGAGGAATGTCTGGAAACTGCCTTGTGAGATTACGGGAATCATTGCCGGAACGAATACGATTCATAACGGAGAGCCGGATGCTTCTGAACCATTTTTGCAGTCAGAGCGGCTGGTGGCATATTTATATTCCGGTCGGCATAATCGGGATCTATGGAAGCTGCATGATCCGAATAAAGGATTTAATGTGTTCTGGGAGCTGTTGGTTTCATCGCCAACTCCTCAATTCTATGGTTTTTATAATGGAGAGAGGGAAGTTTTAAGTTCGGAGAATATCTATATGGAATCCCTGAATATAACGCTCTGTTTTGGGGAGCGTGATGCGAATATTGATGGAATTCGCCGGATTCAGCAGGGAATCCTTGATTTCGTACAGGAGTACAGAACTCATTATGAGCATTTTCCGTATATGATGCGAATCAGCGGCAGAGATGCATATGCACCGATCATTGCAGCATCGAGCCATAAGGCTGCGTATTTACATGCTATGGAACATAATTTTAATTTGCAGATTAATGTGTGATGCGATTAAGCGCATAGACAGGTGGGGAAGACATAAGATGAGAGGACAAGGGAACAGTATTAAGGAAAATATCATAATTCTGGTGCTTTTAGGTCTTGAGGCGTGGTCCGTATTGCTTAATAGGTATTGTACAGAGCGGATAGGCTGTTATATTACTGTCGGCTATATGCTGCTTCTGATTATGTATCCACTGTCTAAGAAGCAGAAAGCCGGTATTTCCAAGCGTGAAGAATATCTGACTATATTTGCCAGATGGGGAGTCTTGAACATTGCGGTTGGTTTACTTTTGTATGAATACCGGATGGCAGAAGCTCCTGTTATTTATTTGGTTCGAATTGGGATTTTGATTGCGGCAGGCGGAATATCGTTATATATCGTTCTTGCTGTGCACCGACTATTCACGCGTCTTGCCGGCAAGACCTCCCGAAAGGGAATGCTGATATACAGTGCTAACGATGCTGAGTATCTGGAGACAGACGAAAGTCTCTGGAATGATATCCTTCCGGAGACGCGAGTGGATCGATACTATTATTCTGAGGGGATGCCGCTTGATGAATTTGAAAAGATTATTATGGAATATGACCGGATCTATATCCTGGATCTTCCATCCGGAATCCGGAATGATATTCTGAAAATATGTTTCCGCAACCAGATACCTGTCTACTGCCTGTCAAAGATCTCGGATATTATGATACAAAGTGCAGGTAATAGTAAGATTAATGATAAACCATTATTTGTCTGTGATAAATATCGCTTGGATTCGGGAGAGGAACTGGTAAAGCGGGGGTTTGATATTCTGTTTTCAGCCATGACTATGCTGATTCTTGCGCCGTTATATGCACTGATTGCCATATGCATTAAGCTGGAGGATGGAGGAACCGTAATCTATCGACAGACTCGGTGTACGAAGGACGGGAGAGAATTCTGTTTATATAAGTTTCGGAGCATGATTGAGAATGCGGAGCCGAATGGCCCAAGATTGTCAGAAGCAGGAGATGACAGGATTACCCATATTGGCAGGTTTCTTCGCAACACGAAGCTGGATGAGCTGCCACAATTCTATAATATCCTGCGCGGAGATATGAGTGTGGTAGGACCGAGACCGGAACGACCGGAGTTGATTCGGGAGATTGTTAAGAAGGTTCCGGAGTTTGAATTCCGTCAGAATGTGAAGGCGGGACTGACAGGGTATGCGCAGGTACAGGGAAATTATATATCTACTCCATTAGATAAATTAAAATGGGATTTGATGTATATTCATCAGTACTCATTTGGACTGGATCTGAAGATCATAGCAATGACGCCGTTTGTATTGTTTATTCGTGGAAATAAGGAGGCATAAGAATGAATGAGAAAAAAAGAGGACTTTCTGTATATGTAAAGATATTACTTGCTGAGCTTGTGGTGTTGGAATGCATATATCTTGCAGGCGCAATATTTTTTTCAAGTCATTTTCTGCCGAATTCCTTTGTGAATGGAATAGATGTATCCTTCATGAATGCGGATCAGGCAAGAACGGCAGTGAAGGATGAGTATGATAGATACCGGATTGAATTGAAGGAGCAGAATGATGTATCAGAGTATATTCGCGGCGAGGATATCAATCTGAAATATGATTTTTTCTATAATACAAAGGATGTTATGAATCGACAGTCTTTATTTTGGTGGGTGATTCAATCATTTCAATTAAAGGATTATGATTCGGAATTGAGCATTAGTTATGATTCGGAAAAATTAACGGATTGTATCCGGAATTTGAATTGTGTAAAGAACCAGATAGATAATGGCAGTTTAAAAACTGCCATTATTAAGACGGATTCCGGCTATCAGCTGGAGCAGGATGGTTCGGAATATTATGTGGATGCAGAGATGCTGGAAGAGAAGCTATCCGGATACATTCACAGAATGGCACCGTCTTTGAATCTGATTGATGAGAATTGTTATGGGGATAAGGAAGAGGTAAGCGCAGAACAGATTCAAATCTTGGAAAATAAATTAAATCAAATAGGAGACTTGAATATTACCTATCATATAGGGGAAGATGAGCTTGTCTTGACAGGCGATCAGATTATGGATTGGATACAGTTGACAGATGATTATGATATCAGCTTGAATCGGGCTATGATTAGGGAGTATCTGGAAGGAATTCGGAATACCTATTATGAGAGAGGAGAGCATGTGTTATTTCACACGAATTCAGGAGACATGGTACGCATTCCGGATTATGTCAATCCGGATGTTCCATTGTTATTCGATGAAGTGATTGTGTGTGAGTTAATCCTTGGTATGGATAGGGATTCTGATATCCTATATGAGTGGAAATGCATAGATACGGATGAAGAGGCGGATACGAATATTGAGATAGATCTGTCCGGTCAGATGCTGTATGTATATCTGAATGGTGTTCAGGTTATGAATGCGCAAATTCATACAAAGGAAGTATCGGAGATGGGAATTACAGCACATGGAGTATTTATATCGAATCATGATCAGCTGCCATACTTTTTTGAGGTAAACGAAAGTCAGACAATGGAAGATGGCTATATATATCTGTCACAGGAGGATAGAGAGCAGCTTAACGGTTATGTGACTTCGGATATCAGGATATATATCTATTCGGACGCGGATATATCAGATGAGGAGGAGCAAGAAGATGTGAATGCCAATCCGCAGCTTCCGGCTGATCCGCAAGTGGAGGCACCTGTACAGAATTCACCGGAGCAGGAACCATCAGAGCCTCCCGCTGCAGAGGAAGAGCCTGAAACGGCAGAAATGCGCTCTGTTGATATTACGGAAGAACCTGTATCAGAGCCATCAGATACAACGGTAATTCCAGAGACTCCGGCAGCTACAGAGACGACAGAAGCTGCGGAGACAACGGAAGCAGCAACAGAGCTTTAAGTATGTCGGGATGGTAAAATCAGATTGTATTTTTATTGATTATCATATATA
The DNA here is from genome assembly GCA_017460485.1 of Lachnospiraceae bacterium. Lineage (GTDB taxonomy): Bacteria > Bacillota > Clostridia > Lachnospirales > Lachnospiraceae > CAG-632. Next base: position 53,486 of record JAFUAW010000189.1, on the reverse strand, counting down.
CTTATTTGTAACTATTGAATTAGTGTAGTGGCTATGTGACAGTATAGTTATAGACAATATGGTAGATTATTGTTCCTTGATACATAGGATTACAGGAGGATAAGTATATGATGAGATATAACAAGAGATTAAAGGATCGTTTCAAAAAAATGACTGCTGCATCATTGGTGATCGCATTGGGACTGCTGACAGGGGGCTGCAGTTCTTCTTCCGGAGGCAGCGATAAGGAGATTGTATTAAAAGCCGGTTTTTCCACCGGAGCATCCGATCCGAGAGTGGTTGCAACACAGCAATTCAAGGAAGAGGTTGAAGCAGCGACCGATGGAAGGATTACAGTGGAGATCTATTCTGACGGAGAACTTGGTTCTGATTCGGATCTGATCAGTGGCGTTGTGAACGGGGATGTGGATATTACAGCATCCAGTGCCGGTAACTTTGCCAACTATTCACCGAATGCAGGTATCTCAGCATTTCCGTTTCTGTTTGATGGATTTGAAGATGCCTGGAAGTTCGTAGACAGTGATACAGAGGTGGAAGCCGAGAAAGAACTGATCGATTATAATATTAAAGTACTTGGTCATTATGACAATGGGTTCCGGTGTGTGACAACTTCTGAGAGTGCCGGACCGGTGAATTCCGTATCGGATATGGAGGGACTGGTAATCCGGACACCGGAGAATCAGATCGTTATGCAGACGATGATGCTTCTTGGAGCGGAACCAAAGGTACTGGAATTCACGAAGCTGTATGATGCTTTGGTCAATGGAGAATTTGATGCGCAGGAGAACCCGATTCCTGTAATCTATAATAATAATCTGTACGAAGTACAGTCCAATCTTGCAATCACCAATCACAGTTATGATGTAATGCTGTTTGTTATCCGCGAAGATATATGGAAGAGTCTGTCAGATGAGGATCAGGCGATCCTTACACAGGCGGCTCAGAATGCGCAGCAGAAAGATCGGGAGTTAGTGAAAGCGCAGACAGAAGACTATATTCAGAAGCTGCAGGATGAAGGAATGACGGTCACCTACCCGGATCTGGATGAATTCAAGGACGCAACTTCATCGGCAGTGGAATTGTTCTCGGGCACCTATAATACAGATCTGATCAAGCAGATGCAGTAAGTTATTGGGATTGAACGGGTTCATGGGTTGACGGAGGAAGCAGATGGCAGCGTTGCAGATTGTATTTATCATAATGGCTATTATATCATTTACCTGTTTGGTTATGTCATTCAGGGTAAAGCGCCGGAATCCGGGGTATATGGTTTTGGCGGCTATGGCAGCGGCCAGTGATATAGTATGCTTTGTGATCTTAGGCAGCCGCACGGTCAATCAGGCACGAACCGGTATTGCGATATTCTATATTATTAACGCATGGTTATATTTCTGTATCATGTGGATGATCGCGTATATGGGACGATATCGAAGATTCCGTTTATATATGATCCCGATCGGTATCATATCTGCTTATCAGACGATACTGATCGGCAGTAATCTGTTCGGAAGCCGGTTGTTTTCCGTGTCGAAGCATATTATATGGGGACGGACATGGTGGGTGGCGGAACAGGCCAAGGTCTATTCCGTTGCATTTAGTTTTTCGGCCTATCGGTTTTTTATCTATGCCAGCACCCTGATCATCTTATGTGTTATGATCGCCGGTAGTATCCATGCAGCCAAAGTGTTTCGCGGGAAGTTCTATTCCCTGATCATCATGCAGGTATTATATGCGATCCTGGATATCTGGGCATCTGTGAATTCATTTCCTGTGTGGATATCCTGTCTTGGTATGAATCTGATCGTTATTATCGGATTCTATCTGGTTAATTATCATTCCAATCAGAAGCTCAGAGACTGGTCGATTATGAGCTTCGCGAATGAGATGAGTGACGGTTTTATTCTCTATAATGAATATGATGATCTGCTTCATATGAATGATCTGGTAAAGAATACACTGTCTGAGGAGCTGCTTGAGAGCTTCCGGAATAAGGAGAAGTTAGACGAATGGCTCTCACAGACCTTTGTGATCGAAGGAATGGAGGTTCTGGTGTGCAGCGGTCAGAAGGATGATGTATATTTCAAAGCCAGAAAGACCGTGATCGGCGAAGATTCTTATACTCTGGGGACAATCTATATTCTTCATGATACTACGGAATCCATTTTAAAAATGAGTGCAATGGAAGAGGCAAACAGGGAACTGGAGCGTGCCGGCAAGATGAAGTCGGATTTTCTTGCCAATATGAGCCATGAGATTCGGACACCGATGAATGCGGTGATCGGTATGGCAGAGATTGCTATGCGGGAAGAGCTTTCTCCGAATGTCCGGGATTATCTTCTGCAGATTCAGAATTCCGGTCGGAATCTATTAAATATTATCAATGATATTCTTGATTTCTCCAAGATTGAAGCCGGTAAGATGGAGATTATTCCGGATCAGTATGAACCATTATCGGAAATGAATGATATTGCAAATGTGTTGATGACCAGAATCGGAGAGAAGCATCTGGAGTTATTCGTGACTTGTGACGCAAATATTCCGCATGCATTATATGGCGATGCAATGCGGATCCGGCAGATTCTGATCAATCTGGCGAATAATGCTGTTAAGTTCACTCAGGAAGGAATTGTACATATCAAAATGCTCTGTGAACAGATCACAGAGGATGAAGTGATGATGACATACCATGTGATCGATACCGGTTCCGGTATTAAGCAGGAAGACTTAGATAAGCTGTTTGTCAGCTTTCAACAGGTGGATTCCAAGAGAAACCGGTCTGTAGAAGGCACCGGTCTGGGACTTGCGATATCACAGAGACTGTGTCAGGCAATGGGCGGCACCATCGGAGTGACCAGTGAATTCGGGAAAGGATCGGATTTTTATTTTTCCATTCCGCAGAAGGTCATGGATCCTTCGCTGGATATTGTGGTGGATCAGGCTGAGACCAAGCATGCCATTGTCTTAAATGAAGATCCGGGAATGGTTGGAATGTTTGTTGACGAAATGAAGATGCTCGGAGTCGACGGCGAGGTAATCCGCTCCTTGGATGAGTATCATCCTTCAGGAAAGAAGGATTATCTGTTCTTTGAAAAAGAAAAATATAATGACGCAGTTCGGGCGTTTTTAGATTCACACAGGGATCTGGTTGGAATCGTATTGGTGGAATTTGCGTCTGATTTTAAAGTGGATCGTCCGAACCTAAAGATCATGCGCAGACCGGAAACTACGCTCGGTATGGTTGTGATCCTGAATGATAAAGAACTGGTACAGTACGCATCCGATTCAACCGCCTCCTTTAAGATTGATTTTACTGCGCCGGAGGCTAAGATTCTGATCGTAGATGATAATGCGATTAATATAACCATTGCTGAAGGACTTCTTCAGCCGCTTCATGCAAAGTGTTATTCTGCCGGAAGCGGACAAGAAGCGATTGACATGATCAAGAATGAACAGTTTGATATCGTTCTTATGGATCATATGATGCCGGATATGGATGGTATCGAAACGACCCGGGTTATCCGAAGTACGATTCTGTCTGCTGCGGATACTCCGATCCTTGCCTTAACCGCGAATGTTATGGAGGGAGCAAAGGAGATGTTCTTAAAGGAGGGAATGAATGATTTCATTGCCAAACCGATCGATATCCGGGATCTGATCTCCAAATTGAAAATCTGGCTTCCAAAAGAGAAACAGATACATGGAGAATACATTCAGGATTCTGAGGAGCAGGAATCAATCCGGATTGATTATGAAGGCCTTGATCATGAGCAGGCGGTTAAAGCATTGGGATCGCCGCAGTTATATCAGAAGATCGTTAAGGAATACTACCGTTCGGGAGATGACCGGTATGAAAGCATCAAGTCCGCTTATGATACAGAAGATTGGGATGATTATACCATTAAGGTTCATGCCCTAAAGAGCAGTTCCAGACAGATCGGTGCCATGGAGCTGGGATCTATGGCAGAACAGATGGAGAATGCAGGGAAAGCAGGGGATCTGGATACCATTCATGATCAGACGGATGCCATGCTTAAGACATACCGGGATCTGCTTACTATACTTTCCGGTTACTTTCACGAAGAAGAGACGAATTCGGGAGACCTGCCGTTGATCACGGATGAGCAATTACAGGAATACTTACAGGAGCTTTATGATGCTTGTGATGATCTGGACAGTGATATGATGGAAGAAGTGGAAGAGAAGATGAAGCAATATTCTTATCCGGAAGAGATCCTAGAATCTGTGTGGTCCCTGTTCCGGATGATCGAAGATCTGGATATGGATTCTTGTATGGAATTGATCAATGAGCTTCAGATTCTTTGACAAATTACAATTGTATAGTATAATATATAACTGCTTACATGGTCGTATATGTAATTGTTGTTATCAACTATGGAATTATATTATCATTGATATATAGGAGAAATATATGTCCGCACAGGATTATTTGGAGGCATTAAGGGCAGGCCGGAAAGAGTACCGTAATCGGATCAATAAAGGCATGTATCCTTATCTGCCGGTATTAGATGAGATTTTATCTCAGGTAGAGATTGTGAAGGAAGTGAATCTCGGACTTGTACAGATTCCGCTTAAACTGGTAGTGGGAACAAGTACACGAGGAAGAACCAATGCATTTGCCGGTAATTTTATGCCATTACTTGAGATTGGTTCGGAGTTTGCGGCAAAATGGGCAGTGCTTTGCGACAGTCAGAAGGAAGAAGGAATTCATGATCCGATCATTGCTTATGAATATATGAACCGATATTATGTAGTAGAGGGCAATAAGCGGGTCAGCGTACTTAAATACTATGATGCGGTGGAAATACCCGCAATTGTTACCCGTAAGGTACCGAAGAGAACCGACGAGACGGAGAATAAGATCTATTATGAATTCATGGATTTTAATAAGGTCTCGGGAGTGAATAATCTGTGGTTCTCTAAGGAAGGGAGCTTTCCGGCTCTGATCCGGCTTCTTGGGTATTCCGCGGAGCATGAGTGGACGGATGATGAGCGGAAGGACTTTGCGTCGGCATATCTGGCGTTCTCAACCGCTTATGGTAATAAGGGAGGCAAGAAGCTGCCGATCACAACAGGAGATGCATTTCTTGCTTATTTGAAAATATATGGGTATTCTGTAGTTAAGGATCAGCGTCCGGCGCAGATGATGCCCGGGATCGAGAAGATATGGAAGGAATTTCTGGTTCTTTGTAACGATGCGGAACCGGTGGAACTAAAAATGGATCCGGTATCGGATACTGAGAAGAAGAATGTACTCAGTTATCTGATTCCGACAGGTGCCAAACGTCTGAAGGTTGCATTTGTATATGATAAGTCTCCGAGTACATCGGATTGGAATTACGGTCATGAGCTGGGAAGAAAGCATCTGGAGGATTCTTTTCCGAATCAGATCCAGACGACGGCTTATAATGAGGTACGTGCCGATGAGAATACCGTTGACGTGCTGGAAAGCATCATTCAGGACGGACATGATATTGTATTTACAACTTCTTCACAGCTGCTTCCGGCAAGTTTAAAGATGGCAGTGGAGCATCCGGAAGTGAAGATATTGAATTGTTCTCTGAACAGTACGCATCAGTATATAAGAACGTATTATGCCAGAATGTTTGAAGGTAAGTTTCTGGCCGGTGTAATTGCCGGTGCTCTGACGGAGAATAATCGTATCGGATATATCGCCGATTATCCGATCTATGGAATGATCGCCAACATCAATGCATTTGCACTTGGTGCCAAATTCGTGAATCCCAGATCGGAAGTCTATCTGGAGTGGTCAACCAGAAGAGATCATGATCCATATAAGATATTCTGGGATAAGCAGGTATCTTATGTGTCCAATCAGGATATGATCACACCGTTAAATGAGTCCCGCCAGTACGGACTGTATCATATAGATAATGATGTGATTACCAATCTGGTTATGCCGGTATGGGACTGGGGCTGCTTCTATGAGAAACTGATTCGAAGCGTGATCAGTGGTTCCTGGAAAAAAGAGGATGATACCGAAGGGTACCGGGCTCTAAACTACTGGTGGGGAATGTCCGCAGGTGTTATAGATATTATCTGCTCTCAGAATGTTCCCGCGCCGACCAAGCAGATGGTAGAGTTGTTAAAGCAGCTGATCATCAAAGGAGATTTCAGTCCGTTTGACGGTGAGGTTGTTGCTCAGGACGGCACGGTCATGAGCCGAAGCGGAACCCGGATGAAACCGGAGGAGATCGTTAAGATGGATTGGCTGGTGGATAACGTGATCGGTTCTATTCCGAAGATTGAGGAGCTTACCGATCAGGCAAAGCCTGTTGTGGATATTCAAGGTGTTGCGAGCAGTAAGAAGGATGAAGCATGCGAATCTTAGTATTGGCGGATGAAGAGTCCAAATCATTATGGGACTATTTTGATCAAAGTAAATTAGATGGGATCGATCTGATACTTTCCTGTGGAGACTTAAAGCCGGAGTATCTGTCCTTTCTGGCAACATTCGCAAAGGTTCCGATCCTGTATGTCAGGGGAAACCATGATGATATCTATGAGGAGAAACCACCGGATGGATGTATCTGCATAGAGAATATGATCTATACATATCAGGGGGTTCGGATTCTGGGACTGGGCGGCTCCATACGTTATAAACAGGGCAAGAACCAGTATACACAATCGGAGATGAAGATCCGGACTGCCAAGATGTGGTGGCAGATCAAGAAGAATAAGGGCTTTGATATCCTGCTTACGCATGCTCCTGCCTATCACATCAACGACGGAGAAGACGGACCGCATGAAGGTTTCGAGGCGTTTGTACAATTATTGGATAAATATAAGCCGAAATGCTTTATCCACGGACACGTACATTTGACATATTCCCGGTCTCATAAAAGAGAAAGCATGTACAAAGAGACACGGATCATTAACGGATTTGAAAAATATGTCTTCGATTATTAAATAACTCAGATGGAAGATACAATACTGAAATAAGTTCGTAAATGAGTCCGAAAATAGGAGATAGTAATTAAAACAAAGAAGAAGGAATAAAGCTATATGGAATCAATTGGAAATGATATTATTAACCCGGCATTGATGCTGGCTATCAGCCGCATGAAAGAACATAATAATCAGGATACTCAGAATAAGATGGTAGAGGAGGCATTGAATGCCAGATTCCTGGTTCCGTGTGAGATGAAGTTTGCACCCGGTACGGAACATGAGCAAAAAAGAACTCCTGCCAATACCTTTCCGAATATCAATCTGATCAAGACGACAGAAGGTAAGCTGTATTTCATGGCATTTACCGATATGGGTGAATTGAAAAAATGGCAGGATAAGGACGGACAGAATGTACTTATCATGAGTTTTGACGATGTGGCAGGACTTGCGTTAAATCCAAAGTCCAATACAGAAGGGTTTGTGATCAATCCTTCAACCACAAATGTAGTTTTTCAGAATCAGCTGATCGCAACGATCCTGCATAACCGGGATCAGGCTATTAAGGATGGTAAGATGCATGTGGTAAGTCCGAAAGAGATGGAGATTAAACGTCGTAAACAGGAAACGGAACTTTCATGAAATTGACACTTCTTGGAACCGGTCATTCCACTGTTACAGAATGCTATAATTCCTGTTTTGTGATAACCAATGAGCATTCACATTTTCTGGTGGATACCGGTGGAGGCAATCGAATATTGAAAGCACTGCAGGATGCGGAAATCCCGTTGTCGGAGATTCACGATGTCTTTTTGACACGTGAGGATCTGGATCATCTTATGGGCATTTTCTGGTTGATCCGGATGGTCGGAACCATGATCGATCAGGGATCATATGAGGATTCCTTATGTATCTATTGTCACAGTGATCTGATCGATAAGGTCTGTGCGGTTTCTGACCTGCTGCTGCCGCAGCAGATTACAAGGCATATCGGACGGGAGATCCTGTTTGTTGCTGTTGAAAGCGGAGATCAGATCAAGCTGCTAGATTCAGATATCACTTTTTTTGATATAGGTTCTGAGAAGGTTCGGCAATTCGGATTCACACTGGTAACCCGGGATGGGATTAAGATATCATGTTGCGGCGATGAACCGTATAATCCGGAAAATGAGCAGTATATCCGGGATACGGACTGGCTGATCCATGAGGCATTCTGTCTGCACGAAGAGATAGATCTTCATAAACCGCATGATAAGCACCATGGCACGGTTCGTGAGGCATGCGAGACAGCAAGCAGCTTAGGAATACCGAATCTGGTTCTGTACCATATGGAAGAGTCTCATTTGGCGGAACGAAAAGAACTGTTCGGCAGAGAAGGCAGACAGTATTATTCCGGTAATCTGTGTATTCCGGATGATCTGGAGTTTTATGAAATTGCGCGGACACTCCGGTTCCCGGGATAATATCCGGAGACTGTTATAATAAAAGTGTGATAAATAAAAATATAGTTGAGGAATAGAACACGGAGATCGATCATGGAGCATCTGCTTTTGGATCGAGAAGGAAGGAGAAGACAAATGGGTGTAATTGTTAAGAAATGTCTGGCATGTGGTACGATTAATCAATATATCGCCAAAAGCTGTAAACAGTGTAACAGTCCGCTTTTGGCAGATGTGGATCAGGCAGATGAGATCATGTCCATGGATCCGATGGAGGCAGCTGTGAATGATGCAGTGGCAAGTGTGGATGGCGAGGATGATATGGTTGCCCAGATTCTTCGGGAGCAGGCAATGAAGGCAAAAGAAATTGTTGAAAAAGAAAACGCAAAAGAAGCCCGTAAGCAGAAGCGCAAGAAAAAAGAAGTTAATAATGCACCGTTCAGCCGGGATCCGGTATCTACCAGCGGTCACGGGTTCTCACTCGGCGGAGATGGCAGTCAGAGTGCGGCCGGAAAGGATATGGGCGGATTATCCAGCGGGACTACTTACGGTGGTTTGGATGGCTCGGAAGGTGAAGCAAGCTCCAAATACGGCTTTAAGATTGCCAAAGAAAGCGACGGTCCGGTTATGTCAAAGCATATGAGTGCATCTGATGAAGCAGCGGCCACATGGTCCCGTTCTACCGGTAGTCCCCGTAAGCGTAAAAAGAAGGATGATGAACAAAACGGTAAGTGGAAGATGAAAAAGCCGGAAGAATAGATTAAGAAAAAATGATTAGATAAAGATTATAGAACAGGAAGAGTGACGAACATGAAATTAGGCAGAAATGATCCTTGTTGGTGTGGCAGCGGAAAAAAGTACAAGACCTGTCATATGCAGTTAGATGAGAAGATCCTGATGTATCAGCATAAAGGATCCAAAGTTCCTACCCATAAGATGATCAAGACGGCAGAGCAGATTGAAGGAATCCGGGTTGCCGGAGAAATGAATACCAAGGTACTGGATTATATATCCCCATTTGTAAAAGAAGGAATCTCCACGGGGGAGCTGGACAAATTAATCTACGATTATACGATAGAACTCGGATGTATTCCGGCCTGTCTTGGATATGAAGGATATCCCAAAAGCGTATGTACATCCATTGATGAAGTAGTCTGTCATGGAATTCCGGATGATAACCGAATCTTAAAATCTGGTGAGATTATCAATATTGACTGTACTACCATTTGGAACGGATATTACGGGGATGCTTCCCGTATGTTCTGTATTGGAGAAGTATCGCCGGAAAAAAAGAAATTGGTAGAAGTAACAAAAGAATGTCTGGATATCGGATATGATCTTGTAAAGCCATGGACACATCTTGGCGACATCGGATATGCCGTGAATAAGCATGCGGTTGAGAACGGTTATACCGTTGTACGGGAGATCGGCGGTCACGGTGTCGGTGTGGAATTCCACGAGGAGCCGTGGGTCAGTCATATCGGTACACCGGGCAAAGATTATCTGTTGGTTCCGGGAATGATATTCACAATTGAACCAATGGTAAATATGGGAAAGGCTGATGTATGGCAGGACGATGAGGATGGCTGGACTGTAAGAACAGAAGACGGACTTCCTTCGGCACAGTGGGAATATACGATCTTAGTAACCGAGACCGGAGCAGAGATCCTGTCCCGGTAGGATGTATCGCCGAAGACATTAACCAAAATACGACGTGGAGGAATATATATGAAATATTTTCGTGGAATGCGTGGAAATATTTTGATATTTTCAACAATATATGTATTGATCGGGCTGATCCTTATCGTATTATCCGATGCAAAAATGACAGCGGTTACTTATGTATTCTCCGTGCTTCTTATGATCACGGGATTGATCATGGTCATGTATTACATTGGGCGTGAAGTACGAGAAGATCAGGAGAGTTATGATCTTGTGATCGGCATTGCGGCAGAAACTGCGGGCATTTATCTTATGCTTTTTGCAAAATCCGCAGCACCTTATCTGCCTACCATTTTTGCTTTGATGGTTTTACTCAGCGGACTGATAACATTCCAGAACGCGCTGGATACAAGGAGGCGCAAACAAGTATACTGGGCACCGCTTTTTCTGGTATCTGTTCTGAGTCTGGCACTTGGATTTGTGATCCTATACTATCCTTTTGTAAAGAGCAGTAATCGATTGCGTGTGATCGGGCTTGCGATGCTGATCAGCGGTGGTATCGATGTGGCTACAGCAATCTGGCAGGTAATCCGTAAGCATGGTCTGGATGCTGTCGGTCAGGAGATGAAATCTTCTGCGACAAAGGTTAAGAATGATGTGGCAGAGACAGTTTCTAGCGTCAAAAAAGAGGTTGCAGTCGTCGCAACGACACATTATAATAAGAAACCGGATAAATCAGATCCTGCTAAGCAGGAGGATCAACAGAAAGGAAAGAATGATAAAATGGAAGTAATGTACTCAAGTACGAGAAATAAAGAAGAAGTTGTAACTGCTTCTCAGGCGATCTTAACGGGTCTAGCTGAAAATGGAGGCTTATTCGTTCCGGATCATATTCCGGCTTTAGATGTGGATCTTACAGAGTTATCCAAGATGTCATATCGGGATGTGGCTTATGAAGTGATGAGCCGGATGCTGACAGATTTTACGGAAGAGGAGTTAAGACGTTGTATTGAATCTGCATATGACAGCAAATTCGATACCCCGGAGATCGCGCCGATGACGAAGGCGCATGGAGCGTCTTATCTGGAGCTGTTCCATGGATCAACGATCGCATTTAAGGATATGGCACTTTCAATCCTTCCTTATCTGTTGACAACTGCTGCCAAGAAGAATCATGTTACGAATGAAATTGTTATTCTGACGGCTACTTCCGGAGATACCGGTAAGGCTGCTCTTGCAGGATTTGCCGATGTTCCGGGGACCAAGATCATTGTCTTTTATCCTAAGAACGGTGTCAGTCCAATTCAGGAAAAACAGATGGTAACACAAAAAGGCGCAAATACATCTGTAGTCGGGATCATCGGTAACTTTGATGATGCTCAGACCGGTGTTAAAAATATGTTCAATGATGAAAAGCTTGCCGAGGATATGAAGGCGGCAGGAATGCAGTTCTCATCTGCTAATTCCATCAACATCGGACGATTGGTTCCGCAGATGGTCTATTATGTATATGCATATACAAGACTGATCGCGGACGGAACCATTAAGGCCGGAGATCCGATCAATGTAGTAGTTCCGACCGGTAATTTCGGTAATATTCTGGCGGCTTATTATGCAAAGGAAATGGGACTTCCAATTGCCAAATTCATCTGTGCGTCCAATGAAAATAAAGTATTGTTCGATTTCTTCCGTACCGGAGAATATGATAAGAACCGTGAATTCATTCTTACCAGTTCTCCATCCATGGATATTCTGATTTCCAGCAATCTGGAACGGTTGATCTATAAGATTGCCGGTAACAATGCCGATCAGAACCGGGAACTGATGAAGGAACTGTCTGAACAAGGGAAGTACACGATTACACCGGAGATGAAGAGCAGATTGGATGAGTTCTACGGCGGATATGCAACAGAGGAAGAAACCGCCGAGACAATACGCAGGATTTATGAGCAGGATCATTATGTGATCGATACCCATACAGCAGTGGCCGCAACAGTATATGATAAATATCTGGCTGAGACCGGTGATTCTACCGAGACGGTGATTGCATCTACGGCAAGTCCGTATAAGTTTACGAGAAGCGTCATGAATGCTATTGATCATGCAAATGATGTAAAGTCGGACTTTGAACTGATCGATGCATTGGAAGATCTTTCCGGAGTCAGGATCCCTCAGGCAATTGAAGATATTCGTTCCGCTCCTGTCCTGCATGATACGGTATGTGACAAGAGCGAGATGGAAAAGACGGTCAGAAATATCTTAAAACTATCCTGATCCGCTAACAGCATAAGACAGTTCATTAGTACCATCCTGTCTATAAACAAAACCAGGACTGCAATAATTATGGAATCCATAAGTACACAGGCTTGGTCTGTGTACTTTTATTATATTCGAAATGGAGAAGAGATATGTATCAGATTGAAACAGTAGCCAGTTTTGATAGTGCGCATTTTTTACAAGGATATCAGGGGAAATGCGGGAATATTCATGGTCATCGATGGATCGTGAAAGCAGTCATTCAGGGAGATCATTTGGAACAGCAGGAGCCCCAGACAAGAGGTATGCTGATGGATTTTAGTGATTTTAAGCAGGAATTAAAGAATCTTACAGATGATCTGGATCATTGCCTGATCATTGAATCCGGAAGTATGCGGGAGGATACCCTGGCATGTCTTGAGCGTGACGGATTCCGGATCGTTCAGCTTTCATTCCGGCCAACTGCCGAGAATCTTGCTGCGTATTTTTACAACGAACTGCGAAAAAGAGGATATCCGGTCTTGCGGATCAAGGTGTATGAAACACCGAATAATTGTGCTATATATCAAGAGGATGATCTGATGGATTGATGAATGATGAAGCGTAATGATAAAGACCTATATCATTGGAAGGAAAAGGAGTCAGGAAGCATTGAAATATAAGGTGGTCGAAGTATTTTCCAGTATCAACGGAGAAGGCCGGTTCGCGGGAGAATTGTCTGTCTTTGTCCGGTTTGCGGGTTGTAATCTGAAATGTAATTATTGTGATACCTCATGGGCCAATCAGGAGGATACATCGTTTTCATGGATGGATGAAGATGAGATCGCTGATCGGATTCAAGCGACGGGAATCCGAAGAGTGACACTAACCGGAGGAGAACCGCTGCTGCAGCCGGGGATTCGGGATCTTCTGATCAAGCTGACCGGCTTTTCGGAACTCCAAATAGAGATAGAGACGAACGGAAGCGTAGATATTGTTCCTTTTCAGGGACTTTCGGATCGGATAACATTTACATTAGATTATAAATTGCCGGGAAGCGGCATGGAAGAATCCATGCTGGATTCTAATTATCAGGCAGTGACCGGACAGGATACCGTAAAGTTCGTGATCTCTCACCGGTCGGATCTGGAGCGGGCAGAAACAGTGATCCGTAATTACGGATTGTGTGATCGATGTCATGTCTATCTCAGTCCGGTGTATGGGCGGATAGGAGCTGCCGATATCGTCGAATATATGAAGGAACATGGAATGAATCATGTAAGACTTCAGCTACAGCTGCACAAGTATATATGGGATAAGGATGCAAGAGGGGTGTAAGCAGGAGAGATCAATCGATAATGGTAATGATTGGAAGAAAGGGTAATAAAAAAAGGTGGAAGATATGATTGATAATAGGAAAAAAGGAATTGATAAACAAGCGATCGAGATGCATATCCGGGGAATTCTGGAAGCTTTAGGCGAAGATCCGGACCGGGAAGGATTGCGGGAGACTCCGGACCGGGTCGCAAGAATGTATGAGGAGATTTTTGCGGGAATTGCTTATACAAATGAGGAAATTGCGCAGATGTTCAATAAGACATTTGATGTTCCGGTCAGTCATGATGATCTGGTTGTCGTGAAGGACATCGAAGCATTCAGTTATTGTGAACATCATATGGCACTTATGTATGATATGAAAGTCAGCGTGGCTTATATTCCGACGGATCGAGTGATCGGATTGAGTAAGATCGCAAGGATCGTAGATCTTGCAACCAAACGTCTGCAGCTTCAGGAACGGATCGGGACGGACATTGCGGAGATCCTGCAGCTGGCAACGGGTTCGGAAGACATTGCTGTCCTGATCTCTGCAAATCACAGCTGTATGACGGCAAGAGGGATAAAAAAACCGTCCGCAAAGACGGTCACAACTACATTTCGCGGAAGATTTGAGAAAGAGCCGGAGCTTAAGAACCGTTTCTTTGCCATGATACGGGAAGGCTGAAGTCATATCGGACGGAATGCATGAATGATGTAATTGAATGGAGGATTCGTATATGAAGAACAAAAAACAGGCAGTTGTAATATTCAGCGGCGGTCAGGACAGTACCACCTGCCTTTTTTGGGCAAAGCAGCAGTATGAAGAAGTAATCGCAGTGTCTTTTGACTATGGACAGCGTCATAAGAAGGAATTGGAGTGTGCGGCTGGACTTGCTAGGACATATGGAGTGGAGCATCATATTTTTGATCTGTCACTTTTGAATCAGCTGACTCCAAACTCTCTGACGAGGGAAGAAATCCTTGTGGATAAGGAAGCACCGGAGGAAGGAACTCCTAACAGTTTTGTAGAAGGCCGGAATATGGTATTTCTGACATATGCGGCAATATTCGCGAAGCAGCGGGGAATTACAGATCTGATCACGGGCGTATCTCAAAGTGATTTCAGCGGATATCCGGATTGCAGGGATATCTTTATTAAATCCTTGAATACCACCCTAAATCTTGCTATGGACTATGAATTCGATATTATTACTCCTCTCATGTGGATCGATAAAGAAGAGACATGGGCGATGGCCGATGAACTCGGGGTTATGGAAATAATTCATGATAAGACATTGACCTGCTATAATGGCATTCCGGGAGACGGCTGTGGAGAATGCCCGGCTTGTAAATTAAGACGGCGCGGATATGACCGCTATATCAACAGGCGGAGCAGCAGTTGATATGATGTTGAATCTTCATTAAAAGACAATAAAAGGCGGATCGGCTATGATCGAAGTATGTGATCATCTGAAAATCGGAAGTTTCTTTTGGTGGTTAGTGATGATCACCTGTTTGTGATTACCTCCGAATTCTCCATCCCGCACCCAAGGAATGTCTTCCTTGGAAGAGATTTTAACTTCTTTGGCTTTGAAACAGTACATATACTTATCATTAACTTCACTTACAAGAAGGGAATTCAGGATCGTCTGCAATTCAACCGGTGTTTTTGGCATTTTGATCAGAAGACATTCGAACTCTCCGTCATCAAACTGAATATCATCTGAGAGAATGACATTGCGCAGACCGCCTACGGATAGAGAATTGGTGATCATTGCATAGACAAAGGTATCAGTAATGACAGTGTCTCCATATTCGAAAGTGGCTTCATAAGGAATCAGATTTCGGGAAAGAGATGTTGCTGCATTCAGAATATATGCTGCATGCCCGAACATATTCTTGAATTGCTGATCTGTGGAATAAGATAGTTCAGTAAATGCTCCGAATGCTGCTATATAGATGAAATATTCTTCGGCTACCTTCGGTGTGACAGGAACAAGCGAAGAATGATCTTTCTTGATCCATGGAATGGATTCGGAGGCTGATGACGGAATATGAACAGATTCCGGATGTTCCGGATCACGGAGTCCGCCGACATCAACAGGAACAGGAATCCCTGTGATGATATTGGTAACAGCAGCGAGAGGTTCTAAAGGAATACCGAGACTTCTTGCAAAATCATTGGTTGATCCTGCCGGAATATAACCGAGAGGAACTTTACAGTCACTCAGCATATAGCCTGAGGCAACTTCGTCAAGTGTTCCATCACCTCCGGCACATACAATGACATCATATTTATTGCCTTCGGATATTACGATATTTCTCGCATCCATTCTTTTTTGGGTAGGGAATACGGTGACTCTGTAATTAGCTTCTGAAAAAGCCTGTATGATATCAAACAGATAATCTTTGACCTGTGTCTTGCCTGCCGTTGGATTCATAATAAATAATAATGATTTCATGTAATTTACTCCTGCGCTATATTACTGGCGTTCTGCTCTGTTTTCAATCTTCATTATATTACATCTTTTAGCTATTCTCAATGCGATAAGCATAAAAATAAATGAAAATATTAAGAAAATAAGAATGAAATAATTACAAAAATGAATAATGAGTATGATAATCTCAAAAAGATGATTTACGACTGTGTTTACTTGCTTAATTAAGAAAAATGTCCTATAATAGATTAGATTGGAAAATTGTGTATATTATTGTAATGGAATTCATATGCTAATAAGAGAGTTTTTTGGATGATTCCGAGTTTTTCATGAAAGACCATAACAGGCAGATGTTGGATACACTGCTGGTTTTGTAATGGTTAGGAATATATTATTTTACTAAAAGGGGAGCATTATGGGAAAGTATTTTGGAACAGATGGTTTCCGGGGAGAAGCCAATGTGGATCTGACTGTAGAGCATGCATTTAAGATTGGTAGATTTTTGGGATATTATTACGGTAATCATAAGACGGATGGAAGAGCAAGGATTGTGATTGGTAAGGATACCAGACGATCCAGTTATATGTTTGAGTATTCTTTGGTGGCAGGTTTGACTGCCAGCGGTGCGGATGCATATCTGATGCATGTTACGCCGACGCCAAGTGTATCTTACATTACAAGAATTGATGAATTTGACTGTGGAATTATGATATCTGCAAGTCATAATCCATTTTACGACAACGGTATTAAGATTATTAATGGCAATGGAGCTAAGATGGATGCCGGTATAGAGAATCAGATCGAGGCTTATATTGATGGACTAACGGATGAGATTCCGCTTGCGACTAAAGAGAATATCGGACGCACTGTAGATTATGCCAGCGGCCGTAATCGGTATATCGGATATTTAATGACTTTGGCTACCAGATCCTTTAAGAACAAGCGGGTGGGATTGGACTGTGCGAATGGAGCTTCTTCGACCGTTGCACGCTATGTATTTGAGGCACTTGGTGCTAAGGTCTATGTGATCAATGCCGAACCGGATGGAACCAATATCAATGAGCATTGCGGTTCCACGCATATAGAGGTACTTCAAAAGTATGTTGTAGAAAAGGGATTGGATATTGGATTTGCTTATGATGGAGATGCTGACCGTTGTATGGCAGTAGACGATCAGGGCAATATTATAGATGGGGATAAGATTCTCTATATCTGTGGTAAGTATCTGAAGCAGAAAGGAGAGTTGTCCAATGATACGGTTGTAACAACTGTAATGTCAAATATCGGATTGTATAAAGCGTTCGACAGATGCGGAATCAAATATGAAAAGACGGCGGTTGGCGATAAGTATGTTTATGAGAATATGATTACTAACGGACATTCTCTGGGTGGTGAGCAGTCCGGTCATATTATTTTCAGTAAATTTGCTACTACCGGGGATGGTGTACTTACATCTCTTAAGATCATGGAAGTTGTACTGGAGAGTAAGCAGAAGGCATCTGATCTGTTCCATGATCTGACGATCTATCCGCAATTACTTGTGAATGTAAAGGTCAAGAGTAAGCCGGAAGCCAAAAATGACGCAGAAGTTCAAAAAAAGGTTGCGGAGATTGAACATGCACTTGGTGAGGAAGGAAGAATCCTGCTTCGTGAAAGCGGAACCGAACCGGTAATTCGTGTGATGGTGGAAGCCAAGACTGATGAATTGTGCAATCAATATGTCTATCAAGTGGTAGATATTCTGAAGAAGAATGGACACTGTATTTGATCACCGTTTTTCAGCAGCAGATACGAATGAATATGGATTAGTTCCATAGGAGATAAATATGGATCAAAATAATAGAAAAAAGCGTAAAAAAAGAGAGCCGATCGATGAACAGCTTCTAGTCCGTTGGTTCTTTTTGGTGATGTATGATTGCTTTGCAATTGTTGCTTCAAGCTGGCTGGGTCTTTTAATCCGGTTTAATCTTCAATATGAAGCCATTGACCTGCAGTACATACAGATGATGTGGAAATATCTTCCAATCAATATTGTATGTACGATCGTTGTCTTTATTATCTTTAAATTGTATAGCAGTCTCTGGAAATATGCAGGTTCTTTGGAAGCTGCCAATGTTGTGCTGGCTAGCGGATTGGCGACCATACTTCAGTATATTGGATATCATATCCTCAAATTACGGATGTTCCGGAGCTTTTATATCATATATCTGATCGTGTTTATGATTATGATCATGGCCTCCAGATTTGCATATCGCTTTCTTCGTATGCTCAAATCAAAAAGAATGCGTAAGATTAATGCAAGTAAGATCATGATCATCGGGGCCGGAGAATCCAGTAATATGTTGATCAAGGAGATTACGAACAGCAGTTATATTAACGGTCAGGTAAAGTGTCTGATTGATGATGACCCGGGCAAGATTGGTAAATATGTTCAGGGAATAAAGGTAGTCGGCAATCGGGATACCATTCTTCATAATGCCAGAAAATATGATATTGATCAGATTATAATTGCGCTTCCTTCCGCTTCCCGGAAGAATGTGAAGGAGATTACAAATATCTGTAAAGAGACGGATTGCGAACTGAAGATCCTGCCGGGTATCTATCAGTTGGTAAACGGTGATGTGGGTATCAGCAATCTGCGGAATGTAGAAGTCGAGGATCTGCTTGGCAGGGAACCGATCCATGTCAATGTAGATCAGATTGCCGAATATGTCCGGGGCAAGGTGGTCTTGGTAACCGGTGGCGGCGGCTCTATCGGCAGTGAGCTTTGTCGTCAGATTGCCCAGCATATCCCGAAACAGCTGATCATCGTAGATATCTATGAGAATAATGCTTATGATATCAAACAGGAATTGGAGCAGAAGTATCCGAGACTGAATCTGGAGGTGTTGATCGGATCAGTTCGGAATACGAGCCGGATGAATGCCATTTTTGAAAAATACCGTCCGGATATTGTCTATCATGCTGCCGCTCATAAACATGTACCACTGATGGAGGACAGCCCGAATGAAGCAATCAAGAATAATGTATTTGGGACACTTAAGACGGTTCAGGCTGCAGATAAATACGGAACTGGAAGATTTGTGTTAATTTCTACGGATAAAGCTGTGAATCCTACCAATATCATGGGGGCATCCAAGCGGATCTGTGAGATGATTGTACAGATGTATGATAAACATTCTAAGACGGAGTTTGTGGCGGTGCGTTTCGGTAATGTGCTTGGCAGTAATGGGAGTGTAATACCTCTATTCAAAAATCAGATTGCGCATGGTGGTCCGGTAACGGTGACAGATCCGGATATCATTCGTTATTTTATGACAATTCCGGAGGCGGTATCACTTGTTATAGAGGCTGGATTATACGCGAAAGGTGGAGAGATTTTTGTACTCGATATGGGGGAACCGGTAAAGATTCTGGATCTTGCTGAGAATTTAATCCGGTTATCCGGGTATACTCCTTATGATGATATTCCGATCGTGTTTACCGGACTTAGACCTGGCGAGAAGCTTTATGAAGAACTTCTGATGAATGAAGAAGGATTAAAGGACACAGATAATAAAATGATCCATATTGGGCGTCCAATCGAGATTGATGAGGACAAGTTCACCAGACAGTTATCGGAATTAAAACTGGTCTTGGAGAAAGAGCCGGATGATATAAGAAATATGATCAAGGAAGTAGTGCCGACATATAATCCGAAAGAAATGGATTGATATGAACGATTCAGTATATAATAATGCGGTAAAGAATAATATCGGCTGCAATGATATGTCTGAATGACGCGGTAATCCGCAACAGAGAAGATGGACGAGGCTGCAATATGTACAATAGGGTAATAAAAAGGATGATAGATATAATAATTGCATTGATCGGTTTTCCGTTCTTTTCCTTGATCTTTCTTGTTATTGCGCCCATTATTTATTTTACGGACCGGGGGCCTGTATTCTATAACGCGCCCCGCCTCGGTCGGGATGGCAGATCTTTTAAAATGTTCAAATTCCGTTCCATGCGGGTCAACGCCCCGGATATCCGCAACGCAGACGGCTCTACCTATAATGGAGAGGACGATCCCCGGGTAACGAGAATTGGACGGTTTATGCGCAAGACCAGCTTGGATGAAGTTCCTCAGCTTATCAATATCCTGATCGGGGATATGAGTCTGATCGGTCCGAGGCCGGATCTTTTGGAGGATCTGTATCTTTATAATGATTATCAGAAAAAGAAACTATCCGTTCGTCCGGGAATTACCGGATATAATCAGGCATATCACCGTAATTCCATTGAGCAGAATGAGAAATTCAACAATGACGCTTATTATGCGGAGCATATTTCGTTTGGTCTGGATGTGAAGATCTTTTTTAAGACTATTCAGACAGTGTTATCCAGAGAATCTGTATATAATGATGCTTCTGCGCCGGATGAAGAGAATCAGAAAGAATTGGAACGATTACGCGCGGAAAATCAAAGATCTTGAGAAGAATAAGAATCCGTATTTCGTAAGAGATGCATAAGGTCAGGTTCCGTAAAAGAAGGGAAGTTCAGAAAAGTGGAGCACAGTCGTTGTAAGAAAATCATGATATTGGGAGCAAGTATCCTTCAGCTTCCCGCAATTCAGAAAGCGAGAGATATGGGATATGATGTTGTTGCACTGGATATGAATCCGAATGCGGTCGGCTTCTCTGTGGATGGTGTGATCAAAGAGGTTATCAGTACGATTGATGTAGATGGAGCTGTAGAAGCAGCCAAAAGACATAGAGTTGATGGTGTCATGACGCTTGCGACCGATCTGCCGATGCGTGCGGTATCGAAGGTGGCCCAAGAGCTTCATCTGGTAGGATTATCGCCGGAGGCAGCGTTCCGCGCTACAGATAAATATGCCATGCGGTGCTCTCTTCAGGATGCAGGGGTTCCGGTTCCGGAATTCTATGCTGTTACCAATGAGGAAGAATATCTGCAGGCAGCGGCTAAGTTCCGGGTGCCGTATATCGTGAAACCGGTAGACAGTTCCGGGAGTCAGGGTGTCTATATGGTAGAAGATCTCTCTGATCCGGAGGTAATGAAGAAGGCATATGTATATTCCCGGCCATACAGCCATAATGGGATGGTTATGGTGGAGGAACATATGACAGGCGATGAAGTCAGTGTTGAGACACTTGCTATTGACGGGGAAGTACATGTGATCCAGGTAACGGATAAAATGACCACCGGTAAACCTTATTTTGTGGAAATGGGACATACCCAGCCGTCCCGGTTAAGACCGGAGATTGTCGAAAGAATAAAGAGAACTGCAATTGCCGCAAACCATGCGATCGGAATTGAGAACGGACCGTCTCATACAGAGATCATTGTTACGAAGGATGGACCGAAGATCGTTGAGATCGGAGCACGACTCGGTGGTGATTGTATTACCACGCATCTGGTTCCGTTATCGACCGGAGTGGATATGGTAAAATGCTGCATTCAGATAGCTCTTGGCGAGAAACCGGATATTCATGGAACCTATGAAAAAGGATCTGCCACAAGGTATTTTAAGCAGCATGCGGGAACGGTCCGCAGGATAGAAGGCGTTGAGACTGCACAGAAGATCCCCGGTGTGAAGGAGATTTATTTTGCACATCCTGTCGGAGAGACCGTTACAGAGATCATGAACAGCGGCTCCCGTGTCGGATTTGTGATCGCGCAGGGAGAGAATGCGGAAGATGCGGCGAAGATCTGTGAGGAAGCACTGCATAAGATTGTAATTACGATTGAATAATCAGAGAGTAGGAGTGAATATTATGAAGATACCATTTTCTCCACCGGATATAACCGATGCCGAGATTGAAGAAGTGATCGCAGTGATGCGTTCAGGATGGCTGACAACTGGCCCAAGGACGAAAGAACTGGAACGGCAGATCGCCGCTTATTGCGGTGTAAACAGAGCTGCCTGTATGAACTCATCGACCGCTTGTATGGAGATGACTCTGCGCCTTCTGGGAGTGGGTCCCGGAGACGAAGTAATTACCAGCGCATATACGTATACGGCATCTGCCAGTGTGATCGCTCATGTCGGGGCAACGATCAAGATGGTGGATACCGATAAAGACACTCTTGAAATGGATTATGACCAATTAGAACAGGCGGTCACGGATAAGACCAAGGTAATCATTCCGGTAGATATAGCCGGAATCATCTGTGATTATGACCGGATCTATCAGATCGTAGAGCGGAAACGGGAACTTTTCCGTCCATCCAATGAGATACAGAAAGGCTTCGGAAGAGTGATCGTACTTGCGGATGCTTCCCATTCATTCGGGGCAGTCAGAGACGGAAAGCGAAGCGGAAGCATTGCGGATTTTTCTTCTTTTTCTTTCCACGCCGTTAAGAATCTGACTACGGCAGAGGGCGGCGCGATCACTTGGAAACCGCAGACGTTTTTAGATGATGAAGAGATATATAAGACCTATATGCTGTTGTCGCTTCACGGTCAGTCAAAGGACGCGCTTGCCAAGACACAGCTTGGGGCATGGGAGTATGATATTGTAGATACGTATTATAAGTGCAATATGACGGATGTACATGCCGCGATCGGACTGGTACAGCTGAAGCGGTATGAGGGTTTAATGGCAAGAAGACAGGAGATCTTAAAGGCATACGAAAAGGGTGTTTCCGATCTTCCGGTACATGGACTGACGCACAGGGGAGAACAGTTCGTTTCGAGCGGTCATCTGGCATTGATGTTTTTGGAGGGAAAAGATCCTGAATTCCGGAACGCCTTGATCACGGAGATGGCAAGACAGGACGTGGCATCCAATGTTCATTATAAGCCGCTGCCAATGCATACGGCATATAAAAAATTGGGCTTTGATATTGCTGATTACCCGAATGCATACGCGCATTTTGCTCATGAGATCTCTCTTCCGCTGCATACCTGTCTGACTGATGAGCAGGTGGAATATGTGATCGCTGTATTTCATGATTGTTACAGGAAGCTGACTGCATAAGATCATGTCTGGTCAGGATGTTTTCATTTTTTTCCTATATTACCTATAAATATAAATAGGAATTATATATACTTTTATGTATAATAATACTGTCCTAATATGATAGAGTATACAAGCCTGATTATGATTGGAGGATATTATGGCAAAAGATATTATAGAACATGAGGATGATTCGGATAGGGACTATGAGGACTACTGTTATCTTTGCAAACGGCCGGAGAGTGTCGCGGGCAAGCTGATCCATTTACCAAATGATATCTGCGTCTGTGCCAGCTGTATGCAGAATACATTTGATACGTTCAGCAATAACAATAATGCCATGCAGTTCATGGATCTGAGCGATTTGGACTTAAGTCAGTTCGGCTTTGGCGGGGCAAGAGATATTCCGCGGTCCCAAAAGGTTAAAAAGAAGCAGGAAAAGAAGAAAAAGGAAGAACCCGAACTGGATTTACATAACATTCCCGCTCCTCATATTATGAAATCACAGCTGGATGAATACGTGATCGGACAGGATTATGCCAAAAAGGTTATCTCTGTAGCAGTATATAATCATTATAAGCGGGTGCTGACCGGAACAATGGATGATATTGAGATTGAGAAATCTAATATGCTGATGATTGGACCGACCGGAAGCGGTAAGACCTATCTGGTTAAGACGATCGCCAGATTGCTGCATGTACCTCTTGCGATCACAGATGCTACCACACTTACGGAAGCCGGCTATATCGGCGATGATGTGGAGAGTGTGCTTTCTAAGCTGCTTGCTGCAGCAGATAATGATGTGGAGAAAGCTGAACGCGGAATTGTATTTATTGATGAGATTGATAAAATCGCAAAAAAGAGGAATACTAACAGCAGAGATGTCAGCGGGGAATCTGTTCAGCAGGGGCTTTTGAAATTATTGGAGGGAGCCGAAGTAGAGGTGCCGGTTGGTGCAGGCAACAAGAATGCAATGGTTCCTCTTACTACCATTAATACCAAGAATATCTTATTTATCTGCGGCGGTGCTTTTCCGGATATTGAAGATATTATTAAGGCGCGGCTGAACAAGCAGTCTTCCATTGGCTTTAAGGCTGATTTAAAAGATAAATATGATAAGGACGAGAATCTTCTTCAGAAGGTTACAATTGAAGATCTTCGGGAATTCGGAATGATTCCGGAATTCCTCGGACGTCTTCCGGTATTATATACGTTATCTGCACTGGATAAGGATATGATGATCAAGATTTTAAAAGAGCCGAAGAATGCCATTCTGAAGCAGTACCAGAAGCTTCTGGAATTGGATGAAGTCGAGCTTCGTTTTGATGATTCCGCATATGAAGCAATCGCGGAGAAAGCAATGGAAAAGAAGACCGGAGCGAGAGCTTTACGGGCGATCATTGAAGAATTCATGCTGGATATCATGTATCAGATCCCGAGAGATGACAGTATCGGACGGGTAACGATCACCGGCGATTATATCAAAGGAACCGGTGCACCGTTAATTGATATGCGCGGTGTCGCGGCCTTAGAGGGTTAGATCTGCATAGACAATGGATGATGTCACTAAGATAAGATTACAAACGGAGGTATGGTCATGAAGAGAGTATTATTCATGAACCCATTTATATACCTTCCCGGCGAGAAGGCAATCAAACGAACTTTTTATCTGTTTGAAATGATGCGTAAGCAGGGCTATGAGGTCTGTTTTCTGACTTCTGATTTTAATCATTATGAGAAGAAGAGACGGAACACAGACAAATTCTATCGTAAGTATCCGGCTTATAAAGAATGTGTGCAATTCGTTCATATGAAGCCATATAAGAAGAATATCTCGGTAAAGCGGTTTCTCTGCAATTATCAATGTGAAAAAGAGGAACTGAAGTGGTTCATTGAGAACGGAAAGGAGTATGATATCGTCTATATCTCATGGCCAACCTATTATCTGGTGAATCATATCCGAAAATACTGTGATGAATATCAGGTCAAGCTCGTAATTGATGTGAATGATCTGTGGCCGGATTCGCTGAAAATGGTATTTAAAAATGATTTCTTATATAACATGATCACATGGAAGATGCAGCAGAATACCAGACAGGCATTCAGTTATGCCGACGGTCTGGTTGCCGTATCGAAGGAATATCTTGCGGCAGCGGAGAAGGATAACCGGCGTGCAACGGAGAAGCAGTATGTCTACATTGGTTCCATGCTGAATAAGTTTGATGCCGGTGTACGAAAGTATGCGGATGAGATAAGGAAACCCGAGGACGAATTCTGGCTGATGTACATCGGAACTTTGGGGGCAAGCTATGATATTGATACGGTCATCCGCGGAGTAACGGAACTTGCAAAGAACGCTAATCTTGATAAGAAGCTGCGGTTCAAGATCTTAGGGCAGGGTCCGGAAGAAGCCGGACTTAAGAAGCTGACGGAGGAACTGGCATCGAATGTAGTTGATTTTGTAGGTTTTGTTGATTATGAACATATGGCGGCATATTTAAGCAAGACGGATATCTGTATGAATTGCCTGAAGCTGCGTGCGCCACAGAGTATCATTAATAAGATTGCGGATTATTTTGCATCGGGTAAGCCGGTGTTAAGCAGTGGACCATCCGAAGAGATGCGTTCTCTGATCGAGGATTATTCAGCCGGATATCATTATGAGGCAGAGAATGTCAGCAGTCTGAAGGAGGCAGTTCTTAAGATCTATGAGAATCCGGAGGAAGCAAAGCAGATGGGAGAACACGGAAGAAAGCTGGCAGAGGAGCAGTTCGACCGGGCGGCCTCTCATCAACGGATTATTGATATGCTGGACCGAATGTAATGAAATGTGATCAGATGTAAATTGATAAAATGAATCATTAGGCAAGGCAGACAGATCCCTTGAATTACCTAAGTAATAGGAAGGTCAGGTAATATATAAGAGGGATTGTCTGCCTTGATTTTTCAAGGGTTATAGCATATAATAATGTACAGTTGCTATATATCATTTGGTGTTAATCAGGATGTGGATTACGATTCAAATAGATGCTAGGGAAGGAGACAAAAATAGTGAGAGTTATTTCAGGAAAGAGTGAGAGCGGGAGACTCGAGGATGCAGTAAGAGGAATATCGAATCCGGATCTGTTGATTCTGATCACAACAAAAGATCATTTTGAATCACATGTCAGAGAATTGCAAAGCCGTTTTCCGAATGTTCCGAGTATCGGAACGACCGGTATATTCTATGATTCCTCTGTAAAAGAAGGAACGGTAGGAGTTGTAGCCATGAACGGGATCAAGGCTGCGACGGGAGTGCTGCGGTCCGCATCGTCTATGCCGATCCGTGATATTGAAGCATTTGAAAAGACCTTACGTGAAGTGAATCCAAGTTCAAAGGATACTGTCTGTATCGATCTGTGTGCCGGCAATGATGCCTGTGTGCTGACGACCATGTACAGTGTGTTAGACAGGCAGGGGATATCTCTTACCGGAGGCACATCTCTGGATGGGATTGTATCTGTAAACGGCGAGATCTATGAAGATGCGGATGCTTATGCCTTCGTCAAGAATCTGGGCGGCCGGATCAAGACCTACAAAGAGAATATCTATCGTCCGGCGGATGACAGAACTTTTATTGCGAGCAAGGTAGACCGTAGTAATTATTATGTCGGGGAGCTGAATGGCAAGTCTTCCAAGCAGGTATATATGGACTTGCTGAATATTCCGGAGAGTCAGATCTCGACACAGACCTTTAAGAATCCATTTGGTAAGATTGCCGGAGATGATATCTGTATTATTTCTTTGAAGGAAGTAAAAGGAAGTGGTCTTTGCTGTTACCGGCAGGTAAATGATTCGGATGTATTGACACTTCTTCAGATTAAAGATTATCGGGAAATTGTAGATGAGACGATTCAGAAGATCCAGGATGATTTCGGACGTCCGTCCGGTGTCTTTGCGGTAAACTGTATGTTCCGTTATCTCCTGTTCCAGGATGAACATTATCTGAACGATTACCTGCGCTCCATGTCCTCTGTAGGTACATTCTGCGGATTCTTCGCCAATGGCGAGCACTACAATTCGCAGTTTGTCAATCAGTCTATGTCGTGTGTGGCATTTGAGTAAAGGAGGACTTAAGTCATGGGTTTATTCGGTAAGAAAAATAATGATCAGGAAATGATGAGTTACAATATGGGAAGAAATCAGGCACCGGCAGATTATGCGCCGGTTAAGCATATTGTAAAGAGTATTAACGGATATCAGAAGGAATTAGTGGAAAAAGAAGTCAGCTCCTTAGAGCAGCTGCATCAGATCCAGATGTCCTTTGACGAGGTGCTTGCAGATGACAGAGAGCTTCGAAGCGAGATGACCTTGTTTGATGAGGTATTCCAGAAGGTTGGGGAAGAAGCGGAAAGCTTTGCGGAAGTAAAGACATCTGTTGCCGCATCTGTCGATGTCGCACATGAGAAGGTGGATGAGATTCAGCAAAGTTCCGTAGCGGTAGAGAGAGATTTTGAGGATATTCAGACTGTCTTTGCAGATTTTTCCCGGGCTGTAGATGATATCTCCCGTTGTATGGGACAGATTACCGCCATTGCCAATCAGACAAATATGCTGGCACTTAATGCTTCGATTGAAGCAGCCCGCGCAGGAGAGCAGGGACGAGGCTTTGTAGTCGTTGCTGAGCAGGTTAAGAATCTGGCAGGTCAGATCAAGAGTCTGGTAGGGGATGTAGAAAAGAGTATCAGGGAAGTAAATGATGGTACCGAACAGTTGAATTCCAGTATCGGCAGAGCGAAGGGATCGCTTACAGAGAATCTGAATCATATTGAATCTGCCAAGGAGACCTTTGAAGAAATCAATACCGCAGTCAGCGGCGCAGATGAGGTTCAAAGAAATATTCGTGAAGCATCTGAGAATGCCATGCATGAGCTTCAGACTGTCAATCGGGAATTCGCGAAGATTGAGGATCAATATGAAAATGTACGGGATCATATTACCCGTGCGACGAACCTTGGTACTACCAAGAGTGTATTATTTGAGAACATGGACAATATGCTGTCCCAGATCACACCGTATATTGAGTCATTATAATATAGCAGACAAGCTTTATATTATAAAATAAAATGGCATGAAAGGATGTATTTATCATGGATGTAAAGAAGAAGATTGAAGAGATCGTTAATAAGATCAAGGCAGATCCGAACTTATTGGAAGAGTTCAAGAAGGATCCGGAGAAGACTATTGAGAAATTGCTGGGTGTGGATATTCCGGATGAGGTTGCGCAGCAGGTGATTTCCGGCGTGAAGGCGGCACTTGCATCTGACAAGTTAAGCGGCGTGACAGATAAGATCAAGAATCTGTTCTAAGAAAAACTGTTAAAAATGGTTCGAGATCCGGAATTGGTTTTTGAGAACTTGAACAAGCGTTCCCGGGGAATGATTTTCCGGGAATGCTTTTCTTTTTTTTCGGATGTTTTCGTTCATCATGGACTTGACATTTCTGCCAAGGAAGACTATGATGGAACGGTATTCATTGATAGTTATACAGGCTTAGATGGTGCAAGAAGGGATCATATTCTCTGCCAGAGATAAAGGTCAGCGGCTGGAAGCCTTTTCAGTAAGAAGTGGTTCTTAGTTTCACACCGGAGCTTTTCATCTGAAGTGGAATATCATAATAATGAAGTGTTGGATCTGTCAGAAGAATCTCGAGTTTTTCTATGTCTGATCTGATGATTACAGCAGTAGGATGGAACGGTTGATGTCGTTATTCATCGTAGAGAGTTCACAGCAGATAGTATAGATGATATATGGAATATGCCAATGTTTGGATGGTTGTTCCGGTCATTTGTGCGATGCGTAGGCTGTGAGAATCAGGGTGGTACCGCGGTCATTGTTCGTCCCTAGTTATTAGGGATTTTTTTATTTTTAAATTAGTAATCAGTTAGGAGGATGCTGTCATGAAGGACAAGTTACGCGAGATTCGCGAGGAAGCGATGAAGAAGATTGAGGCGGCCAAAGATCTGGATGCATTAAATGAGATCAAGATTGGTGTACTGGGAAAAAAGGGTGATCTGACACAGGTCTTAAAGAGCATGAAGGATGTGGCACCTGAGGATCGTCCGAAGGTAGGTCAGATGGTGAACGATACCAGGGCGGCCATTGAGGAGAAATTGGAATCTGTTCGTAAAGAGATTGCGAATAAGATCCGGGAAGAGAAAATGAAGAACGAGGTCATTGATGTGACACTTCCGGGAACCCATAAGCTGATCGGACACCGACACCCGAATCAGATCGCGTTAGAGGATCTGGAGCGTGTATTTGTCGGCATGGGATATGAGATCGTAGAGGGACCGGAGGTAGAATACGATCATTATAACTTTGAACTTTTAAATATCCCTGCCAATCATCCGGCGAAGGATGAACAGGATACATTTTATATTAACAAGGAGATCCTGCTTCGTACCCAGACATCACCGGTTCAGGCGAGAGTGATGGAGGATAAGGTAAGAGAGGCGAAGGAGACGAATTCCAAGATGAAGCCAATCCGGATCATTGCTCCGGGCAGAGTCTTCCGTTCCGACGAAGTGGACGCAACACATTCTCCTTCTTTCCATCAGGTGGAAGGACTTGTCATCGATAAGAATATTACCTTTGCAGATTTGAAGGGAACTTTGCAGCAGTTTGCGCAAGAATTCTTTGGACCGGAGACAAAGATTAAGCTTCGTCCGCATCATTTCCCATTTACCGAGCCAAGTGCGGAGGTAGATGTCAGCTGCTTTAAGTGTGGCGGCAAGGGATGCCGGATGTGTAAAGGAAGCGGCTGGATCGAGATTCTTGGCTGCGGTATGGTACATCCGAAGGTATTAACTGATTGTGGAATTGATCCGGAAGAGTATTCCGGCTTTGCGTTCGGTATCGGCTTAGAGCGTGTGGCACTCTTAAAGTATGAGATTGATGACATGCGGCTCTTATATGAAAATGATGTGCGGTTCTTAAATCAGTTCTAAGGTCAGTCTGAAACTGGTTCGGATGAATAATAGATGGATATAGATTGTCTATGGATAGAAGGTAATTAAGAAAGGAATGATATAGATATGAATACACCGATTTCTTGGCTGAAAGCATATGTACCGGACTTGGATGTTCCGGTAGAGGATTTTGTAGATGCGATTACGTTATCCGGTTCTCATGTGGAAAGTTATGAGAAGAAGGATAAGAATCTGGAAAAAATCGTAGTGGGTAAGCTGCTTAAGATTGAACCGCATCCAGATGCTGACAAATTAGTGATCTGTCAGGTGGATATCGGAGCAGAAGCACCGATCCAGATCGTAACAGGCGCGCACAATATGAAGGAAGGAGATCTGGTTCCGACCGTATTAGACGGCGGACGTGTAGCCGGAGGGCACGATGGCGGACCGCTTCCGGAGAATGGAATCAAGATCAAGAAAGGCAAACTGCGTGGAATTGATTCCTATGGTATGATGTGCGCGATCGAAGAATTGGGAGCAGATAAGAATCTGTATCCCGAGGCACCGGAGGACGGACTCTATATCTTTCCGGAGGATTCCGGTGTGGAGCCGGGGGATGACGCAATCGCTGCATTAGGACTTCGTGACAGTGTTGTAGAATATGAAATCACATCCAATCGTGTAGACTGCTTCAGCATTATCGGTATGGCAAGAGAAGCAGCAGCAACTTACGGTCTTGCTTTCAAACCTCCGGTAGTGCCGGATACGACGAAGGGCGGAGACGTTGATAATTATGCATCGGTCGAGGTACTGGATACGGATCTCTGTCCGAGATATTGCGCAAGAGTGGTTAAGAACTTAAAGATTGGACCTTCTCCAAAGTGGATGCGCGAACGACTGGCAGCGCAGGGAATCCGCTCCATCAATAATCTGGTAGATATCACGAATTATGTGATGGAAGAATATGGTCAACCGATGCATGCTTTTGATCTGGATACCCTTTCCGGGCATAAGATCGTGGTAAAGCGCGCAAAGGACGGAGATAAATTCGTTACCTTAGACGGACAGGAGCGTACTCTGGATTCCGGAGTTCTGATGATCTGCGATGGCGAGAAAGAGGTTGCCATTGCCGGTATCATGGGCGGCGAGAATTCTATGGTTACGGATTCTATCTCGAATCTGTTATTTGAAGCAGCGTGCTTTGACGGAACGAATATCCGTCTGGCTTCTAAGCGGATCGGACTTCGTACGGACGCCTCTTCCAAATTCGAAAAGGGTCTGGATCCGAATCTTGCATTAGAAGCGATCAACCGTGCCTGCCAGCTGATCGAGGAGCTTGGCTGCGGAGAAGTGGTTGACGGCGTGATCGATGTCTATCCGAATCCGGTAACACCGTGGGAACTTCCGTTTGAGCCGGAGAAAATGAATAAGCTTCTGGGTATGGAGGTTCCGGAGGCGCAAATGTTAGAATATTTTGCGCGTTTGGGCCTTACCTATAATAAGGATACGAATTCTTTAACGATCCCTACCTATCGTCAGGATCTGCATTGTATGGCGGATCTGGCAGAAGAGGTGGCGAGATTATATGGATATGACAAGCTTCCTTCTACACTTCCGCGTGGTGAGGCTACCGTTGGTAAGAAGCAGTTCCATATGCTGGTAGAGGATATACTTCGGGAAGTGGCAGAGAATAACGGTTTCTCCGGTGGTATGTGCTATTCCTTTGAAAGCCCGAAGGTCTATGATAAGCTGTTGATTCCTGAAGAGGATGAACTTCGAAAGGCAATTGTGATCTCCAATCCGTTGGGAGAGGATTTCTCCATTATGCGTACCATTTCCCTAAATGGAATGATCACTTCTCTGTCTACGAATTATAATCGTCGGAATAAGTCAGCCAGACTCTATGAGATCGGCAATGTCTATCTTCCGAAGGCACTCCCTCTTACAGAGCTTCCGGATGAGGTTAGCATGATGACGCTTGGAATGTACGGAGAAGGCGATTTCTTTACCTTAAAGGGTGTATTGGAAGAGATGTTTGGCAAGCTTGGCATTACCAAGTCGTTCACGTACGATCCGAAAGGCGGATATCCATATCTGCATCCGGGACGTCAGGCTGCTGTTAAGGACGGAGATACCGTGATCGGATACATCGGACAGCTTCATCCTCAGGTTGTGGAGAATTATGATATGAAGGGCGAGGTATATGTGGCAGTCATAGAGCTTCCGAAGGTAACGGCACTTGCGACCTTTGATCGGAAATATGAAGGAATTGCCAAGTTCCCTGCAAGTACCAGAGATCTTTCCATGGTTATGGATAAGAGTATCTTCGTCGGACAGATTGAAGACATTATTCGTAAGAACGGCGGCAAGCTCTTGGAGAGTTATCAGCTGTTTGATGTCTATGAAGGCGAACAGGTTGGTGCAGGCAAGAAATCCGTAGCATATTCTATGACATTCCGCGCGAAGGATCGTAACTTGGAGACCGATGAGGTCAATACCGTTACCAATAAGATCATTGAAGGTCTGAAGGCTCTCGGTATCGAACTTCGCAGCTAGTTGTTTGAATTTGAGGCATTGGTATGAAATTAAGTGATTTTAATTATGAACTGCCGGAGAAATTGATCGCACAGGACCCTTTGGAAAAACGGGATAATTCCAGATTGATGGTACTGCATAAGCAAAGCGGGGAGATCGAGCATAAGCATTTCTATGATATCATTGATTATCTGCGGGAAGGAGACTGTCTGGTGATCAATAACACGAAGGTAATACCAGCCAGATTGATGGGAGTGAAGGAGGACACCGGTGCGGCCATCGAGGTTCTCCTGCTTACCAGAAAGGAAGAGAAAGTCTGGGAAACCTTAGTAAAGCCGGGGAAAAAGGCTCGGCTCGGTGCCCGGATCAGCTTTGGCGGTGGCCTGCTTACCGGAGAAGTGATTGATATCTTAGAAGAGGGCAATCGTTTGATCCGCTTCGAATATGACGGAATCTGGGAAGAGTTGTTAGACCGGTTGGGACAGATGCCGCTGCCGCCTTATATTACGCATGCGTTAAAGGATCGCAACCGTTATCAGACGGTCTATGCCGAACATGACGGATCGGCGGCTGCTCCGACGGCTGGGTTGCATTTTACGGAAGAATTACTTGGAAAGATTGAAGCGAAGGGAATAAGGATCGCAAAGGTAACACTTCATGTCGGACTCGGAACCTTCCGTCCGGTCAAGGAAGATAATATCTTGGATCATCATATGCACTCGGAATTCTATATGGTAGATAAGAAGGCGGCTGATATCATCAACGAGACGAAAGCAGCCGGAGGACGTGTTATTTCCGTGGGAACCACCAGTACACGCACGGTGGAATCTGTGGCAGATGCGGACGGAACCATGCATGCGGCAAGCGGATGGACGGATATCTTCATCTATCCGGGGTATCAGTTTAAAGTGATCGATGCTTTGATCACGAATTTTCATCTTCCGGAATCGACACTGATCATGCTGGTATCGGCACTTGTTGACCGCGAAACAGTGCTTCATGCATATCAGGTGGCAGTCGAAGAGAAGTATCGTTTCTTCAGCTTCGGAGACGCCATGCTGATCGTGGAATAAGGATGACGCCATTTCTATAGATACAATTATTTACACATAAGTTACGCACCATCAAAGGGCTTGCATGCCCCACGAAAACCGGTTGTAGCTATTTTCGTGGGGCATGCAAGCCCTTTGATGGTGCTGTTTTCCATAATGATATAATAATCACTTGATTTTCGTGGTATGATATGAACATTAATAAATACGAAGTGTTGTATCTCTCACAAGACTTTATGATGCTGGTAAGGGAAAATACAAGGGAAGGATTATCTGATAACACGAAATAATACGAAACGGCGTCAGGCTGTTGAAATGCGAAAACAATGAGAGGTTTACTGTAATGTAGGCCTCTTTTTTATGTTTGTAAACAGTATTGACGTCCTAATAACAGTTAGGATATAATATCCCTAACAATTATTAGGTAAAAATCTGTATTGAGATTGGAGATAGGTATGCGTACAACTGATACAAAGGAAAGGCTTGTTTATGCAGCACTTGATCTGTTTTCTGAGAAAGGCTACGAGGGAACCAGTGTAGACGAGATTGCAAAAGTTGTTGGAATAAAGGCACCGTCTATCTATGATCATTATAAAGGGAAAGAAGAGCTCTTACAGGTTCTTGTCGATAGATCCGAGGAGGAGTACGACAACGGAATGAAGCAAAATATGCAGGCTGCTGAAGAAATCTGCTCTGGTAAGGATCTTAAGGCTTTTGCAATGCGTATGGTTAAGTTTACGATCAATAATGAGATGTCGATAAAAATGCGCAAGTTTCTGATGATAGAACAATACCGCAATGCAAGATTCGCAGAGAGCACCACGAGACACCACGTTGAAACTATTAAGGACATTTTCGCGCAGGTATTCAGAAAGATGATGGACAAAGGGCTGATGATACAGGGTGATGCGGACATTATCGCGCTGGAATTCGCGGCACCCGTCACACTCATGATTCAAATGAGCGACAGACAGCCGGAGAAGAAAATAGAAGCACTTGAGATAGTTAGCAGGCATTTTGACATATTTATCGAAAGATATTGCATAAACACGTAACGGAGGAAAATGAAATGAATAAAAAATTGGTCAAATTATTAGCGATAATAGGTGTTTATATACTAAATGTGCTATTGCTCCTAGCGATCGGCAAACTAGTTGTTCCTGAAGACTGGTCTAACAATTTAGCTTTAGGGGATGTTGTGACTATCCTGCAGGAAATCGAGATGACAGTTGTGTTTGTTCTGCTGTCATCAAAGATATTTAAAATAAAGATAAACATAGGCAAAAAAAACCTTGTCAAGGGCATCTTTTGGTATGGACTCGTCATGTGCATTGCTGTTGCAGTAAACTTGGCTATGAATTACGCAACTCCCGAAAGGAGTATTATGACCGCTTTGCCATTTGTTTTAATTGAGTTTATCACAATGATGTCTATTGGCGTTGCGGAAGAGACTGTGTTTAGAGGTGTTATATTCGGTGCGTGCAGAGAGTACTTTGGTGAGAGCAAAAAAGGGATATACCTATCCGTTTTTGTATCAGCTTTGATTTTCGGAGGCTGGCATTTACCAAATCTACTCTTCAGGCCAGACCTTGTCGTTGCAACTATCACACAGGTTATATATGCGGCGGAAGTCGGCATTATATTTGCGGTCATTTATTATCGTTCTGAAAATCTTCTGCCATGTATCATACTGCACGGCTTGTTTGATTTCGCCAATTCCTTCTGGATCTGCTTTGCGGATGATGTGAACGATGCATTGAATACGCAAAATACGACCGATATTGATATCACTTCCGCATTGGGACTGATAACTATATGTTTGCCCTTTGTAATATCAGGGATTTGGCAACTGAGAACCGTATTTAAGAAACAGCAAATAATAGAAAGATAAATAAATTGTAGAGGTTTTAAAATGGAAAGGGATAATAGTGAATTACTGGAAAGTACCAAGCTTCTCGATTATGACAATAAGCGTATTCAGAAGCTGATCGACAAACGCGGATGGAAAGAACTTCCGGAGTTTGAGCGAATCAAATCGATCTATAATTATGTTCGCGATGAAATAAAATTCGGTTATAACATCGACGACAATATTCCGGCTTCTAAGGTGCTTAAGAATAAGTATGGTCAGTGCAATACCAAGGGCACATTGTTCATGGCTTTACTGCGCGCATGCGGAATACCTTGCAGGATTCATGGATTCACGATTGACAAGGAACTTCAGAAAGGCGTGATGACAGGATTTGTCTATAAGAAAGCTCCTTCGAACATTCTTCACAGTTGGGTCGAAGTGTTGCTGGAAGATAAGTGGTATGAATTGGAAGGATTCATTCTCGATAGGAAATACCTAATCGGACTTCAGGATATCAAGGTCGACTGTGAAGGCGAGTTCTGCGGCTTTGGTGTCGCGGTAAAGGATTTCAAAAATCCTACAATAGAATTCGATCGGAATAATACTTATATTCAGAGCGAAGGCATCAATCAGGACTTCGGGGTATTCGATTCGCCGGATGAACTTTTCGCCAAGCACTCGCAGGATCTTTCTAGGGTCAAGAAGATGGCTTACAGGCACTTTGGCCGTCACCGTATGAATCGTAATGTCAGAAAGATCAGAAAGCATAACAGAGGTCCTATCGCTTTTATCAAACGTAAGACGGCTCCGGCGCGTGAGTTCATGCGGACAGGGCGTGCCGGTGGTATGATAGCCGAGATGATCCTCTCGACTTTGTTCATGGCTTACCTTATCCATACTGGGTATACTCACTCGAAGTTTCCTTTGATCGTATCCGCATTAATTGGTGCGGTAATCCTTGTGGCTTTTGCAGAGCTTCTTAACCTGATTCTTAAATTGTTTTTCGGCGCAGGGAAGAGGTGCAAATCGTATTTCTTCACGGCTCTTTTTATGGTGGGGATGAGTAACACCATTGGTACACAAGGGGAGTCTATTCCAGCTGTAGTCATCATGACATTCCTTTTTGTACTTGCTGTCGATATCATAGGCAGATGCGTGTGGGCTTTTGCGAAAAGCAGACGTTTCAAACAGGTTTTCGCGTATGTCGCGCTTGGTCTGTCGTTGGCTTTCGTCGGAGTGTATGTTTTCTTCCTCGTGTATGATCATTTTGGGCAGGGGAGAATTGACTTCTACAATCAGATTCCGGTGCCAAGTGCGACTCAGGCAGCAGGGTTTGATTCGTATCTTGAGAACGGTCCTTGCCGCGTCGCAACATTGTCGTATGGTCCGGATGCGACGGATGATATTGTGACGGAGACGCTCGACTATACTGTTTACGATTCGATTGAGGAAAGAGGCGGATTGTATACGGTTACCGATCTGCTGATGGACTATGACTTCTCCGAGATCCCTGTCAAAGGTCAGATTTGGTATCCGGAAGGGCAGTCGGATTGTCCGGTGTTTTTTATGGTTCACGGCAACCATGATGCGACGGTTCCGTCTTATATGGGATATGAATACTTGGGTGAATATCTCGCGTCAAACGGCTACGTTGTTATCTCCGTCGACGAGAATATCATCAACGATTCGGAAGAGGGTAACGACAAACGCGCTTTACTGCTGCTTGACAATATGAAGGCAATCTTTGAACTTAACGAGACTTCTGGTAGTGCTCTGTACGGACTTATGGATGAGGACGGAATTGCCATCGGCGGCCACTCCAGAGGCGGCGAAATGGTATCCACAGCATATCTTTTCAACGATCTCGCGGCCTACCCTGAGGACGGCAACATAAAGTTCGACTATCACTTTAACATTACTTCGATCGTGGCCATCGCTCCTGTTGTCGACCAGTACATGCCGGTACATCATTCGGTGGAGATATCCAATGTGAATTATCTTCTGATCCACGGTGCCAATGATCAGGACGTATCATCTATGATGGGCGAAAAGCAGTACAACAACATCACATTCTCGGGGGAAGATGACAGCTTTTACTTGAAGTCTTCGGTCTATATTCTCGGGGCAAATCACGGACAGTTTAACAGCCTCTGGGGACAGTACGACGCCGGTGGACAAGTTAACTGTTATCTTAACACGAACGGCTTCCTTGATGAAGCTGATCAGAAGCTTATTGCCCGGGCGTATATTCGAGTGTTTCTGGATTCAACATTGGGAATCGATGACTCGTATGAATCATTGTTGAGCGATATATCAGGTTATCGCAGTTTCCTGCCTGATACGGTATACATAACAAATTACTCTGATTCGGATTATGTGTGTCTTTGTTCTTTTGACGATACTGTAGATATTGCCGGCAGTGAAAGCGGTGCTACAGTTGATTGCTCGGGTGTCGATACTTGGACGATAGTTCCTTATTCCAGAGGCGACGGCGGAGAGGGCGAGAACTATGTGCTCGATCTTATGTGGGAAGAAGAGTCGGACCCTTGTGTGAATGTGATTTTCGATGCTGTTGACATAACGAACGGCTGTCTGTTCTTTGAGGTCGCTGACATGAGGGAAGATACGGAAAACTTGACCGAAGGGCTGAAGTATAGTGTGGAACTCACGGATGCTTCGGGCAATGTCGTTTCCGTTGACAGCCCGGTTCTTGTCTATCATTCGCTCGCGGTTCAGTTGAGTCGTCAGGATGCGCTCTTTGGAATGTACGAGTATAAACATCAGCTACAGCAGGTTACGGTTGATCCGTCATCGTTCGGGTCAGCTGAGTTTGACTTTGCCAATGTTGTTGCAATGCGAATAAGTACCGACGGAGAAGAAGCAGGTGAGCTGATCATAAACAACATAGGGTATTGGCCGGAAGTGAGTTGATGATTAAGAATATACAATATAAGGAATGCGGATACAACGAAATTCGACTTATGGGAATTTGTGTCGAAACTATACGATGATATACGATGGGATTCGAGCCTGTTATGAGGTACACTAAGGATACATGAAGAAGACATAAAGGAGCCTTAGGATTATGATTCAATATACGATGACCGTTTCGGAAGGAATAGACAGTAATCGGCAATCAGTACCATATTATGGCTTGAAGGCAGTGAACGAAAAAGGCGAAGAAGTGTTATCGCTTCCTTCGATCAGCAGTAATCCGAACGCCGTCGAATATCTTGTGAATCATTTTAATCAGGTCCGGATTGACCGGAGTACATTCGGATAACGGATGCTCCGGCACTTGTATATACGGATAGGATCCGGAACAATGAACCAAGGCTCTAAGCATATGAAAAGTGCTCATGCTAAGTGTTAAGAGCAGCAAGATCCCTGTAAAAATCAGGATAGGAGATATTGACACACTCGGCTTCTTTGATCTCTGTTATGCCTTCCGCGTTCATGCCGGCGATGGCAAAGCTCATGGCGATTCTGTGATCTAACTTACTGTCAATCACGGCTCCGTGAAGCGTCCTGCCTCCATGGATGATCATACCGTCTTCGGTGCCTTCGATATCTGCTCCCATTGCAGAGAGATTCTGAACCATCACATCGATCCGGTTGGATTCTTTGACCTTAAGTTCTTCGGCATTCCGGATGATAGTGTCTCCTTTCGCGAAGCAGGCAAGGACTGCAAGGATCGGTATCTCATCAATCAATTCCGGAATAATGGAACCTTCAATGACAGTGCCCTTTAATTCACTGGTTTCAACGGTAATATCAGCAACCGGTTCGCCGGTCATCTCATGAAGATTGGAGCAGGTAAGTCTGGCACCCATAGCCTTGCATACATCTAAGATTCCGTCCCGGGTCGGATTGATCCCCACATTCTGTATAGTAATTGAAGAATTCGGTGTAATAAGTCCTGCGGTTATGAAATAAGCCGCAGAGGAGATATCTCCCGGAATTAAGATCTTCTGCGCGTATAGTGTCTTAGCGGGGCGGATAGATACAGTAGTGCCGTTGTTTGTAAGATCCGCGCCGAATCCCCGAAGCATGAGTTCCGAATGATTTCTTGACAAATAAGGTTCTGTTACCGAAGTTTCTCCTTCCGCATAGAGACCGGCAAGCAGAATTGCCGATTTTACCTGTGCAGATGCTACCGGAGAATCATAGTGGATTCCGTGAAGTCTGCTTCCGCGTATTTTCAGGGGAGCGCAGTCATTCCCGTTGATACTTGTGATATCAGCTCCCATAAGAGATAAAGGTGTCATAATCCGTTTCATGGGACGCTTCTGAATGGATGCGTCTCCATTTACAATACTTTCGAAGGACTGGGCAGCCAGAATCCCCGACATCAACCGTGTGGTCGTGCCGGAATTGCCGACATCCAAGACATCGGAAGGTTCTGTAAGACCATGCAGTCCGTTTCCGTGGATCCGGACAATATTGGTCTTTGCATCATTCTCGATGTTGATTCCCATTTTCTGAAAACAGGAGATAGAAGAGAGACAATCGGCTCCCTGCAGGAATCCGTGAACTTCAGTGGTTCCTTCTGCCAGAGCTCCGAGCATGACACTTCTATGGGATATGGATTTGTCTCCCGGAACGGTAATTATGCCGTGTAAGGAGTTTGCTTTTGTGAATTGCATAGGGTTTCCTTTCTGTTCTTATCGTTCATAAACTGTATAATTCAAGGAACGTAATAGCTCTGCTGCTTTTGCCGCATCGGATTGTTCATAGAAGGCTAAGCGAAGAACACCCTCTTCATCTTCACGATTATGGGAGATTCCGAGATTCTTCAGATTGATACTGGCTTCACTGATGAATGCGGTTACCTTGGCGATCGCTCCCGGTTCATCCGGAATATCGACAAAGATCTCATAGGTCATCCGGATCACGCCGGTGGCGTTATTCGGTATAGAATCCCGATACTGCTGAGCCTGTAAGAAGAAATCATGAATGGCAGCAGCATCCTTTTTATGAATGGCCTGGATCACAGTCTCTAAGTCTTCTTTGTATTCTTCCAGACCGGCAACGATATTACCGGAATTGCTAAGTAAAATATGCTCCCAGATGATCGGATTGGAAGACGCGATTCTGGTAATGTCTTTAAAACCTCCGGCTGCCAGCTGCTTATTCATCCCTTTGGCATCATCATTGTTGTGAACAAGATTGACAAGCTCAGCGGCTATGATGTGCGGAATGTGGCTGATGTATGCGGTTGTCTGGTCGTGACGGGCAGGAGAATATACGATGGTAATAGCCCCCAAATCCTCAATAAAAGTAGTGAATTCCTCAACCTTGTCTTTAGAGACAGTTGAAGAAGGTGTGATGAAATAATATGCATTTTCAATCAAGTGATCATTTGCTGCCTCGTAACCGGAACGTTCAGAACCTACCATGGGATGACCACCGATAAAGGAATCGGTCAGTTCCTCTTCCATGACAGCCTGATAAATATCGGTCTTTACACTTCCGACATCCGTCAGGATGCAATCCGGCATCATAATGGATTTTAAAGCCTTAAGATATTCAATATTATAATGAACCGGCGCGCATAAGAATATGTAATTGCACTTACTGAATTCTTCGTTGATCCCGGATGCTATTGTTGAGACAGTTCCGTCGGCGATGGCGGCATCTAATGCTTTCTTGTCAGTATCGTATGCTATGATATTATAATCCGGAAAGATCCGCCGGATGGATTTGGCAATAGAACCTCCGATCAGACCAAGACCGATAAAACCAATTGTAAAATGTGGGGATACGCTCATGTTGTCTCCTCGTTTCTAAAATATGTTATCTGCAGACAGTGCGTGCAGTGATCAACGAATTATTGGTTATTGATGCTTTCAAAAATAACTGCAATAACTGCTGCGGCTACAATAACTATATCATTCGTACTTTAATGTGTCAACGCGTTAAATCGATGAAAAGAACTGAAGTCAGATCAAAAGATGGATCTGCCGGGAATAAGCTCCGTTAGTTCCTGTTCTGTCAGCGGACGGTATTTACCGGATTCGAGATCCGGCGGCAGAATCAGAGACCCCATTTGAAGACGCTTGAGATAGACGACTTCACAGCCGACCGTACGGAGCATTCGTTTGATCTGATGATACCGACCCTCCCGAATAATAATATGAGCGGAGGTCGGAGACAGAAGCAACAATTTGGCAGGCAGAGTCTTACTGTCGTCCCCGATATCGATTCCTTCCCGAAATATCTGTACGGCTTGCGTGGGTATGGCGGAATCAGTTTCTACATAATATAGTTTGTCTACATGTTTCTTCGGAGAGAGAAGCTCATGTGCCAGTTCTCCGTCGTTTGTGATCAGAAGAAGACCTTCTGTGTCTTTATCCAAACGTCCCACGGGAAACAGATCCTTATGAAAAGGATCTTTGATCAGATCCAGAACTGTTGGTTGATCGGGATCATCTGTAGCACTGATGTAACCGGCCGGTTTGTTCAGAATATAATAGACAAGATCCTGTCTGTTGATCAATTGTCCCCGGCAGACGATCCGGTCTTCATCGGTATGGATCTTGGTTTCCGGGACGGTAACCGTGATTCCGTTTATGGTAACTGTTCCTGTCCGGATGATCTTTTTGACTTCGCTCCGGGTTCCGATCCCCGAATCCGCAAGATATTTATCCAATCTGATAATACTCATATTGCTTTCCTTATTAGTTCATTCATTATTACAACTTATTTAAATTTTACAAAAATGTACAAAAAGCAGTACATAAATTATCCCATATCATAACTTGACATGCAAGCACGAATCTGCTATAGTGGCTTGTAACAGAAATGTAACATTTTATAACATTTTAGTAAAAATTACATGGATGGATTTGAAAAGCATTTTTAGGTCAGAACAGGAGATATTAAGTATATTTCCTGAAGAAAGGGCATGAGTCAGCAATGAATTTTACGAAGCGGAACGAAGAGATTCAAAGTATTATGGAAGGCCAGAGAATACGTAACCATATTATATTGGGAGTATTGGCTCTTTGCACGGTCGGCGCATCGTTTGGGATCTATTCTAAGATTGCATCACACCACAGACATCAGAATATGGAAAATGAAGTTGTGGAAAAGGCAGTGGCAGAGAAGACTGCTGTAGAGAAATCCGCGGTTGAGATGACGGTTCCGGATCTGATGAGTTCCGTAGATGGTACATCGATAGAAGGAGGACTTTCAGAGATCCCTGCAGAAGATGATACTCCGGATCTGGATGCCGCTTCCGCTGCATTGGGATTAACGGGCAGCCTGAATGGTACTACGGATGGATCGACGGACAATGATTCGAATGAACGATCCGATAGTGTATCTGATGGATCATTTGGCGAGATATTTGCCGGTAAGTTCATTGCCAATATTACCGATACCTTAAATGTCAGAGCAGAGGCTGATGTGGATTCTGAGCTGGTTGGTAAGATGTATCCGGGATGTGCCGGAGATATTCTGGGGACAGAAGGCGATTGGACCAGAATTCTGTCGGGAGAAGTAGAAGGATATGTCAAGACGGAATATATATTAAGCGGAAAAGACGCTGAACCTATGGTGGAAGAATATGGAAAGTATATTGGTACCGTAACGGCAGATCTGGTAAGAGTTCGCCGGGATGCGGATATGGATTCTGAACCGATCGCAATGTTAGAACAGGATGATGAAGTTTTTGTGACAGATACATTGGATGGCTGGTATCAGATATTATTCAATGAAACATGGGAAGGCTATGTATCTGCTGATTATATGGATGTTGAATACAAATTAGATACAGCGATCACGATTGAAGAAGAGATGGCAAGGATCCAGGCAGCCAAAGAAGCAGAGGCTGCCAGACTTGCCGCGGA
Source organism: Lachnospiraceae bacterium (assembly GCA_017460485.1). Classification (GTDB taxonomy): domain Bacteria; phylum Bacillota; class Clostridia; order Lachnospirales; family Lachnospiraceae; genus CAG-632. Next base: position 10,265 of record JAFUAW010000189.1, on the reverse strand, counting down.
AGCTAAGAATACTCAGACAACGACTGCACAATCAAGTGCTGTTTCCGATCCGGTAACGGTTGCAACGCAGATACAGGAACCTACTGCCGCCAGTTATGACGATGCATATCTGCTTGCGTGTCTTATCAGTATGGAAGCCGGATATGAGCCGTATGAAGGTCAGCTGGCGGTTGCTAATGTAGTATTGAATCGGTTGCACAGCGGTTCATTCGGAGGATCGATCAGCTCTGTAATCTATGCGCCGGGACAGTTCCCGTCTGTAAACGGAAGTGTTATGAACGGATATCTGCAGAACGGTCCTTTGCCACAGGCACAGCAGGCCGCCAATGAAGCTTTATCCGGTGTCAATAATATCGGCGGATATATGTACTTTATCAATGTGAGGTACGCGAACTATGCCTCTTACGGAGATTATTCCATTATCGGAAATCATTGCTTCCATTAAGATTGTAAGATCATAAAACTTAGTAATTTTAGATTCTGTATATTAAAAAATGCCTGCGATCGGTAAACAGGAAATACCGGCTGCAGGCATCTTTTTTGTACACGGGAATAGAATTCAATTATTGATTGTTCCCAAAGTTCACACTTTTGATCAAGTCCTGATAATTCTGAGTCAGAAGCGGACGGCTGAATATATATCCCTGAAGAATATCACATCCTTGTTTTTTAAGGATCTGCAATTGATCGGTTGTCTCAACACCTTCGGCCACTACGGAAATCTGCAGGTTATGAGCCAAAGCGATGATTGATTCGGCAACATGGCAATCTCTGGAATTATTGTTGATGTTATCCACAAATGACTTGTCCATTTTCAACGTATCGATTGGAATCTTCGTCAGATAGTTGAAAGAAGAATAACCGGTTCCGAAATCATCCAAAGCAACCTTGATGCCGAGATTTCTCAACTGTTTGATCACGTTGATATTCTGGTCGATATTCTTCATCATAACGCTTTCTGTCACTTCAAGCTCCAGATATCTGGATTCCATTCCGGTTGCGGCCAGAATATCTTGTACCTGTTCGGCAAAATTAGGATTTTTCAATTGTTCAACAGACACATTAACCGACATGGTCAGCGGTCCGAGTCCGCTGTCGATCAGCTTCTGATTAAAATTGCAGGCGGTTCGGAGTGCCCATAATCCCAATTCATTGATCAGACCGCTGGATTCGGCGATCGGAATGAATTCTACCGGCGATACTTCTCCGAAGTAGATATTATTCAAGCGCATTAACGCTTCACATCCGGTAATCCGTCCGGTACGCATATCGCATTGCGGCTGATACACAAGAGAAACCTCTTTGTTAGCAATGGCATCACGAAGAATCTCTTCAATCTCACGTTCACGGCTTACTTCATCTTCCATAGAACTGTCAAAGAAACGGTATGCATTCTTACCGGAGGTCTTAGCCGAATACATAGCAATATCGGCATTTTTAATGATCTCATTGGAGGAAAGACCGTGTTCCGGGAAGATAGCAATTCCCAGACTCATGGATACGTGCGCGATCTCTCCATCCAGATCAAACGGTGTCTCAACAATGGAGATCAGTTTTTTGGAGAAAGCTTCCAGATCCCGTCTGGAAGTTACTTTATCACGAAGTACCAGGAATTCATCACCTCCTGTACGTGCCAGAAAATCATGCTCTGTCATGAAACCTGTTAATTGATTGGATACCTGTTTAAGAAGAAGATCTCCGTAATCGTGGCCGAGAGTATCATTTACCGTCTTGAAATTATCCAGGTCAATGAAGAGTACAGCACGCTGATTATAAAGAGTCTTATCATCGAAGACTTCATTTACATGATGCATAAATGCCAGTCGGTTGTTGAGTCCGGTTAAGGCATCTGTGAATGCCAGCTTCTCAATCTGTATATAATTGGCCTGTAATTCCTGCTGCTTTAATTCCAGTTCCTGCTTGACTTCTTTTAATTCATCATAATTGTTGGAAATGATCGACATCATTTCGTTGAAATGGTCAGCCAGTTCTCCGAATTCATCTTTGCGGTCGATATCACTATGAACCGTCAGATCGCCGCCGGATGCCAGCCGCATCTGATCACGCAGATCCAGGATCGGAGATGTGTATTGCTTGGCAAGCTTGGCACTGGAGATGATCGTGATGATAAAAAAGACGACGATAACAATGATCAGTACTACGGGGATTGTCTGCAGGATGGAATGATATATGCTGGAATCCTGTTTGATCAGATAGATCCAGTGATTGGAAGGAAGAATGCTGTATCCGTATAATTCGGTTGAGAATAAGGATCCTTTGGAAATAAAGCCATGAAGTTCTTCAGAATCGCCGGTATAGCTGTTAAGTATAGACAGAGCGTCCCGGCGGATCACGGCATCATCCAGATGAATCCCGAGAAGATCATTATCCGCGGAATCAATAATATAGCTGTTGCCTTCGGTCGATACGAAGTTCTCAAAATACCGGGCATCAATACTTGTAACGACACAGCCGACGATGTATTTGCCTTTAACAGAAACCGGAGAGAGGATATTAAGAGCATTCTGCCGATTATTGAGGACAGTTGTGGAATTGATCTGGGTATATGTCAGAGATTCATTTAGTTCATCGACATATGGGCTTATTGAGCCCGGAAGGGATGCGTCAGAACTGCATACTACAACTCCGTCCAAAGAATATACGCTATATACAATATTGTTGTCAAAGGTATCGGCAGAGAGAACCAATTTCTCTTCAATTTTATTCCGGGTGTCGATATCGCTTAACAGATCGTATTCCGGATCGTTATATTTTTTTAAAAGAAAGGAGATGATGTCGTTATCCAGAGCAATGGCTTCGCTCTCTACAATCTGTGTATTCAACTGGGCTTCGAAGCCTTCCTGATAATTCATGGCAGTTGATTTGATCGCTTCCTGCGTGATCTTCAGATAATTGTTATATGTCAGGATCAGTGCCAGAATCGCGAATAAAATGATCGGCAATCCGGCCACAACGATCATGGAAGTCTGTAAAGATTTACGAATAGACATACGGCGGTTCTCCTTTGTGGATAGATATCTATATTATACGAATATTTTATGCGTATTGCAAGTACGGAATCAGAGGCGTTTAAGGTTCGGAAATACTTGATTTTATTACTGTGGTTATGTATAATAAATCTTGTATGGGGAGTAGTTATTATGGAGTTTTAATCACTACATATTGATCGAGGAGAAGGTTGTATGTTCGGAAACTATTTTGGCAAGTATTTGCAGGAAAAGGGTGTGTTAACCGAAAAGCAGTACGAGGATTTGCTGGATGAATTGACGGAGGCGCGTCTGCGTCTGGGAACCTTGGCTGTCTTAAACGGAATGATGACAAATGAGCAGGCGGATGAAGTAAATCAGCTTCAGAAGCTGCAGGATCGCAGATTCGGGGATATCGCGACGGAAAAGGGATATCTGACGGATGAACAGGTCGGTGCGCTTCTTAGGATGCAGGGAGACCAATATCTGTTATGTATTCAGGTGTTGACGGATCATGATTATTTGTCATTAGGCGAGATTCAGAAGTATATCAATTCGTTTAAACGGGAGGAGCGCTTCAGTGCTTTGGATCTTGAGGCATTGAAGAGCGGCGATCTGGATAAGATCGTACCGGTATTTACAAAGGAAGCTTCTATACCACCGGTAATGAAGGATTATATGGCATTGATGGCCAGAAATGTAGTTCGTTTTATCAGTGGAGATCTGCGGTTAAAAGCTGCACAGAGGATCAATGATTACAGCAATTCTTATATGGCAACGCAGGAAATGAGCGGAGAATTCAAATTATTGGTGGGACTGTCCGGAGATAAAGATGCATTTTTACAGGCGGCATCCACGTTCGGACAAGAAGAATTCACAGAGATTAATGAGGATTCTCTTGATTCGGTCTGTGAGTTCATTAACTGCAGCAACGGTTTGTATGCCAGCAAGATGTCGGAGGACGATGTGGAGCTGGAATTGATGCCTCCGGTTATGCATACCGGCGAGGTCAAGTTATGGACAGACGGACCGATGTATCTGGTGCCGATGTATATCGGCAACCGAAGATTGGAACTTGTGATCTGTTTGGAATCCAAATGGCATTTGTCAGATGCAGCAGAAAGGGTGTAGGAATGGCTAATATATTAGTAGTGGATGATTCTAGAACTTCTCGCAAGATTTTGCGCGGTATCTTGGAAGGAGCCGGCTTTACAATCGTCGCAGAGGCAACCAATGGGGTAGAAGGATATGATAAATATGTGGAGTTCCAGCCGGATCTTGTGACAATGGATATTACGATGCCGGTGTTAGATGGCTTAGGCGGTCTTAAGAAGATCAAGGAAGCATTTCCAGAGTCAAAGGTGGTAATGGTAACGGCTGCCGGCCAGAAGAATAAGATGGTGGAGGCTGTTCAGAACGGGGCGGATGATTTCATTCCGAAGCCATTTGATTCTGAGCAGTTAGTTGCAACCTTAAAAAGAGTATTAGGGGAATCATAAGTATGATTAGGGGCTGCCCAGAGCAGGAAAGATCTGTAACTGGAACAGCCTCTTTCCCATTATATATCTCAGTGTGAGAAGAGCGAGACTTGAATAGGATGTGATGTTATGATTGATACAGTTGTGTCCTTTGAAATGCTTGTAGAAGAAGTTATGCAGATCAAGAAGAACCGGTTAGCACCGGATGAATGTTCCGGAAAGGAAAAAAGGCTCTGTATAGCAACTGGCAGTCATGGGGACGAATTAAACGGACAATATATCTGTTATCAGGTGATCCGGAGGATCAAGCAGAATTACGAGGATCTAACAGGGATTGTGGATGTATATCCGGCCATGAATCCATTGGGTCTCGATGCGCAGACGCGTAATTTTCCTTTGGTGGATGTAGATATGAATACTGTGTTTCCGGGAGATGAAGACGGTGTAATTATTGATTATACAGCGTCGAAGCTGATCAAGGATATGGCGGGCGCGGATTTCTGTCTGGATCTGCATTCCAGTAACGCATTGATTCGTGAGATCCCCCAGGTACGATTAAATGATGATGTTGCAGAAACGATCATGCCATATGCCAGATTGCTGAATACGGAGCTGGTGTGGATTCATCCGTCTACCAGTGTTCGTCCGGGAAGCCTTTCCTATGCCTTGAATGCCATTGGTGTCAAAACTATGGTGATTGAAGCAGGTGCTGCACTTCGGATTGACTATGAATACTGTGAACAGATTGTGGATGGAATCTTTTCCTTGATGAAGAATGTCGGAATCTGGAAGGGAGAAGTATCAGAGATCTGTAATCCCATTGTCGCGACAGACGGAGAAGTCAGCTTTATCAATGCAGAGAGCAGTGGAATGTTCGTCCCAAATATCAAGCATAATATGTGGGTGAAGAAAGGCGAAAAGATTGGTTCGATTGTCAATGTAATCACCGGTTCCGAGGAAGAACGGATCTTCGCTCCCTGTGATGGTCTGGTATTTACATTCCGTGAATATCCGGCAATTGAAGAAGGGGCATTGATTGCCCGGATCTTTGGAGGTGACCGGCTGTGAATAAAGAGGTAATCTTCAATATGACAACCCCATTCCGGGGAGATTATACCATTGTTGGATACCGGTTCGGACATGGAGAGCCGGAGGCATGTATTATCGGTGCCATGCGGGGAGATGAATTCCAGCAGCTCTATATGTGCTCGCAGCTGGTGGCAAAGCTGGAACAGATTGAGGGCAAGAACGGAATCGTAGCGAATAAAGAGATTCTGGTCATTCCTTCATTGAATTATAGTTCCATGAATGTGGGAAAGCGGTTCTGGGTATCAGACAGTACGGATATCAATCGTTCATTTCCGGGTAATCCTCAGGGACCGGCAACCAGCAGAATTGCGGCAGCTGTTATGGAGCGCGTGAAAGATTACCGGTATGGTATTCAGTTTGCCAGCTTTTATTTGAGCGGTAATTTTATTCCGCATGTCCGGTTGTTGGATGATGATACGGAAAGCACCAGCCTGGCGAATCTGTTCGGTATGCCTTATATCCTGACGGCATCAAAGCGGTCCTTTGATGTCACTACCTTGAATTATAACTGGAAGCAGTGCGGCACCAGTCCATTTTCTGTCTATACGGGGACGACAGAAAGTATCGATGAAGAGATGGCAAGTCAGGGTGTGTCATCGGTTCTTCGCTTTCTGACCAGAATGGGTATTGTGAAATATCACTGCCATGGTGGATATATATCGTCCATCATTGAAGAAGATGAATTGCTTCCGATCCGTGCAGATATGCCGGGCTTCTTCCGCCCGAAGGTAACTACCGGAACGGATGTGGTACGTGGGCAGCTGCTTGCTGAGATTGTTGATCCGTACCGCGGAGATGTCATTTCCCGTCTGATTGCGCCAAGTGATGGCGTGATCTTCTATCATCAGATTAAACCGATGGTCTTCCAGAATTCCGTTGTATTCCGAATGATCCGGAAGATCCACAGCTGATCTGTGGGTAGTAGAGACCGTTAAAAGAGTTATTATCAAACAGTATGTTTATTGAAGTATTAAAAAGCAAGATACATAAGGAGGCTGTTATGAGCAAAGTAAAGCGAATCTATGTGGAGAAGAAATCCGATTATGCAGTTAAGGCAGCAGAGCTGTATGCAGAGATCAAGGATTATCTTGGAATCACGGTGAAAGGAGTCCGCGTATTAGTCCGGTATGATATTGAGAATCTGTCACAGGATACCTATGAGCGTTCTCTGGGCACGGTATTCTCGGAGCCGCCGGTCGATATCTTGTATGAAGAGGATTTCAAGCTCTCGGATTCGGAGACAACTTTCAGTGTGGAGTATCTTCCGGGACAGTTTGATCAGAGAGCGGATTCTGCAGAGCAGTGTGTCAAGCTGTTAAATGAGAATGAGGAACCGGTGATCCGTTCCGCCACGACGTATGTAATTGACGGTGAATTAACAGCTGAAGAATTAGAGAAGATCAAAAAGCATTGTATCAATCCGGTGGATTCCAGAGAGGCTTCTTCTGCAAAGCCGGATACGTTGGTGACAGTATTTGACGAGCCTGCCGATGTGAAGATCTTTGACGGATTTCAGAATATGGCAGAGCCGGAATTCAAGGCGTTATATGATAGCCTTGGACTGGCTATGACTTTTAAGGATTTCCTGCATATTCAGAATTATTTTAAGAATGAGGAGCACAGAGATCCTTCCATGACCGAGATCCGCGTGCTGGATACCTATTGGTCCGATCACTGCCGTCATACCACATTTTCTACGGAGCTTACGAATATTACCTTTGAAGACGGATATTATAAGCAGACGATCGAGGGAAGCTTTGACCGGTATCAGGCGGATCGTCAGGTGATCTACAAGGATCGGAATGACAAGTTCATCTGCCTGATGGATATTGCCCTGATGGGTATGAAGAAGTTAAAAGCGGACGGCAAGCTTGCCGATCAGGAAGAGTCTGATGAGATCAATGCATGCAGCATCGTGGTTCCGGTGGAGGTAGATGGACAGACGGAGGAGTGGCTTATCAGCTTCAAGAATGAAACCCATAATCATCCGACGGAGATCGAGCCATTCGGTGGGGCTGCTACCTGTCTGGGCGGCGCGATCCGCGATCCGCTTTCCGGACGTTCCTATGTCTATCAGGCTATGCGGGTTACAGGTGCTGCCGATCCGACGAAGTCCTTATCGGAGACCTTAGAAGGTAAGCTTCCACAGAGAAAGATCGTAACGGAATCTGCTCACGGATACAGCTCCTATGGTAATCAGATCGGACTTGCTACCGGTCTGGTTAATGAGATCTATCATCCGGATTATGTGGCAAAGCGTATGGAGATTGGTGCCGTTATGGGTGCTGCTCCGAGACGGTGTGTCATTCGTGAGAACTCCGATCCGGGAGATAAGATCATATTACTCGGCGGACGTACCGGCCGGGATGGCTGTGGCGGCGCAACCGGCTCTTCCAAGGCACATACCGTGGAATCCATTGATACCTGCGGCGCAGAGGTACAGAAGGGGAATCCTCCGACAGAGCGTAAGATCCAGAGATTGTTCCGTCGGGAAGAGGTGGCTCATCTGATCAAGAAATGTAATGATTTCGGAGCCGGCGGCGTATCAGTTGCCATCGGTGAGCTGGCAGCTGGCTTACAGGTGAACTTGGACTTAGTCCCGAAGAAATATGCAGGTCTGGACGGAACGGAGCTTGCAATCTCCGAATCGCAGGAGCGAATGGCGGTTGTCGTAGATCCGAAGGATGTCGATCAGTTCTTACGATATGCGGATGAGGAGAACTTAGAGGCTATCGTTGTAGCGACGGTAACAGAAGAACCGAGACTGGTATTAAACTGGAGAGGCAGAGAGATCGTGAATCTGTCCCGTGCATTCTTAGATACAAATGGTGCCCATCAGGAAACGAATGTAGTTGTGGAAATGCCGGAAAAAGAGTCTAATTATTTTGCATCGGTTCCGGAGATTACAGATATTAAGAAGACATGGCTTGCAACCCTGTCGGATCTGAATGTATGTTCTCAGAAGGGGCTGGTGGAGATGTTTGACAGTTCCATCGGCGCAGGCAGTGTTACCATGCCGTATGGCGGTATCTATCAGCTGACGCCGACACAGACCATGATCGCAAAGCTGCCGGTGCTTAAAGGCAAGACTGACACGGTAACGATGATGAGTTATGGTTATGATCCGTATCTGTCCAGCTGGAGTCCGTATCACGGAGCCATCTATGCGGTGATTCATTCCGCTGCGAAAATTGCGGCTTCCGGCGGAGATGTCAATAAGATCCGATTTACCTTCCAGGAGTATTTTGAACGCTTGGGAGAGAAGCCGGAGAGATGGGGCAAGCCGATGGCGGCCCTGCTTGGCGCTTATGATGCGCAGATCGGACTTGGGCTTCCTTCCATCGGAGGTAAGGATAGTATGTCCGGCTCTTTCAATGATATTGATGTTCCGCCGACACTGGTGTCCTTTGCGGTTGATATTGCAAAGACAGAGAATGTGATCACACCGGAGCTTAAAAAAGCCGGCAACCTGTTGATCAAGATTGATATTCCGAGAGATGAATATGATATACCGAAGTATGAGCATGTGCTTTCCGTATATGCGGATATATTCCGTGCATCCTGTGCCGGCAAGATCCAGTCTGCGTATGCAGTCGGATATGGCGGAGTCATAGAAGCGGTCAGCAAGATGGCATTCGGTAATAAATTAGGTGTAAAGCTAGAAGGTATCTCGAAGGAGATTCTTACTGCAAAAGATTATGGCTCTATCATCATTGAGATTGAAGAAAAGGAGCTTTCTGAGATTGGTGTAGAAGGTACCGTGATTGGACGTGTCACCGATGACGCTGCATTTACTTATGTCGGAGATGGGCAGACGATAACCATTTCTATGGACGAAGCACTTAACGCATGGACGAAGACTTTGGAGAAAGTATATCCGACACAGTCCGGTGTGAAGCAGGAGAAGATCGAGACGAAGCTCTATGATGCAAAAGAAATCTATGTATGCAAGCATAAAGTTGCTAAGCCGCGGGTATTCATTCCGGTATTTCCTGGTACGAACTGCGAATATGACTCCGCAAAGGCATTTGAGCGTGCAGGGGCAGAGGCTCATGTAGCGGTATTTAAGAATCTTTCCGCGCAGGGTATCCGGGATTCTGTTGATTTATTTGTAAAAGAGATCTCCGAGGCACAGATCATTATGTTCCCGGGCGGTTTCTCTGCCGGTGATGAACCGGACGGTTCCGGTAAATTCATTGCGACAGCATTCCGGAATGCCAAGATTCAGGAAGAGGTTATGAAGCTTATCAATGAGCGGGATGGATTAGTGCTCGGTATCTGTAATGGATTCCAGGCAGTGATCAAGCTGGGACTGGTTCCGTACGGCGAGATCCGGCCGCAGAGCGAGACCTCTCCGACACTGACCATGAACAGCATCGGACGGCATCAGTCCAAGATGGTCTATACAAAGGTGGTAACGAATAAGTCGCCTTGGCTTCGTAAGGCAGCACTTGGCGGTGTCTATGTGGTTCCGGCTTCTCATGGAGAGGGACGCTTTGTAGCGAACAAGGAGTGGATCGATAAGCTCTTTGAAAGTGGACAGGTTGCAACCCAGTATGTGGATGTGGAAGGTAATCCGACCATGGTTGAGGATTATAATATCAATGGTTCTTATCAGGCAATCGAAGGAATTACCTCGCCGGATGGACGGGTGCTTGGCAAGATGGCACATTCGGAACGTCGTGATAATTCGGTTGCAGTTAATATCTAT
>JAFUAW010000188.1 GCA_017460485.1 Lachnospiraceae bacterium | reverse complement strand
TGTGTCGTCATTCCTTTGTAAACACACATCTTCTATGTCGTCTTGGGGTAAAAAACACATATCTTCATTGTAATTCAACAGGTCGTCATGAGTGTTCATTTTCACATCACTCCTATCCTGTTATTGATTGCATTTAATATGTTTCTTATATTTTGTTCTGGCTTCTTCTATCACCTGATCATCCATACCTTTTAGTACAAATGTCACTCGATATGGATCAACCACGCCATCCTGACCTATGCCACCGACGATTACCTTTTCAACAATACTTTCAAATACAGACCGGTCAAATATTTCTATGGAATCCGTCTGCTCCAGCTTGGAACGAATCTCCTTCATGCGATTCTGAACATTCTTCTGGGAAGCAACACTTTCGCTAAAGAATTCTCGTTCATTATTCTTCTTATTCAGCTTACGTTCAAGATTCCGGCATTGTTCTTCATATACATCCTCTGTTATTTTATCATCCAGATACATGTCGGTCAATTTCTTTCGCTTTCCCTGTAAAGCCTCGATCTCCTTGGTGAGCTTCTTTACTTTTTCCAATCCGTCATTTGAAGAAAGTGTACTTTCAAGAGCATTTAACACTGCATCAAATACATCATCATAATGATCTGCCAGAAGTTGAAAGCTCTCTAAAAATGCATGCTCCAAAACAGCCTCATCTATCGACTTACTCTCCGGACAACTGGCAATTCCATCTTTTATCGCTTTTTGACACTTCCATGCAGGCTTTTTATGCTGTGTATCTTGATGATGTGAACGTCTTACCATATTAGTACCACAGAATCCACACTGACAGATACTGCTAAATGCATACTTCTTTGTGATTGAAAAGTATTCTAATCCTTCGTTTCGGCAGATTCATCTGTATAAGGATATGGTAAGCGATAAGAAAGATATTTCTGTCTTCATCCAAATGTATTTTACAGAGCGGGATATATAGAAACCTGGGGACAGGAATTCAGAAGATATGTGATGAGTGCCCTCATAGAAAGACTAAAACTCCAAACCGACAGGACGTCGGAAAGGATGTCGGTTTAGAAGGCGGTTTGGCAGAAGATTGTTTCCCAAATTGCTCCAAACTTGCTCCTATTTTTCTCGATTGCCTTCAAATATATTATGATAGTCTTAATAATCTAGACATAAATCCATATTTCCTTATGATAACCTTTATATAAAGCCAAATTCTTAGACAAAAATCTAGACATTTTGTTGACGGAATTCATAAAAAATCACCTTATGTAATCAGCAAGCAATCTATCTGCCATAATCACATATGCGTATCCTTCCGGATTAACCTTTTTCAAATATTTAAGAACCTTCAAGTCATTTTGAAACAAGGTTTCTTTCACTAAATCATCCACATCGAAATTTCTCTCATACACATGATCTGTCAGCAGACATGCTGCCATATAAATAATCTTGGGAGCTCTCATTGCTGCAATTTCCGGTGAAAAATCCTCAGCATAAATATGTGTTCGTACATCTCGTGAACCACGAACATACGCCGGATAATCCTCTGGCATAACTTTGCCTCTTGCTCCTATGGCAATGGCAGAATACAAAGTATCCAACAATACATCCTCTAATTTTATGTCAATACCCCGATAATCTATTTCGGCTCGTACAATATTCTTATATGTATCCTTCACATTATCCATATTATCTAATACATCAAGCATCGTGCAAATATCATAGAACTGCTTCATCACTTCCATATCTTTCTTCTGATGAAGTGGAATTCCTGTTGTATGTGGAGCAAATGCAGTAAGTTTATCACCTAAAATACAATCTACAGATGGAACTCTAACACATAGCGGCTCACCCTCCATTAACAACAACGAATTCGAAATGTTTCTTGTTACAACCTCAGAGTAATTATCTTCTTCAAACAGTACATCCAGCAAGATATACAATGGTTTCTGCTGAATCGGAGACGCATATGTGAACTTATAATGCTTCTTTTCGATATTGTTTCTTCCAACTCTTGATTGTTCTTCCTGATGAGTAAATGGGAATATCTTGCTTGCTGCTTCAATATATCCTTTCATATCTGTTCCAGGCTTAACAACAATATCTATGTCCGTAGATAATCGCATTGGTTTCTCTAGCAACAATAATAAGCTTGTACCACCTTTAAAAGTAAAAGGCAATCCTACCTGTACTAAAGCTTCCAATAATCCAAAGGCATATAAGGTTCTCTCAATCAACCCAGGATCTCTTCTACTTATTTTCTGTAGTTCCCTGATATGTTCCTCAGAGTAATTATCTTTGGTAATCATAATCTATACTGTCCTCAGTTTAATATTTGCATTTTTTATAAATGCCTTTACTTTTTTTTCGGCACCGCGTCGTCTTGCATATCGAAACATGGTATTCTCATCAATAACATACTTATCGAAAGCACCCTCATATATATTAACAAGCTCTCCCTCATTGACCGCTTCCGCGACACATCTATCCGCTAGCAAATCAACAAGAATTTTCTCTATCCTGGAATGCCATTCTGTTTCTATACCCTTAGGTGATTCCGATATAAGCCTTTCAATAACAATTGAATTATCTACTACATAATTATGATAAGTATCTGCATCAGGATTAATCAGTACCTTTCCCGGAAACAAATTCCTTAATGTTGAAAATACAAAATCTCCCAAATCATTTTCAACAAAAACAAAAATCACATTATGAGCTATTAGATGATTTACAAACTCATTCAATTGTACTAGTTCAAACAGACGAAAATCTAAATAAGGATGATTTTTACTAATCTCTTTTGCAACCTTCTCTGCCATCTTTGAGTACGAATAGTTATATTTTTTATAATCAGTATTAGCAACACTATATTTATTTCTTCCTACCCGAACAATACATCCATCGTTTAGCATTTGCTGAAGTGTATGATTCGCTATAGCTTCACTAATATTTTCTCTTAATTTTTTAAGTGTTTCATAAACATCACTTCTTGTAAATACTTCAGTTTGTTTTAAGGCTTCAACAATTCTATATTCTTCCATTTTCATGATATCAGCTCCATTCGTTAAAACGGCAATAATTATATATTATTGCCGTTTTAACTATATATCATTATATTAGTTCTGTCAAATGTCAAATCGGCAATAATCATATATTTTTGCCGATTTGACTATGATGTATAAAAATAACCGTATCTCAAATACTATGGAGCATTTTAGGTAATGTCCATTTTTTATCAGGATAAACTTTGCTGTATAATTCACGCAATCTAATTAACGTTTTTTCATCCCCAAACAAATATCTATTAGCACCACCATATTGCAACATGTTATAAGAAACTACACTTTTATCTGATAGATTGATAATATTCCCGACCGGGACATCATCAGTAAACATTTGTGAGTTTTCTTTTTTCACTTTTAGTATAAGAGCATTCCTTTCAGATATCGGAAAACATATATCATTTAATCCCAGCACAATCCATTTTGCAGGATTATCTGATACAATTAGTTTCTCTCTACCGTAAACGGTTCCAAAAAACCAATTATAATTGTAATATAACATACTAAAAGTCTGTACTAACTCTTTAGTACTTGTCATCATACTTAGTTGTTCCATTTTTGCTTGTTCTTTCGAAAAATGTTTATACCCCTTTTCCTTTATATTATCAAGAAGAGCAGTCTTACTTATAAAACCTCTTACTCCTTCGTTAATATCCTCTGCCATATTTCTAAACGCTTCTATTCTGTATCCCAAAACATGAAAAAAATGATTACTTTCAGCTTATATTCTTTATTCTCTATTAAATCAGGATTTGCAATGATATTATCAAATATAATCTTCACATCACCCTCGTTTTTGCCAAGTATATGTTCAATATATTGTGGATCATCCAAACTAGGATGATTTACAAATTCCGGGAATAATTCCAGTTCACTCTTTAATAAAATTAAAAGTTCTTCTTTAGAAACATCGTAGAAAAATCTTCTAGACGCATAATTACGACTCAATTGTCGTGGTAATATTTTATCCTCACATAGATTAAACACGCAGATTCTGTTACTATGCCCTTGCGAAAATCTATCCAAATAAGATCTTGGAACATAGTGCTGATTTTTTGTTTCTCCCGCCATGTTATAACCTCTAGACAAAATATTATTATAGCCATGAGAAAGGCTTTATTCAGCTAAAAATCTAGACATCATTGATATTTATCATCATATAATCCATCTTATATCACTTTACATAGTTTTACCTTAATGGACAATCTGACATTGTTACCTTCTTTTCTAATTCGTATAATCCATTTGAAATTATATACTGCTGCAATATATTAATATTTTGTTGCGACCTTGGTCCTATTATTACCTCGTCTATGTAAACGCTGTCTTTGATACGAGGGAAATCCCCAATAAACAAGGGCTTTCAGCGGTTTTGCTCCGCCGGAAGCCCTCTTTTTTTATGCCTGTTTTTAGTTATTCAGCGACTTTGCTTGCTCGAATGTGAACCAGTCTGAACCCGTGATTTGAACCAATCGGAAGAAAAATCAAAAGGTATAGGCAAAATCAAAATGTGTGAGGAATAATCAAAAGGTATAATTAGCCTCTTGAAATGTACTTCTTCCACCGTCTGAGTACATCCTTCAGCGGTTCATCCAGATAGGAATATGCCTTGTCCTTGATCCAGTCGGGGATGCCGTAAGCTGCCTCCGCAATGCTGCCTGTGATTGCGGCAAGCGTGTCGCTGTCGCCACCGAGTGAGATGGCATTTCGGATAGCGTCCTCAAAGTCCGTGCTTTCCAGGAATGCGATGATAGCCTGCGGTACGGTCTCCTGGCAGGTTTCGTTGAAGCGGTAAGTAGGACGAATCTCATCCAACGTCCGAGAGAGGTCGTATCCGTATTCATTCTCTATGTGTTCCTTGATTCGCTTCTTGCACTCTGCCGGATCATCGTTAATCGGCTGCTCGTAGTCGCCGTAATAGCCGCCGAAGTAATAACGGCACATGAAGATAGCGTCAGCTGTTGCCATCGCGCCTTTGATGCCATCCGGGTGGTTATGCGTGACCTCTGCGGAAAGTTGCGCACCGGCTCTGCCGTTGGACGGCCACATTCCCGTTCTGGCGCAGAAGCCGCAATCCATCACCCATGCGCATGGAGAAACACGCATAGCGGAACCGTTGCCAAAGCTGTTATAAGGCTCACGATTATCTGAGGTGATCCACGCACCGAATCTGCCGCCGTATCCGGCATCCGGATACATCCTACCGTATTTCTTCATGGCATCGATGAAGTCATCCTTCTGACCGCCATTCATGACCGCCTCCGCAACGGCACAGGTCATGACGGTATCATCTGTGAAAAAGCAGTCATCCCGGAACAAGGGAAACTCCTTCGTTTTGATATTGTGCCATTCGTAAACGGAGCCTACGATGTCACCGACTATTGCTCCAAGCATTATAATCACTCCTATTATCCGTACAAAATCCCCTCCGAGAGCAGTTTCTGTACCATTTCGTCCTTATCATCAACAGTTCCAGTTACATAGTTAAAATAGCAAAGCAACTTCTCCAAATCCTCTCTGACAAACGAAAGTAAGAGTCTGTTGGAAGACAAGCCGCCATCCCTATCCCAGAACGATACTTGAAAATCCATGTCTATATCAGCAATCTCACACCCTGGTTTTACATATACAACATCCGGGTTATTTCGGATGTCCTCCTTGGGATACAAGAGGAATGTAAAATCCGGCTCTATGCATTCTATTTTTTCTGGCTTATCCAAATTATCGTGCAGAAGATCATTGATTTTATCACGCACATCCTCGACCTCTGCAGCAAGCATCGCTTCATCGGAAACAATCTGATAATTGAGCCATTCTTGTGATTGAAGCGTCAAATCTATCTCGCACCATTCATCGTCCCAGTTTTCCCTTGTCGATTTATGATACTTTGATATCCGAAAATGGAAATCAATTCCTTCAAGGTTAAGTCTAAGCCACATGGTTACATTCCTTTCAAACTGAATCCGTTAATTCATCACATATCCGATCTTGTTAACACCAATCACTCCACGGCGAAGTACGGTGATGTCAATAGTTTCATACTCTGACTTGCCGATGCTTGCGGTAGAGGTTTGCGTCCTCGGAATATCAATCCTCTCAATCTGTGTCCGAGGGATTGGGATGGTTTCCACTCCGAGTTCGTGAAGAACTTCATCCGGCAATTCATAATTCTGCTCGACAAGGCCAAAACAGGTGAAGCCAGTATCTACGCAGAAGGATATCAGTTTCTTCTTTCCAATATTGTAAATGACGCAGAAGGAAGTTCCGATCAGGCTGCCAAGCAGATATCCTACAACCGGCAATTCAAATCCAAGAGCCTGACCAATAATACCTCCGATGTGTGCGCCGAGCAGATAACCGCCTGAAATAACAACAGTATCTACAAAAGCAGCACCCATCTGCTGTGTACTCATCTTTCCGGCAGCAACAAGAATGCTGTTCTTTACGGTCTGCATGACCAAAGCGACCACCGTACCGAGGACGGTGGGATTGATACCTTTGAACGCCTCGCCAAGAACTCCTTTTTCGCACATTATCAGCAGAGAAGAAGAGATCGAACCGCGAAGAAAACCTTCTGCTCCAGCGGAGATTCCTTTAGTTCCCATCCTTTTGATCTGCTGAATGTCGATCTCACCGTGTTTGATAAGAAAATCTATCGCTTTGTAGATTTCGGGAGCAAGCTGGAATGCAACAGTAATCGCCGCAGTAGTGTAACCAGCTTTCAAAGCCTGTTTCAGCATATATTCTGTATTGATTGCGCTGTCTGCGGTTACGCCGTGCTCCTCGGTCTTAAATTCCTGTTCCTTGCTTTCGCGGGCAATGTCCTCCAGTTCTTTTCTTGACGCACTTTTAGAACTAACGCCTTCCTCGTTCTTTATTGTGTCTGTTAACTTGGATTCGGTTTCAGCATAGGCATCGGAAACATCGGAACGAATCGGCTGATTCCTCAATGCCTCACAATGAGCAGTCGCTTTGGCATCAGAAAGCTGGTCGGAAGGAACGAGCCTGCCCTGGTCGTGATAACTTGCATGACCGGATTCCGGGCTGAATCTCGCCTGTGCCTTTGCGGTTTTCTCTGCCGTAACATAGGACTTCGCACTATAAGCCTCACCGGAGTCCAATTGAATATCAACAGAATCCTTCAAAGTGCTGTGAAGAACAGAGGCACGGTCTGCCGAATCAGCCGCGACCGCATCCACATTGAATGTTCCGGTGCCCCATTCTTCAAGCATATACCCTTGGAGTTGTCCGATTCCAAGATTCCTATACTGGTGATTATTTATGTTTTCTTCAAGCTGTTTGATTGCCGCCTCAACTGCACTTACATATTCCTGGCTCATACGGGCAGCAATATCAGCACCCATTATCCCTGTGGCAAATTCCCAGCCTTGTTGCATTTCAGTTTTGGATTGCATAGGCTGCACCTCACATATTCATAAACTTTTCAAGCCCATCATTATAGAGGCTGACCACTCCATAGAAAAGCATCTGCCGCTTCATCAACGACTTGTTTCTGAAAACCTCTTCGGATTTTGAAGCGACCTGTATGCCAACTTTTCCAATAGCATCTGCACTCGTTGAGAACGCTTTCTTGACGCCTTTAAGGATATTGACTTTTTTATGTTTTTTCTCATCTACTTCAACAGGATCGGAGTCTGCATTTTCGAGAACATCTTCTGTGGGCTGCTCGAATGCAACTTCGGTTTCCTGATCTGTACCTGTGGCAGCGATACTTTCCTTCGTAGCCTTGAGGAAACTCGGAACAGGCAGCGCAGAGAGCTTTTCCAAGAATGCATCGTAGTCCTCGCGGGTAGTCAACACCTTCGGATCAGCATATACGACCGCCTGATTACCAGCCCAGCCGAACCTGACACCACATTCATCAAATTCACGTCTATAACGGGAATCAGTTTATCTGTGCCTTTTATCTCACCCAAGAAGAGGATTTTACCCTGAATGTTTCCTGCTTTCTTATTCCCAAGCCACACTTTTTCCGTCCAAGATACGATATTGATGGAATCATCCTTGGTGCCGACAACGCCATTTTCGCTATCATCGTGTGTTTCAACCATCTTCTTCAGCTGATTCATCAGCAACTAATCTTTGTAAACAACGATGAGGGTTTTCTTTGTTTCAAACATAAGCGTTCTCCTTGGTTTTATGGTTTGCTGTCATAACAGTAAATGTCTATAATGCGCCTCTTGAAATAAACTTCTTCCACTTTCTGAGTACTTCCTTCAGCGGCTCATCGAGATAGGAATAAGCCTTGTCCTTAATCCAGTCGGGGATGCCGTATGCTGCCTCCGCTATGCTACCCGTGATTGCCGCAAGGGTATCGCTATCACCGCCAAGTGAGATGGCGTTTCGAATGGCATCCTCAAAGTCCTTGCTTTCCAGAAATGCGATAATGGCTTGCGGTACGGTGTCCTGGCAGGTCTCGTTAAAGCGGTATGTAGGACGAATTTCATCCAGCGTCTTGGAAAGATCGTAGCCATACTCATTCTCGATGTGTTCCTTTATACGCCGTTTGCACTCTGACGGGTCATCATTGATCGGCTGCTCGTAGTCACCGTAATAGCCGCCAAAGTAATAACGGCACATGAAGATTGCGTCGGCTGTTGCCATCGCTCCTTTGATGCCCTCCGGGTGGTTATGTGTTACTTCTGCGGAAAGCTGCGCACCGGCTCTTCCGTTAGACGGTCACATTCCCGTCCGAGCGCAGAAGCCACAATCCATCACCCAGGCGCAAGGCGAAACGCGCATAGCTGAACCATTACCGTAGCTGTTGTACGGCTCACGGTCATCGGAAAACACCCATGTGCCGAATCGACCGCCGTATCCAGCATCCGGGTACATCCGACCATACTTCTTCATCGCGTCAATGAAGTCATCTCTTTCTCCGCCATTCATAACCGCCTCCGCAACAGCGCAGGTCATGACGGTATCATCCGTGAAAAAGCAGTCATCCCGGAACAAGGGAAACTCCTTCGTTTTAATATTGTGCCATTCGTAAACCGAGCCAACGATGTCCCCTACTATTGCTCCGAGCATTTATAATCTCTCCTTCCTCATTCAGGCAAAAAGCGCATTTACAAATTCTTGTTCATGAGTTCTCATTTTTGCTACAAATCCCGCATAGTCAGCTTCTTTTACAGGAATTTTCAAACCGTGTTTTGTAATGCTGATATCATTACGCGGCATGACATTCGATTCGTAGGTCGAGCCGCGATTCATCCACAGTTTCAGATCATCCGATCCTTCCGCTTCTGGATAAAGGTAGTAGCCCGCCTTTGCATCAAAGCGGAACATATACGCCAACACTTGCAGATAGTCCTTATTACCAATATTATCAAGAGGCTTGTACTTGGCGTCTGCTATAATTCTTGCTTCATTATTACGGCTGATGAAATCAGGATAGATCAACCCGATATTGCCGGCAAACAGCCGCTGGGCACCTTTGCCTCCCTTGTTCATTGGATGGTAAAAAATATCCTCAATGAGAGAATTAACATATTCCTCCCATAGCCAGGCGCCGTCAAACAGAATGCCGTATATTTGTCTGGAGCCGGAGCCAATTTGGTGTTTCTGATGTCGAAGAATCAAGAGGCACAATCTC
>JAFUAW010000022.1 GCA_017460485.1 Lachnospiraceae bacterium | reverse complement strand
TGTGTTAGATGTGACCAGATATTCCGATTTAATGAATGATGTAATGGATATGGGACAGGGACTGCAGGAAGCGTTTCAGTGGTACTTGAAGCACTCGGATCAGGTGGAGCGCAGATCTTACATGTCTTATATTGATGAGAACTTAAGGTATCTACCTTGATTATTATATGATTACTTATTACATAAAAAAGTGCAGATGCACAAAAAATAGGAATGCTTATTGAAGTGAAATTGATTTAGCAATAAAATATCATTACTGAAATTCGTGTAATACACAGAAATAAGGAGCGGTTCTGTGGAGATTAAAAGAGATGTACATCTAGAACAGTTAAAGATAAGAAAGGATAATGGGATGATAAAGATTATCACAGGAATAAGAAGATGTGGACAATCATACCTATTATTTATGTTGTTATGAACTTGATTGAGGATAACTACCTTGCGGCGAATCATAGTTTTCTCTATGCTCTGCATGAGAAAGACTGCTTTGATAAAGAGGCATTTATGGAGTTATGTGAATATATAAGTACATTAAAGGAAAAGGATGATACGATTACCCTGCAATTATGTTCGATTCAGAATGAGCTGTTGAAGCATATTATCTATCATTTTGATCCAAAGGATATGAGCAGGATACAGAATCTGCCGGATGATTATACAGATTATATACTGAAGCTGGAACAGGCAATCAATCAGTATCTTAAGCTTTCATGTCGGAACGGGTGATCAATTAGTATTTCAAACTATCATTTCAAAGTACAAATATTGTAAAAACACATATATTGAAATAACATAAATGTTGTGAAACCATCAGGAGATACAGATTATAGCATGTTACACGATAAAGATATTCGGGAAGGATTATTTGATTTTCTCGACACCATATACGGAAAGAATCGCATATTAGAGGAAAAGAGCATGGGGCACTCCCGGGCGGATGTGGTTATGGTGACGCCGGAGGCCATCTATGGAATTGAGATCAAGAGCGATGCGGATACCTACGCCCGCCTGAAACGACAGGTGCGGGATTATAATAAATACTATGATTACAATTATGTGGTGGTGGGAACCAGCCATGCCATGCATATTGAGGAGCATGTTCCGAAATGCTGGGGGATCATTACGGTGGATGAGGTACAGGGAGAGCCGGATTATTATCTGCTAAGGAAGCCGACTGCTAATCCGAAGATGAAATGGAAATTGAAGTTAAGTATTCTGTGGAGACCGGAGCTTGCGCATATTCAGGAGTTGAATCAGATGCCAAAGTATAAGGCGAAGAGCAAGGACTTCGTTCTGGACAAGATTGTGGAGCGGATACCGGACCGGATCGCCGAGGAGGTTCTGCAAAGACAGATGTGTGAGGAATTATTTCAGAGAGATTATACGACCATTCAGGATGTGATCGCGGATTATAAGGAGAAGGTCAACCACAGGTAGAGCACCTTGTTTTCAGCCGTTTTTCAGCAACTCAACCACCGGTTCGTGTACCTCTGACAGTGAGACCTGCTATGATTAAACCGGAAAGAAGAACACAGGATGTGTGGGTACAGTATTCTATGTGACAGGAGATACATGTATGGTGGTCTTCATAGGAGTATGGAATATGGTGGCTTGAAAATCGGAGAGGCATAGGAGGTATGCAGTATGGATCAGGTAAAGATTGGTAAATTCATTGCAGCATGCAGAAAAGAGCAGAATCTGACACAGGCGGCATTGGCAGAGAAATTAGGTATTACAGACCGTGCAGTGTCAAAATGGGAGAATGGCAGATCTTTGCCGGATTCCTCTATTATGCTGGAGCTCTGTGAACTTCTTTCAATCAATGTGAATGAATTATTGAAAGGAGAGCGAGTGGCTATGGAAGAATCTGTTAAGGTATCAGAAGAATTGATTTTAAGCTTGAAGCAGCAGAATGAGGAGAAGTCTA
>JAFUAW010000187.1 GCA_017460485.1 Lachnospiraceae bacterium | reverse complement strand
CCAAGCGCGATGGTTTCTTCAAAGACATCTGCCATCTTCTTAGAAGAAGTGATTATATCGATATCATAATCCGGAATATCGTATTCTTCCTTATATCTTGCCTGCTTCTCGGCACGAAGCTCCGGCTGGGCAGCCCGTACCTCCTCTAACCATTCATCGCTGATGATGATCGGAACCAGATCCGGATCCGGGAAGTACCGATAATCCTGCGCATCCTCCTTGGACCGCATCGCATAGGAATATCCCTTCGTATCATCCCAGCGTCTGGTTTCCTGCGTCACGCTCTTGCCATCCTCTAAGAGATCGATCTGCCGCTCTCTCTCATTCTCAATGGCACGGGCAATCGCTTTGAAGGAGTTCAAGTTCTTCATCTCAGTTCGTGTGCCGTATTCTTCTGCACCGACCTCACGAATGGACAGGTTCACATCGGCACGCATGGAGCCTTCGTTCAGCTTACAATCGGATGCTCCCAGATACTGAATGATCAGACGCAGCTTGTCCAGATAGGCAATGACCTCTTCCGCAGACCGCATATCCGGCTCGGACACGATCTCAATAAGCGGCACACCGGAACGGTTGAAATCCACCAGCGAGGTATCATCATACGGATCATGCACCAGCTTACCGGCATCCTCCTCCATATGAATCTCATGGATTCCGACGTATTTCTTCTTGCCCTCCACCTCGATCTCGACCTTGCCATTCCGGCAGATCGGATAATAGAGCTGAGAAATCTGGTAATTCTGCGGATTATCCGGATAGAAATAATTCTTTCGGTCAAACTTACAATTCTGCGTGATCGTACAATTCGTTGCCAGACCAACGGCAATCGCTTTCTGTACCACTTCTTTATTCAACACCGGCAGCGATCCCGGCATACCGGTACATACCGGACATGTATGCGTATTCGGAGCTCCGCCAAATGCGGTGCTGCACCCGCAGAAGATCTTCGTCTTCGTCGCTAACTCTACATGAACCTCCAGACCAATGACTGTCTCATATGCTTTACTCATGATTTACAGCCCCCTTTCTGTCAAAGCGTTCGGACGCTGATAGCTTCTCGTCTGCTCAAATGCGTATGCCGCGCGGATGATCGCCTTCTCATCAAATGCATTTCCAAGCAGCTGCAGACCAACCGGCATTCCATTCCGGTCATAACCGCAAGGAAGTGAGATTCCCGGCAGTCCTGCCAGATTCACGGATACCGTATAGATATCACCCAGATACATCTTCAGCGGATCGGATAAGCTCTCACCTAGCTTCAATGCCGTTGTCGGCGCAACCGGTCCCAAAATCACATCATAGGTCTCAAATGCCTTGTCGAAGGCCTTCTTGATCAGTGCCTTGGTCTTCAGTGCCTTGATATAATAAGCATCGTAGTATCCGGAGCTTAATGTAAAGGAACCCAGCATAATACGCCGCTTTACCTCTGCCCCGAAGCCCTCCGAACGGGTCTTCTTATACATATTATGGAGATCTGTATATTCTTCGGTACGATAGCCGTATTTGACACCGTCAAATCGCTCTAAGTTCGAACTTGCCTCTGCCGATGCAATGATATAATAAGCAGGGATCGCATATTCAACCAGGCTTAAGTCGAATTCCTCCACGACCGCCCCCTTCTCTTCCAGGGTCTTCGCAGCAGCAAGTACCTGCTCCTTCACATCCGGATCAATTCCTTCCCCGAAATAATCCCGCGGGATTCCGATCTTCATTCCCTTCACATCATCCACGAGCGCAGATGTAAAATCCGTATCCGTCCGGTCTACGGAGGTGGAATCCTTCGTATCATGTGTGCTGATAATTTCTAAGATCGTAGCACAATCTGTCACATCCTTCGCCAGAGGTCCAATCTGATCCAGCGAAGAGCCGTAAGCGATCAACCCATACCGGGATACCCGTCCGTAGGTCGGCTTGATACCGGTCACTCCGCAGAATGCAGCCGGCTGGCGGATCGATCCGCCGGTATCCGATCCCAATGCATACGGTACTTCTTCAGCGGCAACGGCTGCTGCCGAACCGCCGGAGGAACCGCCCGGAACCTT
>JAFUAW010000186.1 GCA_017460485.1 Lachnospiraceae bacterium | reverse complement strand
TGCAGCAGCCGGTAATCACTCAAGGTCTCGATGGCACGTCCCACCGTATGTCCGAGATTCAAGACTTCCCGAAGTCCGCTTTCTCTCTCATCCTTCATGACCACCTGATATTTGATCCGACAGTTCTCTTCGGCGATATGCTCACAAGCCTCTTGCTCACAAGCAAGAATCTCCTGCATATGAGTCTCCAGATATTCAAAGAGATCATAATTAGCAAGGCAGGCATGCTTGATCGTCTCTGCCATACCGCTTGACAGCTGCCGCTTCGGAAGCGTCTTCCATGCCGCAATGTCAATATATACCTTCTTCGGCTGATTGAACAGGCCAATCAGGTTCGTTGCTCTCGGAGTATCCACCGCCGTCTTGCCGCCCACCGACGCATCTGCTGCCGCCAGCAGGGTCGTCGCGTAATTAATAAATGGAACGCCGCGGCCGAAGGTTCCCGCGACAAAGCCTGCCAGATCCGTTACAACACCGCCGCCGACTGCGATCACACAGCAATCCCTTCGGTATTCCATTTCCAGCATGGCATCCTCCACATCTTCCTTAGTCTGACGGGTCTTACTCTTCTCACCGGCCGGAAAGACGAACATATTCGCATGGTATCCGGCATCCGTCAGCAGATTTAAGATCTTCTGCGCATAGAGTTCCTGTACGGTACTGTCCGTAACTACCGCGAACTTCTGTATCTTGCCGACCAGTCCCTGTTTCAGATCCTCGATCAGCTTACTCGTAAGATCGAATCCAATCTCGATATCATAGCTGTCATCCACAACTTTCTTCAGTTCCACTTGAAATGTACTCATTCTATTCTCCTGTCATACTTCATTGATCACTATATCCGCTCTCTATGTCAACACCTGCATGATATCCCATTCTATCACTTTCCGGATGGAATCAGCGGTATTCCATAAAGCAAAATAGTCATGAAGAATCCCTCCTCATGACATATTCTAATTCTGTATCATTCTTCCACTTTTGAAGAAAATACCGCGTACAGATCCCGGTATGTATGATATCTGCTCATACATCTGGTCAAATGGTAATTATCATTCCACATGTCAGAATGCGGTTTGCGCTCTTCTTCATCATAATCCTGTTCCGCCTCGATAACCGCCTGTTCCATCTTTGGAAGATACTCTTCTACAGAACTGCACTCCGACAATTCCCGATAGATCCTCTCTAACATCAGAACCTTGACATCTTCATATGCACTCCCTAAGGCATTACCGGAAGACTGATGATTCTTCTGCCATCTTTCACATTCTTCAATTCGGCTCTTGATAATATTCAAGAATTGTTCCTTCTTATCCATTTCCTATTCCGGCTTTATCTTCATATATCACTTTCATGAATCGGTAATCATCCTTGATCATTCATCCGCCCACTCCGATCATTTTATCACAATCGATCTATGGATGCAAACCACACATTCGTTACCAAAGGATTCCCTTCATACAGACATTCGGCTCCATCGTATCAAAATTCCATGTATGAAATGCGTCCCCGGCGCAGAACTTATAATCTTTGCAATTCTTGCATTTACCCGACTTGCGATAATCCTCCCGGAAGATCCGGAACTTCTGTTCCCATACATCCTTCAGTCGATCCGTTCGGATATTGCCCTGTACCAACTCCGACCGGCGTTCAATGTCCAGACAGGCACCGATATTGCCATTATACATAATACTTGCGGTATACACTCCTGCATTGCACAGGAAATACCATTTACGCACTTCGCGTTCCATATCGGTACCGAGGAAATGACTGCACCCGTAACATACTTCCATCCGCCCTTTCTTCCGGTATTCCCGGATAAACGTGAACATTCGCAGGTATTCCTCCCGATTCAGCAGCAATTCCGGCTGCTCCTTAGCTCTGCCGATCGGTTCAATATTGATCACACGCCAGGATCTCACTCCTGTCTTGGAAAAAATGTCATACATCTCTTCCAATTCCTGAATATTCTTATGGTGGATCACGGATGTGATCTGAACATGCTGGAAACCGCCTTCCCGAAGCAGATTCTGAATTCCCTGCATGGTTCTCTCATAACTGCCCGGAATCTGCCGGAACCAGTCGTGCGATTCAGCAAGCCCATCCACACTGATCGATATGGTCTTCATTCCTGTCTGATGAAGCTTATGCGCCACCTCCGGCGTAATCAGGGTACCATTACTGGTCATTCCCCATGAGAATCCCAGACGGTTGGCGTACTCCATGATGTCAAAGAAATCCTCCCGAAGCAGAGGCTCTCCGCCCGTAATACAAAGCCGTAGATCATCGGTTCCAAAGTCCGCCTTTACCTGATCTAAGATCCGGTAATACTCCTCCGTCGTTAACGTACCCTGTTCAACGATCTCGCCGCAATGACTGCCGCAATGGCGGCACCTCTCATTACAGTTCATGGTAAGCTCGAAAAATAAGGAGCGAAGCTTCGGATGCGGACGCAGAGTCTGCTCCCGATACTTCGCTAATTCTTTCAGATGTTTTATTTTTGTTCTCTCATCTAAGCCTGAATTATTCATAATTACTACCACAATGTCATCATAATATAGTATAAGCCTCTTAACCTATTCCATGTTGTATATGATAATCTATTCTCTCGTAGAATCATCCATCATTTCCGGCGGACCGTATACAGTCACCTCCATATTATCATCCGGAACGAAGATCTCTATCTCATCATCATCAGGACGTGTACTATCATCATAGAACATCTCCGGCGGTCCATAGACATCCTCTTCCATATTATCTGCCGGATCATAATCATCGAACATCTCCGGTGGTCCATAGACTGCCGGTTCGACATTATCATACGGATCATAATCATCAAATTCCGGCGGACCGTATACATCCTCTTCCACATTATAACTCGGATCAAAATATTCCGGCGGACCATAGACGGACTCTATATAATTATTGCCCGGACGGAATGAAGAAGCACCTGCTGCCATACTGCAGAAGAATAATATGATAATCGTGCCGATGCCGACAGCCAGAAGCAGGAATGTCCACCATCCGCTTTTACCGGTATCATGCAGCCGTCGAACAGTCAGTGAAATCCATGGCACGATCGATACGATCAGATAGATTGTCAGAATGATCGCCAGAACCGTACATATCACATTCACTGCCTTTGCGAATCCGATCCGGGATCCGACAATCGCCAGAATTGCAAATAATCCTGCGACTGCTCCGATCCCCGCATGAATCGCAAACGGGATCCAATATTCCTTGCGGCTCGCAATACCTTTATAATCAAATATGTGCTTCCACATATGTGTAAATGTCCGGAATCCTGTTATTTCTTCCATTCCAATTCCTCCATTTCAACCCCTGCATTCAACACCTCGATACAGAAGTATTCCGTACCTTCTCCCTATCTGAATCCATCAGAAATTACCGCCGTTCCAGCCCCAGTCTTTGGTTCCGATATAGGATACATATACATTTCTGGCAGGAATATCCAGTTCCTCTTCAAAGATCCGGCAGATCGCTCCCGTCAGCTTATCGTATGCATCCGAAGATGCGCCTCCATAGATGCGGACAGCAACATAAGCACCCTTTTCCAGCTTATTACCCGCCATGTACAGACAGTAATCATCTTCAAATCCCACCATCAAAAAGTTCTCTGACTTGCCGATCAGGGAAATCTCCTGACCCAGTCTCGCTTTGATCGTCTCTCTTTTCTCTTCACTAACCTTTACGGTAATCTTTGATTCAATAAACGGCATAATACATACCTCCTAATCACAGACATTCTTCCAATCCATACCGGCTCTCACTCGTTACCATGAACGTCCATGAAGTCAAGCCCTAAGGGCAACAGCTGAGCCTCGCACAGTCATCTTGGTTCTACAATATTGACTATAACACAGTTTGCCGTAATTTACCATAACATAAATCACAATCGGGCAGGGGATATTCTCCCCTGCCCGGTGCCTCACCGCTCGACAGCTATTTGTAATTCTTAGGATACTGTATTATTCAATTACTTCCAATCGTACATTCCGGATATGAATAGTTGCAGAAGACGGTTGATTACCCATGTTGAATTCAACCCGCCCGTTCTCGTCACTCTCTTCTTTCATTTCAAAATCAAATGTATAGGTAGCCCAGTCAGTTCCGATGGTAGTTACCGTATCGTTCAGATAACGGATCCAGGATACGTCCGGTGCTGTAATGGCAGCCTTCAGTGTCCGTTCTTCATCGGCATATGCTTCAAAAGAATATCGGTATTTATTGCCCTGGATCATCGGCATACCCGGCTGAACCAACTGAACGCTGTAATCCAATTCTCCCGGATTCTCCGTATTGATCTGAATCTCGCCGTCATGAATCTCCGCAGATGCCTTACCTTCTCCGGCTGTCAGGAAGAACCAGCCTTCCTGATCATCAATCACCTCTGCTTCCGAGAAGTCGCTGTTGCTGACATAATTACCGGTAGCGTCTGCTTCCTTGAAATGATATACCTTTTCCGGCTTGCTGACATTGGTATCATATTCTGACTTCTGATATACTTTTACATAATCCACATACATCGCCGCGTTTTCTCCGAAGACTCCGGATGGATCCGGATCTCCCGGCCAGCTTCCTCCGACAGCCAGATTCAGGATCATATAGAAGTCCTGATCAAACGGAGCCGGATATGCCTTCTCTTCTTCACCGTCCACCTTCGTGAACCAGTCATTTTCCGTATGGATCAGTTCACCGTCAACATACCAGCGGAACTCACCCGGGTCCCATTCAACCGCATATACATGAAAGCTCTTTGAATAATCCGCAGCATCTGCAGCTAATTGCTTGCTTCCCTGACTCTCACGGTGCGGTTCCCCGTAATGAAGCGTTGCATAGGATGTATCGGTAGACTGTCCAAGCACCTCCATAATATCGATCTCACCGCATTTTGGCCACTGGCCATAGTAACTCTCATCCGTCGGCATCATCCAGAATGCAGGAAGAAATGCATTGTCGTATGGAACCATAAGACGTGCTTCAAATCTTCCGTACATATAATCCTGTTTGTCCTGTGTATTGATTCTGCCGGAAGTATAGGCAACATTCCCGTTTTCATACTGATACTTATGTGCCTGAAGAATCAGATAACCATCTTTCACAATCACATTTTTGTTCTCCAAAGATGCTGCCTCATTCTCTTCCTGACCTACATATCTCTGAGACTCATTATTCACCCAGCCTACTTCATGCGGCTCATAATTCCATGCCGTTGTATCCAGAGAATCTCCGTCAAAATTATCCTCCCATACAAGGTCATCTTCCGTATAGATACTGGTATCACCGATTCCGGTCACCATCTGACCGTCATCCTGAATATCATATGTGAATGTAACATCATCAGCCAACACATAAGACATCTCATCATCCTTAGCATCCTCTTGTGTACTGTCATCCACAGGCTTTGGCTCTTCTGTCGGAGCCTCTGAGGAACCCGTCTCCGTTGTTCCCGGATCAACCTTCGAACCACTACAGCCGGAAAGCATGATAACAGCTGCTGTCAATCCTGCCAACACCTTCATGTACTTCTTATTACTCATAATTCCAATCTCCTTTTTTCGTGATAGAACCCCCATCCACCGTATCATTTCTTTATACTCTCAACATACGCATTCTCAGCGAAAAAATATACCATAATATTATGATTTATGTCGTAATATTACTTTAACTGTGATATTATTATTTTATAACAGATGAAAGGAGCGTTCTATGGGCACACCTGATTCTTCTCTTCCACCGAATCAATTAAATCAGGATATAACACAGGCACTTTTTGAGCAGAGAGAGATCCGTATGTCGCACCTCGCTCTGGATCGGGAATATCTGTTCTTTCATGCGATCAAAAATGGTGACAGCAAGGAAGTTCTCCGACTGATGGAGCCTCTCACCAATGATCAATTGGGAACCTTGTCCGATAATCCGGTCAATAATCTTCGATATCATCTGATCATAACTATCGCGTTAACTACCAGATTCTGTATTGAAGCCGGACTGGACAGCGAACGTGCCTATACACTGTCGGATATCTATATCCGTCGTGCCGACCATATCCGCACAACCAATGAGATTACTAAGCTTCACCGTGAAGTCATCCTGGAATTTACCAAGATCATGCGTCAGATCAAAAAAGAACAGGTCACGTCTCTGCCTGTTCTTAAGGTTTATCAATATGTAGAAGCTCATTTACATGAAAAAATCAATTTGGACGCCATGTCTGAAGAGCTTCATATCACAAAGAACTATCTCTGCGGACTGTTTAAGAAAGAGACCGGAAGAACCATCGGAGGCTATATTACCGAACAGAAGATCAATACTGCCAAAGAACTGCTCGCTTACACAGATTACACTCTGCAGGAGATCAGCAGCTATCTGGCCTATTCCTCGATGAGCCACTTTATCAAGGTATTCCACTCTTCCACAGGATTGACTCCTTCCGGTTACAGACAAGCAAACTACAGTAAGCATTTTAAGAATACTTAGCCCTCAATTCTTCAACCGTCTGCGGCTTAGACAGATAGAATCCCTGCACATAGTCCACATTCAGTTCCCGCAGTTGATCCAGCTGCTTCTGCGTCTCTACACCCACCGCAACTATCGGCCGGCGCATATCATGGATCATATGGATACTGTTCTCCAAAATGATCCGCCCGTATTCGCTCCGGTCTGCCTCCCAGATCAGAGTCTTATCCAGCTTGATCTCATCAAACTGTAGGGACAGAACCGCGTTCAGATTCGCATATCCCGTTCCGTAACCCTCCATCGAGAAGCGGAATCCCGCGCTGTGGCATTCTTCCATAAACGCGATAATATGCGAATAATCCTCCGATGCAAAGGACTCCCGGATCTCAAGTTGGATCCGGCCCGGATCCACCTCATACTGATCCGTTATATCTTTGATCAGCTTTGCGTAATTCGGTCTCATACACTGCAGCATCGACAGATTGACATTGACATATTGAATCCCGATCCGGTCAGCATCTCCGGATTGGATAAACCGGCAGACACTTCTAAGAACCTGCAGTCCAATCTTATCGATCATGCCATCGCGTTCCGCCAGCGGAATAAAATCCATAGGAGCCAGAATTCCCATCTGTTCATCCGGAAGCCGGAGCAGTGCTTCCGCAGAGCATACCTTCCCCGTATCCGGATCATAGACCAATTGGTAGTAGACTTGAAAGAGGTTCTCTTCATAGCCGCGGAACAGTGCCCGTTCAATCTTGGCTTTTTCGAATATTTCATTCAGATCCGAAGCCGCCAGAATGGTTCCGTTCTCCATATTCTGCATCTTGCTGTCGCAAAGCAGGAGTACATCTTCCACAGAATGCAGTTCATCCGGAGCACCGGCTTTTAAGATTACTCCGTCGATCCTTGCTTCTCCGCCTGGAAAAGCACTGCCGTCCCGCATCATCCCGCTGATCCTGCCCGCAAGCTGATCAATATACTGCTCATTTTTATTATGAAGGACCAGTGCAAAGTTCTCATAGTTCACTCTGTATATCAGATAACGCGGATATAGCTTCATAAGGCCGGAAGCAATACCTGACTGTATCTCCCGAATCTGCCTGGCACCCGGCATTCTCTGATAAGTATCCAGATTCGTAAGCTGAAGTACCAGAATACGGAATTGTTTGTTCCAGGAATAATAACATCGGATATCCTCTATGAAAGCCTGCCGGTTCCCCACATCGGTCAGGATATCCATACGGTCATCGTCATATTCAACCGCAAGCAGAAATCCCATAAATGTTACCGATTCCGCAAACAGCTCAATGGCAAGATCCGGATATAAAAACTGTATGAAAACACCGGCTGCACTAATTGCAGAAGATATCAGGATTGTCACGACCCGCTTGGTGGTTGCCGAATGCCATCGGAAGACCAGCTGCACAAACGCGAAGATAAAATATAATCCGAATACCCCATACATCACATATTCCGCCCAATTCCGATGGAAACCTCTGTCCGCGTCAAAATACCACGCAAAATGCGTCAAAGGATTGGTTATCATCAACAGCACGATCAGAATACACGGAATCATAGATAAGACCAATAACGGAGCCTTGTACCGCCGGAAGTTCTGCGTAGCAAACAACGCATAGAAATATACTACAAGAATCAGCGACGCATGCAGGGTAAAATACAAATAATGCGATATACGCAGTACAGTCCATGCTGTATCCGATTCCGTAACCATCGGCTCGAGATACAAAATGTTCATATCAAATATACAAGTCAGAATTGTAATAATAAGCACTGTCAAATATAATTTGGTCTGCGGACGGTCTATCCTTCTCTGGATCAGGGTATAGAACAGGCAGGACAACGCGATCAAGATCGCGCCATAATAAAACGCGGAACGGTTAATGAACTCATACGTCTCCATGTTCGTCCTCCTTTCCCTGCCGCAGGATACGGGCTGCTTCCTCCCAATCCAGAGCATCGATCGCAGTACAGATCAACTTGAATTGTTCTGCCTGATCCTCCGGAAGCCGGTATTTCTTCAATTCCTCCATTACATATTCCGCATCGGAATAATCCATCATAGATACAAAATCAGAAAGGGATCTCCATGCTTCCCGCAGCTCATCATCAGAGATCTCCGGGAGTTCTTCTCTTTCTTCTGCCCGGTCATTTGCCACCGCCAGAATATCGCCAAGCAAAGCAGAGAATTCTCTGAACATGGCAAGAAGTTCCGGTGTCTTCTCACGGATTAAGGAGACATCCCCGGCATCTCCGGCCTGTTCCATCTCCCATGCGCGTTCTCCGATCTCATAGGCACCGATCAGACGGGAAGTACTCTTTAGGGAATGAACCTGAATTGTATAATTAGCATAATCCTGTTCTGTGTAGTACTGTTCAATTTCTTTCGCTTTCTGCTCCGCACCCTCCTGATAGAACCGGACGATCTGCTCATATCCTTCGGAAGAACCACTGTTAACGATTCCTTTATCTACATCAAGTCCTGCATCCCTTAACTTCGTTACCCACTCCGGTTCCTGATGTTCTTCCTCCTTTTCCTGATATACGGTT
The DNA here is from genome assembly GCA_017460485.1 of Lachnospiraceae bacterium. Lineage (GTDB taxonomy): Bacteria > Bacillota > Clostridia > Lachnospirales > Lachnospiraceae > CAG-632. The sequence goes on along the minus strand of JAFUAW010000186.1, from coordinate 5,855 downwards.
ATCTTATCCTTCGGAAGATATTGCAGAAGGATCCGCTCTAATGTATTACCGTCCACCGGCTTGGTCAGATAATCATCAAAGCCTTCTCTCATAAAACGCTCTTTGGCACCGGATACCGCATTCGCCGTAAACAGGATGATCGGAGTATCTGCATTTAAGAAATCCGTTGTACTCTTCATGATTTTTAAGGTTGTAACACCATCCATTTCCGGCATACGATAATCCAGAAAAATAATATCGTATCGGGTCTGACCTGCTTTTTCGATACATTCTCTTCCGCTGAATGCCTTATCGATCTGTATCTGTGTCTGCTTGATCAGATTCTCGAAGACCGTCAGATTCATCGGAGTATCATCTACTGCCAGAATCCGGGCATCCTTTGCGCGAAAGCTCTCTTTATAGACCTTTCTCTGCTTCTGCAATGCCAACGTCCGTTCATAGATATCGCCGATCGGATGCGCATCGATCACTGTCTGCGGAAGAGATGCCGTAAAGACAGATCCTTTACCGTATTCACTCTCTACATGAATGGAACCGTTCATAAGCCGCAGCAGATTCTGTGTGATCGTAAGACCCAATCCGGTTCCTTCTACCGTCCGGTTCTTGCCCAGATCCAGTCTTTGAAATGTCAGGAATAATTTGGCCTTATCTTCCTCATGGATTCCTATACCGGTATCCTTGACATCAATGATCAGCTGAAGTCTCTGATCCGGAAGTTCATTTCCGTGAACACTGAGCTCTACACTGCCTTCCTGCGTATATTTCACGGCATTATTCAATAGATTGATCATGATCTGACGAATCCTGACTTCATCTCCGTATAACCGCTCCGGCAGATTCTCATCAACAGTCAGCTTAAACTCCAGCTTCTTTTTCTGCGCGCGCATGGTTACCATATTCACTACATCATTAATCAGGGAACTCAGATCATATTCCGCCTCAATGATATCCATATTGCCCGCTTCGATCTTGGAGAAATCCAGAACATCATTGATCAGGGATAACAGGCTTCTTCCTGCACTTTCAATATCTTTGGCATAAGCCGTTACATTATCATTCTTACTCTCCCGAAGGATCATCTCATTCATCCCCAGGATCGCATTGATCGGGGTGCGGATCTCATGTGACATGTTAGCAAGGAAATTACTCTTGGCCTCACTTCCGGCACGCGCTTTCATCTCATCTCTTCTGGCGATCTCCGTAACACGGAGAATGGAGATCAGCTCATTCTGTGTAACAACCTTGGAGAAATATTCACTCTGCAGATAATCTGCTTCATGCTCGGCAAACCAGGTTATCTGCTCCGGCTCAACGGCGTTCTTGATCAAGACCTTTAAGTTCATATCCTTGAGCATGCGCATACTGTGCTTTAAGATCAACTCTCCGACTTCGCTGATTTCCTGTCCGCCAAGCATTTCTGCTTCCATCGTTACCATATCCAGATTCAGATTCGAGAACGCATACATATCGGAATAACCGGTTCCATAATTTTCAAGTGCTAACCGGAAGCCCATGGATTTAAGGCCCGCCGTCACATCCAGCAGCCGTTCGTATGCCACCTTCTCTTTCGGTTCCTGGATCATGAAGACCAGATGGTTCGGAATAATATGATATTTGATAATGTTATTTTCTATCCACTGCAGAAAATCCGGAAGCTGACAATGCTCCATGGTAAGCGGAACATGGATGGCCTGAAGACCAAGTTCCGTCGGAATACCGCTTCCAAGAAAGACAAAGACATCCTCCAGCAGCATTCGTTCTATCTGAATATGAATATTCTGCTTCCTTGCGACCGGCATGAATTCATCCGAATAGATATAAGACAATTCCCGGTCATTCAATCTGCCCACCGCCTCGGCTCCATAGACAGATTTATCATATGTCTGATAGATCGGCTGGTAGCAGACATCAAAATCATGCTCCTTGACTCCCCGGTGAAGTGCTTTTTCAATATTGATATTACGGACGAAGCCAGCCAGATCGGAACCGGATACGACCATATTCCGATTCAATTCCGATACATCACTATTGATCAGCTGGACAATATCTTCTAAGCTTTGCAGCTGATCCGGCGCAGAAGCCCATAAGATCATGGCATCCAGCTTCAATTCGGAATCCCGGTAGTTAATGGAATGAGAGATATGTTCCCGGATCGTTTCCGCTAACGCGCGGACCTCTCCCTCGGTCTGATCCGGACAGGCCAGAATAAATGAGGATTCATTGACACGATAGATCTGATATTTGGAATGTATTGATCGAAAATAGAATGCAAATCTGCGAACCAGCCGGTTATTATCTCCGGTTCCCACCATTTTTTGAAGAAGGGCATAGTTCAAAATCCGGACATATACAATGTGAAATGGTCTGTGCGCGCGAAAATAATTACCAAAATCGATATGCATGGCTGCGCGGTTATAGGTTCTGGTTTCCTGATCGATCCGGTCATCTTCCCGTTCTACGATCAACAGGATCAGCAAGAAACCAACTGCTTCCGCCATCAGCTCCACTGTCAGATTCTGGGAAGAAAGCTGTAATCCGATTCCGACAACCGTGATCAAAAAGCAGTACAGGATACCGTTACGCCGTCTTCTGGTTAAGTTCCGCCAGAAAAGGATCAGGTTAATTATAGCCAGAACAAAATAGAAAATGGCAGATATATAAGACACCACTTCTCCGAAATTCCGATGGAATCCATACTGTTCGTCAAAATAATAGACCCATCCGGTAAGCGGATTCGTGACTGATAATCCAAAAGATAAAAAAAACGGGATCATGCGGAGCCGTTTTTTTAATGTACTCAATTGATGATCCGCATCCGTCAATACACGCACATACATATAAAACAGCGGTGACAAAGCCGTATGTGCTACAAAGTCCAGATATTGAAAGAGAAGCATAACACTGCCGACCGTATCATTCCCTATCGCAAGCGGCTGCAAGACCTTATACATCGTGCTCCCAATCGAAGAGATCATGACATCAATGAGCATAAGCATAAAGACCTTTGTCTGTCTGCGGTCTGTCCAGCCCTCTATCGCAACCAGAATAAGCGTGATCATACTGATCACTGCCGCAACAATATAAAATGATACTTTGTAGAGCAGCTCATAATTCATCTGCATGCCCCCTTTTTTATCCTTACATGCTCATTTTTTCCTGATATTCATCCTTCGGAACCGGCTTAGAGAAATAATAACCCTGAATCATATCACAGCCCTGTTCGGCCAGAAAGTCAACCTGTTCCTTAACTTCCACACCTTCCGCAACCGTTCTCATATTAAGACTCTTAGCAAGCTTGATTGCCTCGGTAACCACGATCTCGCCCCTGCCGTCCTCGGATTCTCCGCGGAAGAACTCTGCATCTAATTTCAGAACATCCAGCGGCATATCCTTCAAAGAATTTAAGGAAGAATATCCCGATCCGAAATCATCCATGGATACGGCAAAGCCATATCTCTTTAATTTGGATATCGTATTGATCATCGCTTTCTTATCGTCAAAGAATGCGCTCTCTGTCAACTCGATCTCCACGATATCATGCGGACATCCGACCTCATCCAGCATATCCCGGATCTGTTCGGCAAGATCGCTTTCGATAAAATGCGCTCTGGATACATTCACCGATACCGGGACACAGGTATATCCCTGATCCAGCCAGGCCTTCTGATCTCTTGCCACATGCCGGATCATATAATGATCGATCTCGGTAATAAATCCGTTTTTCTCAAAGATCGGAATGAACCGTCCCGGGGTAATGAATCCGTATTCCGGAGAATCCCAGCGGATCAAAGCCTCCGCGCCGCGAAGCTCATTCGTCCTCGGATCGTATTTTGGCTGATAATATACAAGGAATTCTTCGTTTTCCAGTGCTTTCTTCTGCTGCTCCTGCACAATATCGATCCACTTCTGTTCTTCAACAAGCTTGGTATCAAAGAACGCAATTCCGGAATCATCACTGTCCGATAAGGTTGCCCGCGCCGCACAGGCATTGTTGTATTCCTGCTCAATATCCAGATTCTTACGCCTTGTAACACTGCCATTCTCATCCGCATTCGCAGGAAGCAGATCCACACCGACATGGAAGCCGAACTTATGATCAGAATCAATCTTCTCAAGCTGAGCCAGAATTCTCTGGATTCGCATCTTCAGCTCATCCTCATTCACATACCGCAAGATCAGCGCATAATTCGAAGTAGATACATGCGCCGCCATTTCCTTCTTCTCGACAAATCGATTCAATAGATTGCTGATCTTGCAAAGTGCCTGTTCACCTTCTTCAATCGAATGGCAGACACAGAAATTACTGTATTTGACAAAGAACAGATTCAGAACCGCATAATTGTATTTGGCGGAGCTTCGCTTACGGAGCAGCTGCTCGCCCTTGATCTGGAAATACATCCAGTTATGACCTCTGGTCACTACATCCGTGAAGAAGACATTCATCATCTTCCTCTGACTGTTGAAACTGTTAATGGCATTGACCAGCATAACGATCAGAACAAAGAGAATTAACAGAACAATAACCACACCCAGAATTCCGATGATTACGAGATCCTTCATCCCTATTCTGTAATATGCTTTCGCAATCAGATAACCTCCATCTTCCAGTTCCGCGGACATCCAGACAGGAAGCTGAATGAATTGGTTCATAAACCCTGAATCAAATGTGATACCGACCAGATCATTATTATATACGACAAGATCTCCGCTGTTGTCATTCCCATCCGCGGTTCCATCATCGGTATCCTGAATTGCTTCCACCGTTGAGTCGCCGGCATCGCCCCCGGTGTTCTCATACTCTGCCAATCCTTGTCCAATCTCGTATCCCCTCTGATAGGCATCCATGAAGCTCTCAACATCAATATCTTCCACGCCGTCCTCACGCATCTGTAACAGCAGGTCCTCCATCTCTTCGTCCGTCATTTCACTGTAATTTGTTCCGATACTGTTCCAGAGAGTATTATTCATGATCTCCGGATTCACAAAATACTCCTGATAATCCTCCGGATTCGACATGGCAGAAACGAACAGCGAAGAGAGTTTGTTCTTATCGATTTCCAAGGAACCATTTTCTTTTGGATACAGAATTCTCTGATCCGTATCCGTATAGATCACGATCGGATCGGAAAACAAATACAGAAGAACCTTTCCGTTTTCCTCACTGCAGGTATTCCTGCCTCTCTCGAAAACAATATTTCCCTGTTCATCCTTAATGATATACGGACGTCCGGATGCATCTAAGAGATCATGGATATTATCATCCCCGTTTTTCAGCCCCTCAGAATACAGCTTCGCCATATATGTAATAGTCTCATATTCACTTGACAGCTTGGAATCAAGCAGATAATCCGCAAAATTATTAACGAAAAACTGGACAAAACCACCCACAAACCACACAAGAATACCGAACAGGATAAATGAGATCCAGCTGTGATTCTTCTTCAATTTGCGATAGTTCTTTTCACTTTTCTTAGCCATTTATATACTCCCCTTCGACCTCAATTCCGTCATCTTCATCAAAGATAAAACGAACATATTTCATACATATCACTATCTTCCACTATAATCCATATCGCAAATGAATTCAAGAAAAAAAGGACTTGTCCGCGCAAGCACGAACAAGTCCCTTTACAATACTTCATTTATCAGCACACGCCCTGTGCGATCATAGCCTCTACGACCTTCTTGAATCCGGCAATATTGGCACCTGCTACATAGTTGCCTTCCATGCCGTATTCCTTCGCAGCGTCATCAATGTTGTGGTAGATACCAACCATGATACCCTTCAGCTTAGAATCAACCTCTTCGAAGCTCCATGAAAGTCTCTCAGAGTTCTGGCTCATCTCTAATGCAGA
>JAFUAW010000185.1 GCA_017460485.1 Lachnospiraceae bacterium | reverse complement strand
GATCTGCTGCAGAAGAGAGAGGGCAGTGCCGCTGTCGTCGATGAATACAATGCCCTTTTCGTCCAGGGCAAAGGAGAAGGTATGCTCGGAGCCGGATATATTCTTGCGGTCCGGAATACAGAAGCTTCCGGTCAGAGAATCATAATTCACCTCTGCTTTGGTTGCACTGATTCCCTGAAGGTCAAGCTCAATATCAATTCCCATATCAAAGCTCTCCTTCTCGGCAGCCCATTCCTCCGAGGTCAGCAGGGCAACATACTGGGATTGGTTATTTTTAATGGTATCTTTTGCAACCTCTGTCAAGGTCTCTTGGATCAAATAGTACATAAAAGGTTCCTCTCTATATGCTTACAGTGTGATATGCTCGCGATGCATTTGCCATATTATTATACTATATTTCCATATAATGTAAAACCATTACTTCTGCCTGTTCATGAAACCATTACCTCTGCCTGTTCATGAAACCATTACCTCTGCCTGTTCATGAGACCATAATTCTGCTGATTCATGGAGGCAATAAAGGTAGATGGTATCATTTATAGAGATTTAATTTCAAAAAGAGTGTTGACAAAAGAGTTAGATGCGTCTAACATAATCATCTTGAGGGTGTGAGGAAGAATCCGGATCATGCGGTAATCACGAACATGATTCGAATCTTTGTTCTTACGTCAGAATCGAGAGCGGAGCTGCATATGGAAGGCTATGAGCGGTGATGGAGCGGATGGCAGAGAGTATATGGAATCTGATTTTTGAGCAAATGCCGGTATTGATGATAAGGAGGATGGAATTAATGTTGATAGAAGGAAGAAATCTTGTGAAGAAGTATGGAAAAGGGGAAGCGACGGTATGGGCTCTGAATCATGCGGATTTTGATATTGACAAGGGAGAAATTGCAGTAATACTCGGACCGAGTGGAAGTGGTAAGAGTACCCTGCTGAATATTCTCGGAGGACTGGATCAGGCAGAGGAAGGCACATTACAATTCGGGGACAGGCATCTGGAGACTATGAGTGATAAGGAACTGGAGAATTATAGACGCAACGAGCTTGGATTTGTATTTCAATCGTATAATCTCACACCGGATCTGACGGCGTTGGAGAATGTAGAGATGACGGCGGAGCTTTCCAAGAATCCGCTGAATACAGAGGAGCTAATGGAGGAATTAGGATTGTCTAAGCATCTGAACCATTTTCCAAAGGAGCTGTCCGGCGGTCAGCAGCAGAGAGTGGCGATCGCGAGGGCTATGGTAAAGAATCCGAAGCTGCTGCTCTGTGATGAATTAACCGGTGCACTGGATTCTAAGTCGTCGAAGGAGGTGCTCGCCTTAGTTCAGAAGGTGAATGAAATCTACGGAACTACGATTGTGATCATTACGCATAATGAGGCAATTACTGCGATGGCTGACCGGATTCTGCGGATCAAGGATGGTAAGGTGATAACCAATGAACGTAATGCGAACAAATTAAAGGTAGAGGAGATGGAGCTGTAATGACATTGAATAAACGAATCAAACGTAATGTACGACAGAACCGGTCCTTCTATATCATCAGTACGATTCTTACCATGCTGACTTCGGCGTTCATTATAGCAGCCGTATCAACCGGTACAACGCTTACCAAGATCATTGCTGATTTTATGGAGCAGTATCATACGGAGGATGCAGAATTCACGACCTATCTGCCAATCTCAGAGGAGGAGATGGAGCAATTAGCGAGGAACTATCATCTGCTGTTAGAAGAGAATGATTATAAGGATGTTACGCTGGAGGATGGAACGGTAATCCGGTTCTTTGTTCCAATGGAGCAGGTGAACTTAAGTGAGGTGCGGGATGGGGCACTGCCGGTCAATGACCAGGAGGCACTGATCACACAAAACTATGCGGAGAATCATGGGATTGCGGTTGGAGATATTTATCAGGCAGGAGAGTATTCCTTCCGGATCACGGGTTATTTTACAAAGGCAGATTACATCTATATGCTGGAATCATTAGCAGATACTTACCGTGATAATCAGACCTTTGCTCTTATGAATGTTACGAGGGAGGCCTATGATCGTATCGATGCGGATGAGATCCGGTCTTATGCGGTTATTTATCAGGATGACAATGAGATGGAATTCCGGAAAGCGATCCATGAGGATTATATTATCAGCAGTTATCTGTCTAAGGATAGTGATACGCGGATCAGTGTGCCGGAGAATGAAGGGGAAGGTGTAACCAATATGGCAAGGAACTTTGCGCCGGTATTATTTTTGATCGTGGTTGCTCTGGTTGTTATGATTCTCGGACGCATGATCAAAAGGGAACAGTCACTGATCGGCACCTTTCTGGCACTGGGTATCCGTAAGCGGGAGATCGTATCGCATTATACCAAGTACGCATTGATTCCGGGGGTGATCGGAAGTGTTCTGGGACTGCTCCTTTCGATTCCGTTTACTCACGCATTTTCTAAATTCTATATTGATAATGATTATGAAAAGATGAGCTACAGCGTTACCTATAATCTTCCTTCCGTTCTGGTCGCATTGGTCATTCCGAGCCTGCTGTACTTCCTGACGGCGGCGATCGTGGCGCACAGGCTGCTTAAGAAATCAGCGATCGAGCTCTTAAATCATACAGGAAAGGAAGGTAAGAGTATCGGAATCTTGAAAACGAAACGGATGCGGATTGCAGGCAAGCTGCGCATCCGCAGTGTAATCGGACATCCGGGAAGAAGTGTTGTGACACTGGTTGGAGTGATGATCGCAGCGGTATGTCTTTTACTTGGATTTATCATGTATGATTCCCTGACGCATCTGACGAAGGACGGATTAAAGGAGACGATCAATTATGAATATCTATATGCTCTGAATTATCTTGGAACAGAGGAACTTCCGGATGGAGCGGAGGATGGGGAACCTATGCTCCGCATATATTACGAGGTGGCGGGCAGCACCCAGCAGTTGAATGTACAGGGGATTGAGATGGGGTCTGATCTATATCCGACCGTCACGGTAGATGGAGAAATCATGGATGGTGATCGGTATTATCTGACGAGTGCAGGAGCAGCCACCTATGGTGTTGGGAAAGGAGATACGCTGACCTTCTATAATATTGCGGATCTTGAGGAGCATAAGATAGAGATTGCGGGTATCGCAGAAGATAATCTGCACTGTTATCTGTATACATCAAGAGAGAATGCCTCCAAGCTAGCAGGCTTTGATCAACCGGTCTATAATATGCTTGTAAGTAAGAAGGCACTGCCTATAGACGATGATTTTTTGGTCAGTACAACCAATATGACGGAGCATGGTGATACCCTGTCGGATCTTATGGGACCGATCCTTGCGATCGTATATATTGTTGTTATCTTAGGAGCCGTTCTATGTCTGTTCATTATGTATCTGGTGATCAATATGATCATTGGTGAGGGACAGACGACGATCTCTGTTATGAAGGTGCTGGGGTTCTCCAGACAAGAAATCTCAAGCCGGATCTTGAATGTAAATCATATTCTGATCGTCTTCGGATTCCTTCTTGCGATTCCGCTGTCTTATCAGGTCGCAAAAGCAGGCTTTGCCGACACGATCGAGGAGTATGGTATGTACTTTGCGCCGGTGCTTAAGATTTCAAGTCTGTTGATCGGGTTCGCGATTATCTGGCTTGCGTATGAGGCATCTTTACTGCTGCAGAAACGCAAGATCAAGAAGATCGATATGGTTGAGGCACTGAAGGAGAACCGGAGGAATGAGTAGGAGGATCATGAAAGGATATTATTCCTGATCGTATTCCGGATTACCGCTTGGAACTCCCTCCGCATGCATACCGCGG